>JBKPMY010000321.1:0-5140 GCA_046732375.1 Myxococcota bacterium
CGGCAGCATCGGGTGCGGCCGCACCTCCAGCCGCCGGAGCACCGAAGCCGGCCCCGGCCACGCCCGCGGCGAAGCCGGCCGGCGCGCCAGACGCCGGCAAGTGACGTCCCCGGCCCGTTCTAGGGCCCGAGACCCACCCACTCCTCGCCGTCCTCGAACCGCTCCTTCTTCCAGATCGGGACGTCGGCCTTCAGCCGCTCGATGGCGTGCCGGCAGCCCTCGAAGGCCGCCGCCCGGTGCGGCGCGGAGACGGCGATGACCACCGCCGCCTCGCCCGGCTCCAGCGTTCCCACCCGGTGGACGATGGCCACCCGGGTCCCGGGCCACTGCGACTCGATCTCCCGGCCGATGCTCGCCATCGAGCGCTCCACCATCGCCGGATAGGCCTCGTAGCTCAGTGAGCGCACGCGCCGTCCGCGGGTCTCGGAGCGCACGGTGCCGGTGAAGGTGACCAGCCCGCCGCGCTCGGTCCCGCCCACCGCGCGCACCACCTCGTCCAGCTCGAGCGCGTGCTGCGAGAGGCGGAAGCAGTCCGAGCCGCCTGCAACCGGCGGGACCAGCGCCACCTCGGCCCGGTCGGGGACCGCCGCGTCCAGCGACGTGAACTCCTGGTTCACCGCCACCCGGAGGTGCGGCAAGAGCGCGCGAAGGTCCGGATGACGCGCCGCCAGCGTCTCCAGCAGCTGCCGCACCGACCCGCCGCCCCACTCCACCGTCTCCTGCGCCGTCCCGGCGCGCTCGCGAGCCGCAGCGAAGTAGAGGACGGTGAGCGCCACGCTAGAACTCGAAGCCCAGGCCGAACGTGAAGTACCGCGCCGAGAGGTTCAGCCCGATCTTCCCGAAGTCGTCGAGCTTGTCGTAGTTGTACTCGCCGAAGACGTAGGTCCGGCGGATGCCGGTGTCGTTCACCATGTCCTTCGCCATCTGCGGCGAGAGCACGTTCAGGATGAACGCCACGCCGGCGGTGAAACCGTACCCCCACTTCAGACCCGCGCCGCTCTGCCCGTTCACCACCTCGGTGGTGCCGCCCTTGGTGACCCGCCACGGTGTCATCAGCAGCGCCAGCTTCACGTACGGGACGAAGGGGATTCCCCAGCGCGTCCACGTGGCATCGAACCGGTAGGCAAACGGGACACGGAGCGGAAAGATGATCAGCGCCGTCTTCTCGGTGGACGGCTGGCCGTTGTCGGGTCCATCGGTCACCAGGATGGCCGGCGCGTACTTCTCGGCGTAGCCGGCTCCGAAGCCGACGGTGAACGACCCGTAGCCGCGCCAGGCGACGAAGTCGATCTCAGCGCCGCCGAACAGCATGCTCTTGTTCCCGAAGATGGTCTCGTAGGGGTTCGAGGAGAGCCCCGGCTCGTCCCCCACCCGAGGAATGAGCGTTCCCATCTTCAGCTCGAAGATGAAGCCGATGGGAGGCTCGGGAGGCGGGGGCGGCTTGATCTGCACCACCGTCTGCGCCGACGCGACAGAGGCGGCCAGCAGCATCGCGACCGTGCCCGCCCTCACCGCCGCCTCCGCATCAGTGCGACGAGCACCCCCAGCGCGCCGACCACGGAGGGAACCGCCGCGCCGGTAGCGCTGCAGCCTCCGAGCTCGTGTCCGCCCGCGTCCTTGTACTCGCCCCAGAACCCGTTCGAGGCCTCCGGAGTGGCGCTCAGCGCCGCGGTGTAGGCCGACACGTTGTCCACCACGTCGACCGACCGGGCCTGGACGAGGTACTCCTGGCCGTTGGTCAGGCCGGTGATGGACACGCTGGTCTTGCTGGCCTCGAGGTTCGGGCCCTGCCTCCAGACGGGCCCTGCATCACCGGGGGGTGCCTCGGCATACTGGGTCTCGTAGAGTTTGAGCGTCTCCCCCTCGGGCCCGAGCTGCACCACGATCTTCGCGTCCTGGGCCAGCAGGTTCATCGAGGGCGCAGCAGGTGGCTTGGCGTCGTACTGGAGCGTGAGGTTGGTGGTCGAGGTCTGAAAGGTGTCACAGCTGGTCGAGCCCGCGGCCCGGGTCTGAACGGAGGCGCAGACCGCGTTCGTTACGTTCACCCCGTCCGGGCAGTTGCCACCGAGCCCGGGCATGTCCCGGAGCCGCTGGGCCTGGACCGTCCCACTCCCGGTCGCGAGGGTGGCGATGTCGACGGTGCCGATGATCACGTCCGGGACACCGCTTCCCGCATCGGTACTGCCGCTTGTGTTTGGCGAGTTCGGGCAGCTCTGGGCGTTGGTGACGAAGATCTGCATGTTGGCGCAGGCGTTGCCGGAGCCGAGTCCCGTCGCCGACCAGGTGATGATGTACGAGTTGTTGTTGTTGCACGACGCCTGGTTGAACGGGAACGACGTCACGCTTCCCCCGCCCCCGAAGGAGAGAGAGAGAGATTGGGCCAGGGCCGGGCTCGCGACCACGAGCAGGACCAGCCCCGCGCGGAGGGGGGTGCGCATCCGCCCGAGGGATAGCAAGCGCGGGGCCAGCTGTCGCGCCCCGCACCTCCCCCGGGAGGGCACGTTCGACGGGTCAACGCGACACCCCCGCTCGGCTGCCTCTGTCAATTTGTCACAGGGGCCTGGCTCACCAGCTCGGCCACCTCGAGACACAGGCGGGCCGTTGCCCCGGCGTTGTCGATGGCCGCGACCAGCTCCAGCACGTCCGCGCTGCCGGCGAAGGCGCGGATGCGCCCCACGTGGATCGCGTCGTCCGCGGTCACCAGCATCGGCATGGGGTAGACGCGTTCACTTGGGACGTCGAGCACCTTGAGCCCGGGCGCGGACTGGAGCAGCTGCCGCGCCTCGGCCGGAGTCATTGGTCGCCCCAGCCGGACCTGCATCAGCACCAGGTCCCCGTAGAACGTCGGGACCCACACCGCCGTCCCGTCCAGCGCCGGCGCCGAGCGCCCCCAGAGCAGGCCCGTCTCCGCGCGCCAGGAGAGCTCCTCCAGCGTCGACCCGCTGCCCTCGCTGAAGGGGCCGACCTGCGGCACCAGGTTGAACCCCAGCCGGTGCGGGAAGTGCGTGGGCTCGAGCTCCCGGGAGGCGAGAAGTCCCGCGGTCTGCTGCTCGAGCTCGACGACCCCCTGACGGCCGGCGCCCGACGCGCAGATGAGCGCCGAGACCTGCACCTGCTGCAGTCCGGCCGCCGCGCGGAGCGGCTCGAGACATCCGAGGATCGTCTGGCTCACCGGGCCCGGCACCCGGAACCGCCGCGCGTCAGGCACCCGGCCCAGCCCCGACCCCGGCACGCGGGGAAAGACCACCGGGGTCCGGAGGTCGGAGAGGAAGGCCCGGCTGGTGTCGACCACCAGCGCCCCGGCTGCCTCGGCCACCTGGGCCAGGGTCCGCGAGACGTCGCCCGGGGTGGCAAGGAACACCAGGCGCGCCCCCCGCAGCGTCTCGGCCTTTGCGATCTCCACCTCGAGCGTCTCGTCGCCGAAGGGAAGCTCCTCGCCCGCCGAGCGCTCCGAGGCCAGCAGGCGGATCCGCTCCGGTGGATGCCCTGACTGGGCGAGCGCCCCCACCAGCTCCCCGCCCACGACGCCGGTGGCCCCCACCACTGCCAGCTCCCAGCTGCGGTCCATGCTCAGCTCTCCTCGCCGCGGATGCGCGCCGTCGGCGAAGGGCCGGGGAGCGGGGGGAACTTCGGGTTGCGCTCCGCCTCCGACGCGCGGACGTAGTGCGGCTCGAGCGCCGCGAGCGCCTGAACGTCGAACGGCGGAGGAAGGCCGGCGAACCGGGCCACCGCCCAGGCGGAAGGGACGTCGGGCGACTCGAGGAGCGCCGTCTCCGGCACGCCCGCCGTGAGGAGCGCCGGACGCGCGTCGTGCACCGCGGGACCGAGCACCCGTGCCTCAGGCTCGCCGGACAGCCAGCGCGCCAGCTCGGCCTCGGTGCACGCTTCCTCCGGGGCGAGCGCCTCGACTCGATCGCCGGTGCGGCGATAACGACCGAGGTACAGCTCCCCGCGGCGGGCCACCGAGACCACCGCCAGCGGCAGATTCTCGGGACCCTCGAGGGCGAGCGCGGCCAGCGACGAGGCACCCGACACCCCGAGCCGGCGGGCGTAGGCGAGCCCCTTCACCGTGGCCAGGCCGATCCGCAGCCCGGTGAAGCTCCCCGGCCCGAGGCCGACCGCGAACCCGCGCACGTCGTCGAGCGTCAACCCGGCCCGGCGGAGGAGGTCGAGCAGCGCCGCGGGGAGCAGGTCGCTCATCTTCGCCGGGGGCCCGAGGCGCTCCGCGGCGACCGGCTGCGCATCACCCGGCCGGCCGACGGCCAGCGAGAGCGTGAGGGTGGAGCTGTCGAGCGCGACGATCATCCCGGGACCCGTGCTTTGCCCGGGTCGGGGGCCCGGATGCAACCCGGGAGGGTCCCCGGGGAACTCACAGCCCCTCGCCGACCTCCTGGATCCACGCCTGGGCCACTCGCTGCTCTTCCCCCGCCCCCTCGGGAATCTCCACGGCCGTGCGACCCGAGCAGCGCTCCAGCCGGACGCGGGTGACCCCCTTCCCGTGCATGCCCAGGGTGCGGGCGGCGCTCTCCGAGACGTCGAGGATGCGGCCGGCGGCGTACGGCCCGCGGTCGTTCACCCGAACCTCCACCACTCGGCCGTTCTCGAGGTTGGTGACGCGCAGGCAGGTGCCAAAGGGCAGCGTCCGGTGCGCGGCGGTCATCGTGCCCGGGCGGAGCACCTCGCCGCTGGCGGTCTTCCGGCCGTAGAGCCCGGGCCCGTACCAGGAAGCTTCGCCCTCTTCTCCGCCGCCACCCTCCGACCGGAGGTTGCGCGCGCAACCGACGGCGAGGAGAAGCACGAGACACCCGAGGAGGCGCGTCGCTGCTCCCGGAGCCCACCGGACGGCCGGAGCACGCTTCGAAGACCGTCGCCAGGTCTGCAACCGAGCACGCTCAGCGCGTGAGGTCGTTCACGCAGACCAGGACCATCAGCACGATGAGCGCCACGATGCCGACCGCATTGGCGATCTCCCGCGCGCGCATCGGGATGGGCCGACGCCGCACCGCTTCCCATCCCGCCGACAGCAGCTGGAACCCGTCCAGCGCCGGGATGGGCACCAGGTTGATCAGGCCGAGGTTCACCGAGATCAGCGCCATGAGATTGAGGAAGTAGTCGAGCCCCGCCTGCGCCGCCTTCCCGG
>JBKPMY010000322.1:0-22604 GCA_046732375.1 Myxococcota bacterium
CTGCAGCAGGAGCGGGAGCGTGCGTCCGCGGCGCGGGCGGCGGTGGAATCGGCACAGGCGACCGGGGTGGCCGAGGCCGAGCTGCTGGCCAGCACCCTGCGCGAGGCGGAGGCGCGCGCCGAGTCGGAGACCAATGCCCGGCTGGCGCTCGAGGCCCGCTCGCAGGCAGACATCGACCGGCTCGGTCGCGAGCTCCATGCGCGCGCGGTGGAGCTGGAGCACCTCCGTGGGGCGCTGTCCGAGGCCAGCGCGGCCAACGTCACGCTGTCCGAGGCAAGCCAGTCGCTGGAGCGGGAGGCGACGGAGCTCGCCGCGCGGCTTGCCGCCGAGGAGCGGGCGGCGGTGGAGGCGCGGCGGCGGGCCGAGGCGTGGGTGCATACCGAGCGCGCGCAAGGGGACGACCTCCGCCGCGAGCTGCTGGAGCTGAGGACCGAGGTTCGCCGGCTGCGCGAGGAGCTGGAGCAGGGGCGCGGGAGGATGGTGGAGGCGGAGATCCGTGTCGCGCAGCAGTCCACGGCGCGGGTCGAGGCCGAGGAGGCCGCCCGGGCCGCGGCCGACGAGGCGGCCCGCCTGCGTCAGGAGCTCCAGGGCGCGCGAGCGGAGACCGAGGAGATTCGCGAGAGCGCGGAGCGCCGTGCCCGCGTCGACGAGGAGCGCCGGCAGGCGGAGGTCCGCGCCCAGGCCGAGGCCGAGGCGGCGGAGGCCGCGCGCCGGGAGACGGAGCGTGCTCGCTGGGCGATCGCCGACGCCGGGCGGGTGACGCTGGAGGATCTGGCGGCGCTCCTGTTCCGGCTCGAGGGCGGTCGGGCGACGGCGAGGCTCGAGCTCCGCTCCGCCGATGCGCTGCGGGTGCTCTGGCTCGAGGAAGGCGTGCTGGCGGCAGCGGCGAGCACCGTGTCCACGGAGTCGGTCCTCGACCACGCGATCCGCGACGGGCTGGTGGACGCCGCTGCGGACCGCGAGCTGCGCATCCTCCGGCTCGGCGAGCCGGAGCTCCTACAGGAGCTGCTCCGCCGGAAGCTGATCACCGACGCCGAGATGGTGCCCTTTCTGCAGCGGCTGACCGAGGCCCGTGCGCTGGAGGCGTTCAGCGAGCCGGTGTCGTTCTACCGCCTCAGCGCGGATACGCCCCCGCCGGAGGGACGGCGAACGGCGGTGCGTCCCCTCTCGGCCCTCGCCGCGGAGGGCGTGCGGCGCGGCCTGCCGGCGGAGGAGGTGGAACGGCTCGTTCCCTCGATGCGTGGTGTGCCCAAGATGGTTCGGCGCGTCGACACGCAGGCGCTCGGTCTCGGTGACCGCGAGCGGCGGCTGCTGGAGGGGATCGACGGCCAGCGCACCGTGCAGCAGCTGCTGCTCGCCACCGGCGTGTCCCGGGACCCAGGTCGCAAGGCGCTGGCCGTGGCGGTGGCGCTGGGGTGGATCGAGCTCCGGCCGCCCTCGCAGGAGGAGGCGCGGGCAGAGACGGTGGAGGTCGCCGCGGCGCGGCTCGAGGCGCGCTGGGCCCAGGTGGAGGACGCGGACTACTTCACGGTGCTGGGGCTGCCGCGCAACGCGGGGACCGACGAGGTGACCCGTGCGTTCGCCCGGCTGTCGGCGGAGTACGACCCGCTGCGCTGGTCGGGTCATCCGGACCCCCGGGTCCAGGCCCGGGCCGAGCGGATGCAGGCGCTCCTCTCCGAGGCAGCGCGCGCGCTGTCCGACGATGCTCTCCGGAACGCCTACGCGCGGTCGCTGGGCGAGTGACTACTGGGCCGGCCAAAGAGGCTCGGCGACCACGACCCGGTAAGGCGGCTCGTTGGCTAGCACCTGGATGTGCCAGGCCGCGCCGATCGGCACGGCCCGGCCATCGAGCTGTGCCGGCCGATAGCGCGCCTCCCGCAGCCCGCGCTCGATGAGGTCCATCGTGGCCGGGGGCGGACAGCCCTTGAGCGCGTCGAGGACCTGGACGCGTCCGTCCACGTCGATGATGCCGCGAACGATGGCCAAGCAGCGGAGCCACATCTGCTCAGCGCCCCGGTCGACGCCGATCCGGGTGGATCGACCGTCACCGGCCCGACCAGCCGCGCGCGCTCCTCGGGCGTGAACCGTGGCAGAGGCAGAGCGCTCGGCGCCGGCGTCCCCGTCGCGGCGGGTGGAGCCCCGGAGGCACAGGCGAGAAGGACGGCGAGCCCGAGCGCAGGCAACCCATGTCGCGGCATTGCCGGCGAGGAGACGACATCCCGGGAGCGGGTGCCACCTTTTCCGCTGCCGCTCGATTGCGCGTGCCTCACCCCGCGACTAAACCGAAGGCGATGATCCGCGAGATTCGCCTCTGGCCCGATCCCGTCCTCCGGCGCCGCGCCCTTCCGGTCGAGGCGGTCGACGCCTCGGTCCGCGCGCTGGTGAACGACATGTTCGAGACCATGTACGCCGCACCCGGCGTGGGTCTCGCCGCGCCGCAGATCGGCGTGCTCCAGCGGGTCCTGGTGCTCGACACCCGGCCCCGGCAGCCGGAGGTGCAGCCGGTCGCGATGATCAACCCGCGCATCGTCGCCACCGAAGGCGGGCTCTCGGTCTACCGCGAGGGTTGCCTGTCCATCCCCGGCGAGGCCGAGGAGGTGGAGCGACCCGCAATCGCCACGGTCGAGTTCCTCGACGTCGATGGGCAGCTGCAGCGCCTCCGCTGCGAGGGGCTCCTCGCCACTGCGGCCCAGCACGAGATCGACCACCTCGACGGCCGGCTGTACGTGGACTACCTGCCGATGCTGGAGCGTCTGTCGATGCGCCGCCGGGCGAAGCGCCGGAAGCAGGAGCGTGCCGGCGCCGTGCAGAACAGCCCCAACGCTCTCTGAGCGAAACGCTCCTCGACCCTCATCCACCACGGACGGCACGCGGCCGTTCGTCGAGCCAGGGCGCGAGAAGCGTCTCCGTGGCGCTCCACAGCGCTTCGGCCCGCTCCGCGCGAAGCCACGCCGGAAGGCGCTGCTCACGCAGGTTGGGCCCATAGAAGCGTCCACCGCTGCCCACGGCCTCGGGGCTCGAGGCGAGGTGTACCGGCGTCCGCGCCGCATGCTCGGGAGACTGTCCGAGCCAGGGGAGAACCGGCGCCAGCGGACGCCCCCACCACGGCACGCCCCGGGCATTCCGGAACACGTCCGTGCGCGTCACCCCGGGAAACACGCAGGTGATCTCCACGCGGGTCCCTGACAGCCGCCGCGCGAGCTCGAGCGCGAGCAGGTCGTTCGCCACCTGGGTACGCCCCGAAACTTGCAGCCCCTGGCGGCGTGGCCGGTGCTCCAGCTCCCCGAGGTCGAGTGTGTCGCGGTACTTCCCCGCGTTCGCGACCAGGACCAGCCGGCCGGAAGGCGAGCGCTGAAGAGCCGGGAGAGTGCGCCGCGCGAGCAGGAACCGGCCGAGGTAGTTCAGGGCGAGAGTCCGCTCCAGCCCCTCGTCGGTCCACTCCGGGACGAAGGACAGCACGCCCGCGCAGCAGACCACTGCATCGAGGCGGGGGGCGCGCTGCAGGGCCTCGCCCGCCACCCGGCGAGCCTCTCGCATCAGAGACAGGTCCGCCTGGAGAAAGGCGTGGTCTTTCCCCGGCCCGCTGCGCCGGAGCTCCTTCAGCACCTCCATGCCGCGCGCCGCATCCCGCCCGACGAACAGCACTCGATCACCGGCCCGGGCCAGACCCAGCGCCACCGCGTAGCCGATTCCTCCCGTACCGCCCGTCACCAGCGACGTCCTCGTCTGCGACATCCGTCCCTCCTCCCGCCTCGAATCCAGCCAGGGAGTTGCCGCAGTCGGGCGGACCGTGCCATGCGCAGCCGTCTCGATGTTTTCATCGGGCGTCTCACCGCCCGTGAACGGACGCACGTGGACCTGCTCAGTACCGTGCTTCGCGAGCTTCGCTTCGAGAATGCCGGGTACCGGCAGCTCGAGCTCCGCGCGCCCTGGGCCATCTCCTTTGCCCAGGCGGACCTCCGCGGGATGCATCTGGTCCTCGACGGACGGTGCGAGCTGGCCCTCGGCGGTGGATCGGTCCTCCGGCTCGGACCAGGGGATCTCGTCCTCGCGACCCGCGCGGATCCTCACGTGCTCCGCTCACCCGGTGCCCGGGTCCGTCCGATGCCGTCCACGGCGCTTGCACAGCCTTCGCCGGGCGGGCCACTCCGGGCGGGCGGCGAAGGAGAGCTGACCTCCGTGCTGTGCGGGGCATTCCTGGTCGACAACGCCACGCACCCGGCGCTCTCCGGGATGCCGCGCATCGTTCACGTCCCCGCCGAGGCCGGAGGCGCGGAATGGCTGGGCGCCTTCCACCAGTTGCTCGAGGTCGAGGGCAAGGAGTCCGGGTCTGGCTCTGCGCTCGTCGTCTCGCGGCTCTCCGACGCCCTGCTGGCCCGCGCCCTCCGCTTCGAGGTGGAACGGGCCGGGGAGGGCGGCTGGCTGCAGGCGCTGCGTGACCCGGAGCTGGCCCTCGCCCTGGCTGCGATGCACGAACGCATCGAAGGCCCCTGGACGCTTCACACACTCGCCCGGCAGGCGGGGCTGTCGCGCGCCGCCTTCGCGCGTCGCTTCACCGAGAAGATCGGTCAGCCTCCGATGCAGTACCTGCTCGGCCTGAGGATGGCCCGGGCGATGGAGCTGCTCAGGAGAGGCCAGCACGCGCTTGCCGGCATCGCCGCACGCATCGGCTACGGTTCCGAGGCCGCGTTCTCGACGGCGTTCAAGCGATGGACCGGGATCTCTCCCGGTGGGTACCGAAGACGAGCCGGGGCGCTTCCGTCGGGACCCTCGCCGCAAGCTCCTCTTCGCGAGAGGGCAGGCCGGCGCAAGCTCGGGCGGAGATGAGCCACGACCCTTCCGGCCATGCTCCCCGTGCGCGCGGCTCCTCAAGTCCGCTGCTCAGCGGCAGTAGCCCTTCGCCGGTGGAGGCGACCCACCGTCGACTGGGTTCGCTCACTGGCCGGACGGGCGGGTGAGGCGGGTGCCGGCGCGCCGCGGCCGGGGAGGCACCACCGCTGCACGCCTCGGTGGCCGAGCGCCCTTCACCACCGTGGCCTTCGCCTTCGCCACGCCGATCCGCGGGCACAGCTCCCGCACCACGCACCGCTCGCAGGCCGGTGAGCGCGCGAAGCACGTTCGACGCCCGTGCCAGATGAGCAGCTGGTGCCCCTTGGCCCACAGCTCCTGAGGCACGAGCAACTGGAGATCTTCCTCGATGCGGCTCGGCTCCTCCTGCCTCGTGAAGCCCAGCCGCCGGGCGAGCCGCTTCACGTGCGTGTCCACTGGAAAGGCGGGCTCGCCCTCCAGGTGCACCGTCACCACGCCGGCGGTCTTCGGGCCCACCCCGGGAAGCGCGGCCAGCTCGGCCCGCGCGGTCGGCACCTGTCCGCCATGCTGCCCGGCCACCGCGCCGGCCATCCCCTTCAGCGCCTTCGCCTTGGCGCGGAAGAAGCCGCAGCTGTGAATCATCTTCTCCAGCTCGGCCGTGTCGGCGTCCGCCAGCGCTCGTGCATCGGGGTAGCGTCTGAAGAGCGCCGGGGTGACCATGTTCACCCGCTTGTCCGTGCACTGCGCGGAGAGGATGACCGCGGTCACCAGCTGCAACGGGGTCTGGTAGTCCAGCTCGATCTTCGCCTCGGGCATCGCCTCGCCCAGCCGCTGGATGACCTTCACCGCGCGCGCCCGACGTTCAGGCACGGTCTCGCGAGCCATGCGTCGGTTGTAGTACGGACGTCGCATGGCCACCGCACCGATCGACCTCCGCTCCGATACCGTGACCCGTCCGACGCCCGCGATGCGCCGCGCGATGGCCGAGGCCGAGGTCGGCGACGACGTCTACGGCGAGGACCCCACCATCCGCACGCTCCAGGACCGTGTCGCCGAGCGCCTCGAGCTCGAGGCCGCGGTGTTCGTCCCCTCGGGGACCCAGGGGAACCAGCTGGCCATCGGCGTCCATACCCGCCCTGGCGAGGAGGTCATCCTCGAGGAGGGGAGCCACCCCTACCATTACGAGAACGGAGCCATCGCCGCGCTCTGGGGCGCGCAGCCGCGCACCGTCGTCGGCCAGCGAGGCATCCTCACCCCGGACCAGATCAAGGCTGCGTCGCGCGGCAACGACGACCACCTGCCGCGCTCGCGGCTGCTCATCCTGGAGAACACCCACAATCGGGGTGGAGGAACGGTCTGGAAGCCGGCCGTGTTCGCGGATGCCGTGGCTGCAGGGCGCTCGGCGGGGCTGCTGGTGCATCTCGACGGCGCGCGGCTCTTCAATGCCGAGGTGGCCGCCGGGGTGCCGGCCAGCACCTGGGCACGGCTCACCGACTCGACCACGGTGTGCTTCAGCAAGGGGCTGGGCGCGCCGGTGGGCTCGGTGCTCGCCGGGACAAAAGCCTTCGTCGCCGAGGCGAGGCGCCTGCGGAAGCGGCTGGGCGGAGGCATGCGCCAGGCCGGCATCCTCGCCGCGGCCTGCCTCCACGCGCTCGACCATCACGTGGCCCGGCTCGCCGAGGACCACGAGAACGCCCGCGCGCTGGCGCGCCGGCTGGCGGAGATTCCGGGGGTCCGTGTGGAGCTCGACCGCGTGGAGACCAACATGGTGTACGCGGAGGTGTCCGTGGACGCCCGCGCGCTCGTCCCCCGCCTTCGTGCGGCGGGCCTGCTGGTGAACGCCGTGGGGCCCCACGCACTTCGGCTGGTTTGCCACCTCGACGTGGACCGTGCCGCTTGCGAGCGGGCAGCGGACATCCTGCGCGCCTCGCTGGAGGGCAAGTAGGCGGCTACGAGACATGTGGGCTCGCGGGAACCAGGCGTCCTTTTGGCTGGACGGACGCCTAAATTGTGGGTCAGGGTGACGAAGCTGACTCGGCATCGCGGCCGGCAGCGCATTTTGACGATGACCTGGAACGCCACCGTCACAGCCCTGGCCGCTCTGAGCCTCGCTGGCTGCTTCACCACCCGTGGTCCCGGATCCCTGACCCCCGATCCCATCGAGGTGGTCGTGCTTCCGTCCACCTACGAGCCGGTGAAGCCCGAGCGGCCCGCCCATCCCACGCCCGTACCGGCCCCGGCCGACGCTCCGATGACGTCGAGCCTGCTGCGGGCGCGCCTGGTGGCCTTCGTCCTGGAGGCGGAGGCCCGGCGGAGCGATGCCGAGCCCGGCTCGCCCATCCCGGGGTCGCAGCTCGGCGCGTGGGAGCGCATCCAGAGCGACGTGGACCGCTTCCTGGCCGAGTCCCCGGGCGATGGCGATGCCGAGGACGTCCAGGTCGCCCGTGGCTCGCTGCGGGCGGCGCTCGACCGGGATGGCAAGGCCTATGGGGGTCTTCCCCCCCAGCTGGTGCGCTCGGTCGAGGAGCGGCTCGCCCAGCTCGACTTCCGGATGGGCCCTCCGCCGGGGCCGCGGTTCCAGTGGCCGCTCGACGACGTTCGAATCACCAGCCGCTTCGGGAAGCGCTACCACCCCATCGCTCACCGCAACAAGATGCACTCGGGGATCGACCTCGCCGCCGAGCGCAACCAGCCGGTCATGGCCGCCGGAGCGGGCATCGTGGTCCGCTCCGGCTGGATGCACGGCTACGGCTACGAGGTCACCATCGATCACGGCGATGGCCGGATGACTCGCTACAGCCATCTCGCCCGTACGCTGGTGCTGGAAGGCACGCAGGTGGTGAAGGGGATGCCGCTGGGACTGGCCGGCCGGACCGGCACCGCGACCGGCGTGCACCTCCACTTCGAGTACTGGAAGGACGACGTCGCGCGCGATCCGCTGAAGGACTTCCAGAAGCTCGTCGGCGACCAGGGGCAGAAGCCGGTCGTGCTCAGCCGTCCGCCCAAGCGGCCCAAGACTGCCGTGGCGCGCAAGCCCGAAGGTCCGGGCGCCTGATCCGGAGAGCCGCGTCCCTGCTCGCCCTGGGCGCGCTGGGCTGCGGCGCCTGCTCCTCCGTGGTTCCACCCGGTGCCGCCGCTCAGCCGGCGGTCGCCGTCGTGACGCCGGACGCGGGCGTGGTGCCGGAGATGTTCGTCGACGTCTCGGCCCCTCCCGGAGGCGACGGGAGCCGTGCGCGGCCCTTCCAGTCGCTCTCGGAGGCGCCGGCTCGCGGCCGGCTGCGGCTCGCCTCGGGCATCTACCCGGGGGGAGTGGTCCTCGAGGACGTGGAGCTGGTCGGAGGGCCGGCAGTGGTTCTCGCTGCGACGCCGCCAGCGGCGTGCGTCCGCAGCCGCGGCACGGTGCGCCTCGAGCAGGTGCAGATCCAGGGCGGGGCAGCCGGGGTCGTGGTGGAGGGCGGACGGACGTCGCTCGCCTCGGTGTCGCTCAGCGGCCAGCGTGGCCCGGCGGTGGAGGTCGGCGCCGGCGCGGAGCTCGTCGTGACCGGGTCCACGTTCCAGGCCTCGGTCTCGTCCGTCCCGGGGGTGCGCGTGCTCCCCGGAGGAAAGGCCGAGCTCGGGCAGGTTCGGTTCCAGGGGCCTTTCCGGCGCGCGGTGGACGCGACGGGACCGGCAGCGCTTCGGCTGACGGGGGTGCAGGTCCAGGACGCGGTCACCGGCCTCTGGCTCTCGGGCGGAGCGGCGCAGGTCGAGTCGATGGAGGTTCGCGGCGGGCGCGGCCCCGGGATCTACGTCGCCGGCGGGACACTGCAGCTGCGGGACCTCCGGGTCGGCGGACACGAGTACGGCCTGCTCACCGGCGAGGGCGCGCGGGTCGACGCCCGCGACGTGCGCTCCGCCGGGGCAGAGCGGGCCGGGGTCGCTCTGGTCAAGAGCAAGGCGACGCTGGAGGACGTCCGCGTCGAAGCCGCCGGTCCCATGGGTGGGGTGCAGCTCATCGCATCCGAGGTGCGGATCCGCGGGCTGGAGGTGGAAGGCGGCCGCTCGACGGGGCTGGTGACCCGCGACGCCCAGCTCACGCTCGAGGGCGGAACGTTCCGGGGCCCGCGCGCCACCGACAAGACCGAGGGCGACGCGGTGCAGATCCGGGGGGGGACCGCCACGCTCGGCGGGCTCCGGATCCAGGACTGCACTGGCATCGGGCTGCTCTCCGCCGAGGGGGCGTCGGTGACGGTCGGACGGAGCACCGTGAGTGGCGCGGCGGTGGCGGGGCTGGCGGTGGAGACGGAGGCGAGCCTCACCGCCACCGAGGTCCTCATCGAGCGGACCACCGGCCCGGCGGTTCTGGTGACCTCACGCGGGACGGCGCGACTGCGGTCGATGACCGCCCGGACGAACCGCGACGGCCCCCTGTGGGCCGAGTGCAGCCAGGGCGTGGACGTCGAGATCGACGGCTGGGCCGGCGATGTGTCGCCCGTACCGGCGCCCTGCATCCACGGCGCTTGGGCAATCATCCCCCGGCGCTGAGCCTGGTCGCTGGCGCGCCCCTGCGCGCGTGAGCCTGGATACGCGCTAGGGGGCCGGCCCACCTCGAGCGTCAGAGCCCGGCATCGGCGAGGCCCGCTCCGACACCCAGCGGAGGATCCGCGGGTAGACCTCCAGCGGCGCGTTCTCGCCGAAGATGAGATCGCCGTGTCCGTAGTCGAGGGTATCGCCGTTCTCGGGCCCGAAGAGCATCACCGTCTTGTCGTCCGAGGCGAGCAGCTGCGCCTGTCCGAGCACCGCCTGGGGGCTGGCCAGCGCGTCCCGGCTCCCGCCCATCACCAGCGCCGGGGTCGTGACCCGGCGGAGCCGCTCCCGGTAGTCGACGCGGCCGTCGCGGCTCCGGAACGCGTCATTGTTGCCCCAGTCGCCCAGCTGGCGCAGCAGGCGGTACCCCATCGAGGAGACCAGGTTGCAGTACATCTTCCGCAGCACGCGCGGGGCGATCGCCTTGGGATTGATGAGGAGCTCGGTGAACGGAAGCGTGACCCGCCCGAGGAAGGGAGCGGTCGCGATGCTCAGCCAGCGCTGCCGGAAGGCGAGCGGCCAGGCCAGAAGCAGCGCCAGCCGCGACAGCCGGACCAGCCACCCGGTGTAACGGAAGAACACCGGCGCCCCGAGCGCGCAGATGCCCTGGATACGGCCTCCGTGGGGCCCGCCCAGGACACCGTAGCCCACCAGTGCTCCCAGCGAGTGTCCGACCCAGAACGCGCGGGGTGCACCGGTGCGCTCGAGCGCGTGGGCGAGGAGGGCGGGTCCGTCCTCGGCGATGAGGTCGTCGGCGTCGAACAGGTAGCGCTGCCACGGGCGGCGGGCCCGCGAGGCGCCGGCGCCTCGCCAGTCCCCGCTGAAGACCTCGAAGCCGGCGGCGGCGAAGACGTGCGCCAGGGAATGCGGAGGGTCGAAATCGAAGTTGGCGTAGTTGGCGGCAACCCCGTGACAGAGCAGCACTGGCTCGGCGAAGCGCCGGACCTCCGGGCGACGGTGGTGAACGGCGAGGCGCGTTCCATCCGGGGTCTGGACCCATTCCAGCTCCGGGCGGGAGCTTCGCAGCCGGTAGAATGTGCGGACAGCGACCAGGTAGGTCCCGAACGCCAGGAGCAGCAGAAGGCCTGTCACCACGGCCCGGGTAGGGTCCATGGTGCTAGAGTTCCCCGACCCGGCGGCCAGGGCCTCGGCAGGGGCCCGTCCGTCGCAGGGGCCGGAGATCGATGAAGCTGCACAAGCTCAAGTTCGTCCTGCCCAACCTGTTCACCGTCACGTCGATCTTCTGCGGCTTCTATGCCCTGACACTCTGCGCGGGAGAGGCCAGCCCCTCCCAGCTCTATCAGGCCGCGCTGGCGATCTTCTTCGCCATGTTCTTCGACGGGTTCGACGGCCGCGTGGCTCGCCTCACCCGGACCCAGAGCCAGTTCGGGGTGGAGCTGGACAGCCTGGCGGACGTGGTGTCCTTCGGGGTTGCCCCGGCGATGCTGGTGTACAAGTGGGCGCTGGCCTCGCTCGGGCTCGTGGGCCTGTTGGTCTCGTTCCTCTTCACCGCCTGCGGCGCCCTGCGGCTGGCGCGGTTCAACGTGCTGGCCCACTCGACGGACCACTCCGGCAGCAGCCGGTTCTTCGTGGGCCTGCCGATCCCGCTCGCCGCGGGGATGATCGTGTCGATGGTCATTGCCCACCACGGGATGCGGGGCGGGGACCCGCTCGGGACCGGCGCACGGGTGCCGATCGGCATCGTGGTCGCGGTCCTCTCCTTGTTGATGGTCTCGACGCTGCGCTACCGGACCTTCAAGGACGTGCGGCTGAACCGGAAGACGCTCAGCATCTTCATGCTGGTGTGCCTGAGCGGGGTGCTGGTGGCCACCCGCATCCACCCCTCGTACGTGCTGGTGGTGTACTTCGGCGCCTATCTCCTGCTGGGGTTCGTCGAGTCCGGCCTCCTTCTCGGGAGGCACCTCTCCGAGCGGCGTGAGGCAGGGGAGCCGGCGCCGGCGGACGGGGTGCTGGAGGACGAGGACGAGGTGGACGAGCAGGATTTCCTGTAAGCCGGCGTCCCCGGACTCCCTGGCATGCGCATCGAGGCACTCTGCACCGGTGACGAGCTGCTCACCGGCGTCACGACCGACACCAACAGCACCTGGTTTCAGCAGCGGCTCCTGGAGCATGGCGAGCAAGTTGCGCGCACCACGGTGGTGGGGGACGTGCGGGAGGAGATCCTCGAGGCGCTGCGAACGCTCTCCGCCCGGGCGGACGTGGTGCTGGTCTCGGGAGGGCTCGGGCCCACCGCGGACGATCTCACGGCGGAGGTGGCGGCGGAGGCCGCCGGGGTCCCGCTGGTGATCCACGAGGGGGCGCTCGCCGCGCTCAGGGAGCGCTTCGCCGTTCGCGGGCTCACCGTCACCGAGAACAACATGAAGCAGGTGATGGTGCCGGCCGGGTCGGAGGTGGTGCTGAACCCGGCGGGCAGCGCGCCGATGTTCATCCTCCGGCTCGGGAAGGCGCTGCTCTTCTTCCTGCCCGGCGTCCCGCGCGAGTACCGGGCGCTGGTGGCGACGGCGGTGCTCCCCCGCATCGACGCGCTGCGGGCCGAGCGCGGAGAGAGCGGGTTTCGCGTGCTTCGTTTGTTGAAGACGGTGTTCCTGCCCGAGTCGCACCTCGACGCGCGGGTACGGCCGCTACTCGCGTTGCACCCCCGGGTCAACTTCGGTTTCCGGACCCACTTCCCCGAGAACCACCTCAAGCTCATGGCCGAGGGCCGCTCGCCGGAGGAGGCGCGGGAAGCTCTCGAGGCGGCCGATGCCGCTGCCCGACCGCTCCTGGGCGACCATCTCTTCGCCGTGGACCAGGAGACGATGGCCGAGGTGGTGGGCCGGCAGCTGCTGGCGCGTCGAGAGACGCTCGCACTGGCCGAGAGCTGCACCGGCGGCCGCATCGGCGACATGCTGACCGACGTTCCGGGGGCGAGCGCGTATTTCCTCGGGGGGGCGGTGGCCTACGCCAACGACCTCAAGGAGCGCTGGGTCTCGGTGGCCCACACCACGCTGGTGGAGAACGGCGCGGTCTCGCAGATGGTCGCCGGGGAGATGGCTCGCGGCGCACGGCGGAGCGCGGGGAGCACCTGGGCGCTCTCGGTGACCGGCATCGCAGGGCCGGACGGCGGGACGCCGGAGAAGCCGGTGGGCACGGTATTCATCGGGCTCGACGGCGAGGACGGCACCGAGGTCCGCGCGCACCGCTTCCATGGCGACCGGGAGTGGGTCCGGAGCGCGAGCGCGTACGCCGCCCTGGACTGGCTCCGGCTCCGGACCCGGGGAGCTGCCTCGTGACCGCCCCGGCCCGACCGAGCTCCACGTCGGAAGTGGCGCTGTGGAGCTGGATGCGGGCGTACCGGACCGAGATCCTGATCTTCGTCGTCAGCCTCTTCGCGCTGGCCTGCTTCAGTGGCCCCCGCTTCCTCCGCCAGAGCGCCGCTCCGCACTTCATCTACCAGGCGAAGGCCTTCCTCGAGGGCCGGCTGGACGTGGACCCCAACGTGTTGCCCAACCTCGAGGACTGGGCCTGCGTCCGCGAGGTGGGCGGGGTGAAGCGCCGCTGCAGTGGCCCCCTGCTCCCGACGGACCGCTGGTACGTGAGCTTCCCGGCGTTCCCCGCCGTGGTGATGCTGCCGTTCGTCGCCGTCAACGGCTACCAGCTCAACGACACGAGCTTCGGGGTCATCCTGGGCGCGCTGGCCATCACTCTGTTCTCCGTGATGGCCCGCTCGCTGGTGCGGCGGGGAGAGCTGCACCGGACCGAGCAGGAGGCGCTGGTGCTGGCGGCGGTGCTCGGCTTCGGGACGCTCTTCTTCTCCTGCGCCATCCGGGGCGAGGTCTGGTTCCTCGCCGAGGTGATGGGCGTCGCGCTGACCTGCCTCTACCTGCAGGCGGCGACCGGGGCGGCCCGGCCGGTGGTGGCCGGCGCGGTGTGGTCGATGGCGACGCTGACCCGGACACCGCTGGTCTTCACCGGGCTCTACTTCCTGCTCGAGGTGCTGACGCCGGGGCCGGCGGGGCGCCTGGAGCAGCTCCGCCAGGCGCTCCGGCAGCCGCGGGGGTGGGTGAGGCCGGTGCTGCTCTTCGCCGCGGGCGCGGCGCCACTCGCGCTCCTGGCGATGGCCTTCAACGTGGCGCGGTTCGGGAACCCGGGCGAGTTCGGGCACAGCTTCCTCTACGACAACCGGGTGAACGCCGACATCGACACCCACGGCCTCTTCAGCCCGGTGTACCTGGGGCGGAATCTCGAGGCGGCGTTCCTGATGCTGCCGCGGGTGCAGCTCTCGCCGTTCCGCCTGGGATACGACCCGCGCGGGCTGTCGATGCTGGTGACGATGCCCTGGCTGGTGCTGCTCGTGTTCCCGCGGGCGCGGCCACGGCTGCACTGGCCGGTGTGGCTGACGGTGGCGGTCACCGCGTTGCCCGGGCTCTTCTACCAGAACACCGGGTACATGCAGTTCGGGTTCCGGTTCAGCCTCGACTACACGCCCTATCTCGTGCTGCTGCTCGGGCTGTCGGGCTGGTCCTTCCGGAAGCCGGTGGTGCAGGCGCTGATCGCCGCGTCGGTGGTGGTGAACACCTGGGGCGCGCTGGCCTTCAGGGGCTATACCGAGCTGGTGCGGCGGCTCTGATGGCGGAAACGCCATGAGGTGCAGGGCCGCTCCGGGTTGACTTCCGGGCGGCATGGCCGCATCGAGAGACGCGTGGCGGAGATCGGACTTCCGAGGCGTTGGCACACCCGCGAGGACAGCGGACTGGTGCTCGACCGCGACCTGAACTGGATCCACGACGGCCAGCGGATCACCCATCCGAAGATCATCGAGGCCTTCAACCAGGGGCTGGTGCCCACCGAGGACGGGCGGTTCCAGCTCCGGCTCGGGAACGACTGGGCGTACGTGACGGTGGAGGGAGCGGCCTACCGGGTCAACGCCATCGACACCGAGGACACCCGGGTCTACCTCCGGCTGAGCGACCGGACCGGCGAGGCGCTCGACCCGTCCTCCCTGCGCCTGGGCGACGACGAGGTGCTCACCGCCCGGGTGAAGGCGGGCCGCGCCGAGGCCCGGTTCTCGCGCGACGCGCAGTTCGCGCTGGGCCAGCTGCTCGTGCCGGAAGGGTCCGGCTGGGCGCTGCTCCTTCCGAACGGGCGACTCGCGGTGTCGATCGATCCATCGCGGTTGCGTTGATAGGCTCCACGCGCTCGAGCCTCCATGCGTCTGCGTCTCGCCGGCGACTTCAACGGGCTGTTCAGCGAGGTCCTCTGCCTCTCACACGAGGAGACGTGCAGGACCCCGGATGGACAGAGGGTCGAGGTGCTGGAGGGCATGCTCGCGGTCGCGCTGGAGCCGGACATCGAGGAGGACGGGACCCCGTCGGAGCTCTTCGCGACCGGGACCATCGAGCGCGCACCCGACTGGCTGGCGTGTCGAGGCTCGCGATGGGTGCTCCGGATCGACTCCGACGGAGTTCGATGGCGCCCGCCGACGGCGACGTCCTCGCACGAAGACTGAGCATCCCAACGGGTGACTCGACCTCGGCACCGCGCAGATGCCCCTCAGGCCTCGCGGGAGATCGCGTCGGCGAGGTGCTTCGCGAACGTCGCCGGGTCGATGTTCCCGCCGCAGACGATGACTCCGACGCGCTTGCCGGCGAGGCGCTCGCGCAACGGTCCGAGCAGCGCCGCGGTCGCCGCCGCCCCGGCGGGCTCGGCCACCAGCTTCGCCGAGGCGAACAGGAGCAGCATTGCGTCCCGGAGCTCGTCATCGTTCACGTAGACCAGCTCGTCGAGGAACCTCCGGCAGAGCTCGAAGCTGTAGGGCGCGGCGTGGGGTGCGCCGAGGCTGTCGGCGATCGTCCGCACGGCGTCGATCGCCTGGGGTGAGCCCTCGGCGAAGCTCCGGTGCATCGAGTCCGCCCCGGTGGGCTCGACCCCGAACACGAGGGCTCGGGGGAGCAGCTGCTTCACCGCCGACGCCATTCCCGCCGCCAGACCGCCGCCACCGATGGGGATGATGACCGCCTCGAGAGGACCGGCCTGCTCGACGAGCTCGAGCCCCACCGTCGCGGTGCCGAGCGCCGTCTTCGGCCCCTCGAACGGATGCACGAAGGTCCGGCCCTCGGTCGACTCGATCTCCCGGACCTTGGGGAAGGCCTGGTGGACGTTGTCGACGTGGACCACCTCGGCCCCGAGCTCCCGGCAGCCGGCGACCCGGAAGGGGTTCGCGCTCCTGGGCATCACCACCTTGGCAGTCGTCCCGAGGACCCGGGCCGCGTAGGCGGTGGCCATGGCGTGGTTGCCGGCCGAGACGCAGGTCACCCCGCGGGCCAGCTCCTCCGGCGAGAGGTCGAGCATCACGCAGAGTGCTCCCCGCGGCTTGAAGCTCCCCGTGTGCTGGAAGAGCTCCTCCTTGAGGACGACCTCGGTCCTCCCCAGCCGGCGCTCGACCAGCGGTGACGAGAGCCGCCGCACCGGCGTGGTCACGACCAGGTCGCCGAGCCGGGCACGCGCCGCACGCACGGCATCGAGGCTGGGGGCATCGGCCATGCGGCCGACTTTAACGCCGAAACCGTTGCCGCAGCGCTCAGGCGGCGGCCGGCTCGGCCACGCTGGACGGCGGCGCGGGGCGGACCTCCGCGGCGACGATGCGCGTCACGAGCGCCTCGAGCGCCGGGGGTCGCTCGCGCAGCCACTCCACCGCGCGCTCGCGTCCCTGGCCGATCCGCTCTCCGTCGAGCAGGAAATGGCTTCCGGACTTCTCGGCCAGCCCCAGGGTGACCGCCAGATCCAGCGCCTCACCGGGCCGGCTGATGCCCTGGCCATAGAGGACGTCGAACTCGGTCTCCTGGAATGGCGGCGCCACCTTGTTCTTCACCACCTTCACCCGGGTGCGCGTGCCGATGACCGTGTCCCCGTCCTTGAGGTTCCCGAGCCGGCGGATCTCCAGCCGCACCGAGGCATAGAACTTGAGCGCATTCCCGCCGGTGGTGGTCTCGGGGCTGCCGAAGACCACGCCGATCTTCATCCGGATCTGGTTGATGAAGAAGATGACCGTCCCGCTCTTGCTCACCGCGCCGGTGAGCTTCCGGAGCGCCTGGCTCATGAGGCGCGCCTGCACGCCCATGTGGGCATCGCCCATCTCGCCCTCGATCTCCGCGCGGGGGACCAGGGCGGCGACCGAGTCCACCACCACCAGATCCACGGCTCCGCTCCGCACCAGCTGCTCGGTGATCTCCAGCGCCTGCTCGCCGGTATCGGGCTGGCTGACCAGCAGGTCCTCCACCCGGACCCCGAGCCTCCGCGCGTAGCTCACGTCCAGCGCGTGCTCGGCGTCGACGAAGGCGGCGACCCCTCCCTGGGCTTGCACCTGGGCGATGGCGTGCAGGGCGAGGGTGGTCTTGCCCGACGCCTCGTTCCCGAAGACCTCGATGACCCGCCCGCGCGGATAGCCCCCGACGCCCAGGGCGCGGTCGAGCCCCACCGAGCCGCTGGGGATGACCGCGACCGGCGCGACCTCGCCGTCGCGTCCGAGCTGCATGATCGCGCCCTTCCCGAACTGCTTCTCGATCGCCGCCACGGCGGCGGCCACGGCCTTCAGCTTCTCGCTCAGCTTGCCCACACGAGACCTCCACCTGTCGGATGTTCAGGGCCGGGGAAGCAAGGGACGGGCCCGGGGACGGCGAAGGGAAGGCGCCGCGGACCATCCAGGGCCCCGGCCTCGGACGCCCGGGCGGGCGGACGCTCCGGGCAGGATCAGCCGGTGGTGCGCTCGGCCGGGACGGGGGTGCCTGGGTGCTGCGCGTCGCCTCGGGCGAGGGAGGCATGGAGCGCGAGCACGGCCTCCCGCACCTGCTGGACCAGCTGGTCACGCCGATCCATGCCCATCCCGGCGGTGAGGATGGGCTTGCCGATGGCTATCCGCACCACCCCGGGGCGGAACGGCCGCAGGTGCGCGGGCATGCACCGCATCGAGCCCTCGATGGCGATGGGGACGATGGGCACACCGGCCTGGAGCGCGAGCACGAACGGGCCCTTCTTGAAGGGAGCGATGCGCCCGTCTCGGGAGCGGGTCCCCTCGGGGTAGGCGAGGAGCGAGATGCCATTCCGCACCCGCTCGGCGGCGGCGTTCAGGGAGCCGACTGCCTGCGTGCTGTTGCTCCGGTCGACGAAGACCATGCCGGTCCAGGACATGTACCAGCCGAGGAAGGGGACCTTGCGAAGCGTGTGCTTGGCGATGAATCGGAGATCCACCGGGAGGACCGTGAACGCCGCCGGGATGTCCAGCGATGACTGGTGGTTCATGACGTAGATGGCCGGACCGCCGGCGAGCGCCTCCGGCGAGCCCTGGACCCGGAGGTCGGCCCCGGCCAGCCAGAGCATTCCCGGGCCCCAGTACTGACGGGCAAAGCGAAGCGGCAGGGACGGGTCCCGGCGGAGCGTGCCGAGGATCAGCGCTGCGGGAATCCAGTAGATGGACCACAGCGCCATGCCGACGTAGCGGAGGGGGCTGGAGAGTCTGTTCAATAGCATCGGAACTCGAACGCGTTGACTTCGGATCCCCTGGTTCGCACATCCGGGGCAGCGATGGAACCCGACCGGCGACCCCACGTGGTGATTGTCGGGGCCGGCTTTGCCGGCCTCGAGGCGGCCAAGATCCTCGGGCGAAGCGATGACGTCCGGGTGACAGTCGTCGACCGCCGCAACCATCATCTCTTCCAGCCTCTGGTCTACCAGGTGGCGACCGCCGCGCTGGACACGAGCGACGTGGCAGCACCGATCCGCGGCATCCTCAGCAAGGCCCGCAACACCGAGGTGGTGATGGCGGAGGTCTCGTCCATCGACCGCGCGGAGCGCACCGTGCATTTCGCCGACGGGGGCTCGGTCGCATACGACCATCTCATCGTCGCCGCGGGAGCGCAGGACAACTACTTCGGCCACGCCGACTGGGCCGAGCACGCTCCGGGGATGAAGAGCATCGAGGACGCGCTCGAGGTCCGTCGCCGCGTCCTCTTCGCCTTCGAGGAGGCCGAGCGCGAGCGTGACGAGGCCCGGCGCCGCGCCTGGATGACGTTCGTCATCATCGGCGGCGGTCCCACCGGCGTGGAGCTGGCCGGTTCGCTGAGCGAGATGGCCCATCGGGCGCTTCCCCGGGACTTTCGCCACATCGACACCCAATCCGCGCGGATCATCCTCGTCGAAGGTCTGAACCGGCTGCTCCCGGCCTACTCCGAGAATCTCAGCGCCCGCGCGAAGCGGGTGCTGGAGAAGCTGCAGATCCAGGTCCGCCTCGGGACGCGAGTGACGGGGATGGACGACGAGGGGGTCCTGCTGGGGAACGAGCGGATCGAGGCCCGCACGGTGCTCTGGGGCGCGGGCGTCGCGCCTTCCCCGCTGGGCAAGATGCTGGGTGCACCGGTGAACCGGGCAGGTCAGGTCGAGGTCACGCCCGAGCTGACGCTTCCGGATGATCCGCGGGTCCGCGTGGTCGGCGACATGGCGGCGGTCATCCAGGATGGCCAGCCCGTCCCGGGGCTCGCACCGGCGGCGATGCAGATGGGGCGGTCGGCGGCCCGGAACGTCCTGCGGCGGGTGCGCGGCAGGCCCGTCGAGCCGTTCCGCTACCTGGACAAGGGATCCTTCGCGGTCATCGGGCGCGGGGCAGCGGTGGGCTCGATCTTCTCGAAGTTCGAGGTCAGCGGCCTGTTCGCCTGGTTCCTCTGGGCGACGGTCCACCTCCTGTACCTGGTCGGGTTCAGGAGCCGCATCTCGGTGATGTTCACCTGGCTCTACTCGTACCTGACCTGGCGCCGCGTCGCCCGGCTCATCACCTTCTCCCCCTGGCTGCGGCGACAGGAGCGGCAGCCGCAGGGCGGTCGCGCCCAGGCGACGAGTGCCCCGGCGGGGTCTCTGCCGGCGCCACCTCCCACTCCGGCGCTGCCGGTCCACGCGGCGCCGGATCGCTGAATCTGCCGCCCCCCCACGGCTCGGGCAGCGCGCGCGGTCCGCTGCATCCCGTCAATCGCGCGGGCGGCGTGGGATCACCGAGCGACATCCAGCATGCGGGCGAGGGGACCGGACTGCGATTCACTTCCGTCGAGGAGCGCCATCAGCCAGTCCTTCCGGTCCATGACCCGGAAGTCGACCGCGAGGCGCACGTCCACGTCCTCGATTTCCCCGTGTCCTTCGAGGTCAGCCCGGGTCCGCGCGAGCTTGAGGATCCGATCGTGTGCGCGCGCCGACAAACCGTACTTGTCCATTGCGATCCTCAGCATCGCTTCGGCTCGATGCGTCGTCCGGCAGTGCTCGCGGACGAGCCGCGGCGGCATCTGAGCATTGCACCGCACCTCCGGCTCGTCGCTGAAGCGCTCCCGCTGTCGTTCCCGGGCCGTCTCCACGCGCGCGCGGTAGTACGCGCTCGGCCTTTCGGGTGACGCCGAGGCGGCGAGCCGGTACCCCTCCACGCGGCGGGTGAGGACGGTGATGTCGATGCGATCGAGGAGCGGCCCGCTCACCCGTGCGTGGTACTCGAGCACGCGGTAACGCGGGCAGCTGCAGCGCGCCCCTGGCACGCCGAGCCTGCCACAGGGGCACGCATTCAGCGCCGCGACCAGCATCACCTGCGCCGGATAGCTCACGTGGTGATTGGCGCGTGCGATATGGACCACGCCGTCTTCCAGAGGCTGACGGAGCACCTCGAGCACGTTGCGCCGGAACTCGGGGAATTCGTCGAGGAAGAGCACCCCCCGGTGGGCGAGTGAGAGCTCACCGGGGCGCCCGAGCGGCCCACCCCCGATGAGCCCGGCGTCGGAGACGGTGTGATGGGGCGCCCGGAACGGTCGCTCCGTGAGCAGTGGTCGAGGACCCGTCAGCAGGCCACTCACCGAGTAGATCTTCGTGACCTCGAGGGTCTCGTCGAAGGACATGAGTGGGAGCAGCCCGGGGAGACGGCGGGCGAGCATCGTCTTCCCGCTGCCCGGAGGCCCGCAGAGGAGCGCGTTGTGGCCGCCGGCCGCGGCGAGCTCGAGTGCGGTCTTGATCTCGCCCTGGCCGCGGACCTCGGTCATGTCCAGCTCGAGCGGCGGCCGCTCCCCGCGGGTGTGGTCTCGCCGATGGGGGGCGATCGGTGCCGTGCCCTTCACATGAGCGACGGCCTCGGAGAGGTGAGCCACCGGGTACACGTGGATGCGATCCACGAGCGCCGCCTCGGCCGCGTTCGCCGCGGGCACGATCACGCCTTCGAAGCCATGGTCACGCGCGGCGATGGCCAGAGGGAGCACCCCTCGAATCGGCTTCACGGTGCCGTCGAGCGAGAGCTCGCCGCCCATGACCCACGGGCGGAGGGCGTTTTCCTCGAGAACGTCTCCGGCCTCGAGCGCTCCGAGCGCGATGGGAAGCTCGAAGGCGGCGCCCTCCTTGCGGATGTCGGCGGGCGCGAGGTTCACGGTGATGCGCTTCTGGGGAAGGTCGTACCCGGCGTTCCGCAGCGCCGAGATGACCCGCACCTTGCTTTCCTTGACTGCGCCCTCGGGGAGCCCGACGACGTTGAAGTAGGGCAGGCCGATGGACATGTCGACCTCGACCTCCACCACGACCGCGTCGACGCCCATCAGCGCGCCCGAGTGCGCCCGGGCCAGCTTCCTCATCCGCCCCCCTTCGGCCGCACACCGTCACAGCAAGGTCGGTGCCGGGGCTCGTTCCCAGCGCTGGGGAGGGCGCGACCGTCGTCGCGGCGAGACCGTGCCGTCCGCAGGGGTGGAAAGTCGGCCCGCAAATCGAAAGGCCGGCCCGGGGAACTCCCGGAGCCGGCCTCCTCACCTCACGCGGCTCAGCGCGCTTACTTGCTGCCGCCGGTGGGACCCGCCGGAGGCGTCGGTGCCCCCGGAGCCGCAGGCGCGGCCCCCTCGGTTCCCGGAGCAGGTGCACCGCCGGGCAGGACGCCCGCCACCGGCTCGGTCACCACACCGAGGATGAACGCCCCGGCGGCGCGGGTCCAGTCCAGCGCCTGCACCACGCGCGGGTAGGGCGCCTTGTCGTCGGGGAGGAAGAACACCAGCTTCTCCTCGTACGCCTTGGCAGCCAGCGCGCGCTTGATGCGGGTCTTGTAATCCTCGTCGCCGAGCGGCTCACTGTTCAGCTTGATCTGCCCGGTCTCGTCGATGCTGACCACCAGCTGGTCCTGCAGGTCGAGTTCCTCGGTTTCCTGCTGGGTGTCGTCCGGAACGCGGACCTGGATGTCCTTCTCCAGCAGCGGCGTCACCACCATGAAGATGATGAGCAGCACCAGCACCACGTCCACGAGAGGGGTGACGTTGATGTCCGAGTTCGGTCGCCCCTCGCTGATCGCGTACCGCCGCTTCTTGTGGAGGTGGTACTTCGCACCGAGGCTCATCTACTTCTCCTCCACGCCGAGCTTCACCGACTTGGCCTTCGCATCCTGCGCATCCTTGAGGACGCGGCGCACGTCGCCAAACGTCAGCGACTGATCGCCCTTGACCAGAATCGGCTTCCAGGGCTCGGCAGCAAGCTTGCCGGCGAGCGCCTGCTTCAGCTGGTCGTCGCTCACCGGATCCTTCTCCAGCCAGACCCGCTTGTCGGGCGTGATGGAGACGATCACCGGGTCCGGTGCCTCGGCGTCTTGCTTCTGCTTCGTCGCGACGGGGAGCTTCACGTCCTTCCCGCGCTGGAGCATGGGCGTCACCACCATGAAGATGATGAGCAGCACCAGCACCACGTCCACGAGTGGCGTGACGTTGATGGCCGAAATTACCCCGGTCTTGCCGCCTGTCGTCATCGCCATGACGAACGCTCTCCTTCGGTCGACTTCAGGTTAGCGACCCGAGGCGGCGGCGGCGGCGGTCGTCGTCCCGCCAGACTTGGCGACCAGATCGAGGAACTCGTTGGACGACTCGCTGATGTCCACCGCGCGCGCGTCCACCCAGCCCTGCAGGTAGTTGTAGGCCATCACCGCGGGGATCGCGACGAGGAGGCCGAAGGCGGTGGTGATGAGCGCCTCGGCGATACCGGCGGACACGGTGCCGAGACCGCCCGAGCCGGTGAGCGCCATCGACTGGAAGGCGTTCACGATACCCATCACGGTTCCGAGGAGACCGACGAAGGGGGCGGTGGAGCCCACGGTGGCCAGCAGCCCCAGGCCGCGCTTGAGGCTCTGCACCTCGCGCTGGGCCTGCCGCTCGAGCGCCCGGGCCACCGATTCGACCTGGAGGTCCTTGTCC
>JBKPMY010000323.1:0-19704 GCA_046732375.1 Myxococcota bacterium
CCGCCGAAGAGTGCCGGGAGGAGCCAGCGGCTCATCGCGCCGCCCCCTTCCCCAGCGCCACCGACGCCGAGCGCTGCGGCGCGGCGAGCGGCGCGGGTGGGTCCGGCGGGCGGAGCGCCACGCGGGTCTGCGGCGGGTAGGTGCCGGGCTGCAGCGCGTTCACGTCGTCCTGCGCCCGCAGCGTCCAGTCGGTGTAGATGCCCAGCTCGTAGGCCTTGGTCAGGCCCTTCTGCAGCGTCTCCAGCGCGCGCTGCTCCAGCGGTGCGGCGACCTGCTCCAGCTCGTCGCGGTACTGAGCCCGGTCCTCCTCGGCGAGCTCCTTCGGCGTCGGCGCCTGGCGGATCTTCGTGGCGAAGTCCGCGTAGGCCTCGCCGATCCGGGTGAGCGCTGCGATGCCGTTCCGGGCGTCACCGGTCGACACCACGGCGACGTAGGCCTGCTCCAGCGCCTTGAGCGAGGCCCGCTTCTTGGCCAGGTCCGCCTGGACGGTGTGGGCACGCGCGAAGTCGATGCGGCGGTACTGCTCGAAGAGCGGCTCGGCGTCGTCGAGCAGGAGCTGCGCGTAGGTCGACACCGCCGCGGGGTCCTTCCGGGACTCGGCGCCGAGCCCGGCCCAGAGCTGCCGCACCCGCTGCTGCACCGCCTTCACCCGGCCTGCCTGCTTCGCCTTGCGCCAGGCCTGCAGCTGCAGCCCGAGCGCCTCGAAGCGCCGCGGCGCCGCCCCTGTGGAGGCGAGCGTCTCCGCCTTCTCATAGGCCTCGGCGGCCGCCGGCAGCCGTCCGACGGACTCCTGGAGCCGGCCGAGAGACAGCGCCACGTCCGAGGCGTCCTTCCGGTCGGGGAAGCGCTTCAGGTACGCCTGGTAGGCGGCAATGGCGCGCTCGGTCTTGCCGACCGCGGCCCAGTACAGCCCCGCCTCGCCCTGCGCCGGCGCCACCCAGCCGGAGGCCTCGTCGAGAAGCGCTGCCTCGATGCGGGGACCGTCCTTGCCAGCCCGAGCGCGATCGTACGCGGTGACGAACGCCTCGCTCGCCTCTGCAGCCTGACGGAAATCGCCCAGCTGCGCGGAGAGATCGGCCAGACCATGCGCCAGCTTCAGCCGCAGCGGCGTCCCCGGATACTGCACCAGCGCGCGGTGCCCGACCTCCACGGCTCGCTGCAGCTGGCCCTGCTCCTCGAGCAACGCCATCGCGTAGGTCAGCGCCTGCGGCGCGTGCTCCGAGCGCGGGTAGTCGGCGGCGAAGCGGAGGAACTCCTCGGCGGCGCGCTCGTCCTGGTGCTGCTGCTTGTGCACCACCTCGCTGACCCAGGCGTAGCGACTGGCCTCGGCCACCTTCGTCACCCGCCGGGCGAAGTCCGTTCCCGGGCGGGCCAGGGCACCGTTCCGCGCGTACTCCTGCGCCTTGGCGTTGAGGGCCAGCCAGTCCCCCTTGGTCTCCAGCACGTGGAGGGTCAGGTCCGCTGCCTGACGCGCCCGGTCCGAGTCGGGGGCGAGCGCGATGAGCTTCGCGAACCGATCGAGCGCCGCGGGGGTCTGGCCCCGCTCGAAGAAGACCACCGCCGCCTGGTAGCGGATGTCCAGGACGTCCTTCGCCAACGGAAAGCGTTCGGCGTACCGGTCACAGGCGGCCACCAGCCGCTGCTCGGCCTCGCTCAGGGGCGAGGCGGTCGTCGCCGCGGTGGGAGCGCGCGCGCGCAGCCCGCCCTTTCCCTGCTTCTCGTCCACGCGGCGGGGAGCTGCCTGGGCGCGGCCGTGCTCGGCATCCACCAGCCGGTCCCAGGCGAGAACCGCGTCGTACGCCGCGGTTTCCCGGTAACGCTCGTCGCTCACCTCGCGGGCGGTGGGCCGGGCGGGGATGCGGAAGTCCAGCACTCGCTCGTACTGCTCGGCGGCCGCGCGCCAGTCACCGAGGCCCCAGGCAACCTCCGCGGCGTAGAAGCTCATGTTGAAGGCGTAGTCCGAGGTCCACTCCGGATCGGCGTCGCGGCCGAACGCGGTGAGGTAGGCGCGGTAAACGTCCGCCGCGAGCCGGTAGGTGCGGGGCGATCCGGTCCGCTGCGCTTCCTGGTGGTAGGCGGTGACCAGCGTCCGCAGCGCCTCCTCCGCGGCGTCGAATCCGGTCTTGAGCGCCTGGGGCGAGCCGGCGTTGGCCGTCCACCAGCGGGTGCCGGGGTGAACCATCTCCGAGAGGCGCTGCGCCTCGGCGCGGACCCGCTCGCGGTCGTGGAGCCCGTCGTACGCCCGCACCACCGCCTGTTGCCAGGTCGCGGCTTCCGGCGCGAGCGGCTCGGCCTGGAGCGCCGCGCGGTAGACCTTGAGCGCGCCCTGCAGCTCGCCGGCATCGGCCAGGGCGTTGGCGAGACGGGTGACGAGCTTCCGCCGCTCGGTCCCTTCGGTGTTCCGCTGGAAGTAGGCGAGCCCGTCGTCGGGCCGGTCCAGCCGCACGTAGACGCGCGTCAGGTCGACCAGCGCCTCGGTGCGGAGGTCGCGCAGCGTCTTCGTCCCGCCGGCGCTGCCGTCCACCACTCGCGCCAGCTTCTCGCGCGCCCCCTCGAAGTCGCCGAGGTTGAAGTCGCACCAGGCGAGCTTGTAGGTGGCGTAGCTGCGCACCCGAGCCGAGCCGATGCGCGAGGCATGCTGGTAGGCGTCCTGCGCCGCGGCCAGATTGCCCTTGTCGAAGGCATGGTTCCCGAGCTCGAGCCAGGCATCGGGAGCGAACTTCGATTTCGGGAAGTCGCGGATGAGCGCGCGGTACTGGCCCACGGCCTCGTCGCCGCGGCCCACGTCCTCGAGGTCGTAGGCGAGCGAGAAGAGGACCTCGTCGCGCCGCTCGTACTTGGGGAACCCCTTGAGCAGGCGCGCGTAGGCATCCATGGCACGGGTCCGCACCGCGTCACTGCGGCGGTGGTCGGCCTTGTTGCTGCCGCTGGCGGCCTCGGTCTCCGCGCGCCGGAGGGCCTTGCTCTTCTCCCAGTACGACTCGCCGAGCTGGAACAGGAGGTCCGGCTTGCGGGGAGAGGTGTCGGGGAAGCGCTGCACCAGCGTCTCCAGCTGGGCAATGAGCTCTTCGCGCTTGGCCTCGGTGAGCTGCTCGCGCTGGGTGTCCGACAGGTCGAGCCGGAAGACGGCCGGACCGGTCCGCTCGGGCGGTTCAGAGCGCTCCGCGGCGGCGCCCGCGGCGGAGCCCCAACCCGCCGTCCACACCAACAGCCCCAACGCCGCTGCCCGCCACGCCACCGCCGTCACCCTCTCCTCCGTCCCACCCTGGCCTCGTGACCCGGGTCTCACGGACCCAAACGCGAACAAGCCGCGAACAAGCTAGGACCGCGGTCCTGGCCCGAGAAGGCCGCTCGCCAGGGGGGAACGTGCGTCAGCGGACGCTCGGCGTGCCCTTCGGGGCTGGGCAACCGTCCTTCAACGTCGCCCGTTGGTACCCGATCTCGTCAGACCACCATTCTCCGTCCACACGCCACCGCTCGTCGGCGGGGCCACCGGTTGGCAGTGGTGGCAAGGGCCGTGAGGCGAGGAGCTTGCGCTGGTCGATGTCGGCATCGAGTAGCTCCTTCTCCCCGCGGGTCATCTCGAAGCGCAGCACGTCGGCCTGCTCGAGCAGGTCCCGGACCGATGCCGAGACCTCCGCCAGGCGCCCGTGGATCGCCTGTGCCGTGGCCTGCTCGGCCTCGGTGCGGACCCGCTCGAGCTGTTCCAGCACCGGGCCGCCGGGGCCCGCCGAGAGCAAGCGAAGCCGCTCGGCATCCAGCGTCCGGAGCAGACGGAGGCCTGCGGCGATGCGGGGCTGGGCCATCAGCGCCTGTCCCAGCCCCAGGCCGAGCGTGTCGCGCTGCGCGGGGTCGGTGAGCAGCGCCACCTCCTCGGAGGAGGAGGAGCGCCGGTCCACGAGGGCGACCAGCCGCTCCGAGAGGGGCCGGTAGGCGCCGGTGAAACCGTCGAGGACGCTCCGCGTCTCCCGATAGAGGCAGGCGTGGAACAGCACCGTGGCCTCGAGGATGCGGGCTTCGGGAAGAAAGGAGGGCTGGAGCTGCGGCGCGCGCGTGGCGTGCACCGTCCCGAGCGCTCCACCGTCGTCACCGGCGCGGAAGCGGGGATAGCCGCGCTCGAACAGCGACTCGGCCCACACCCGGCTCTCGCGTGGAATCCGGTCGTAGGCTGCGGCCGAGGCCGCATCCTGCCGCAAGCCGTAGAGGATGCGGGCGATGCCTATCTGGGCCAGGGCGCGGGTCTCCATTCCCTCGGTTCCCCCTCCCGGGTACCCGAGCACCGCCTGGAGCTCGTCGAGCGCCGCCTGGGGGCGGGGTCCTCCGGGGCGGCGAGGGTCGGAAAGCACGATGCCCAGCCCGTACCGCGCGCGCGGCGCGAGGGGAGAGCTGGCAGGGATGCGGCGGAGAAGGGACTCGGCATCCTCCAGTGCCCCGGTGCGCTGGGCGTCGAGGCCCCGCAGCAGCAGCGCCCGTTCCTGGGCGCCGGCCGACGCGGGGTGGAGATCGGGATGCGCTGCGAGGAAGGCAGGGACGAGGAGCTGGTCGTCGAGACGCTCCTGCGCGACGAGAAGCGCGTCGAGCGCCGGCCCCTGCGTCGCTCCCGGCGCGGCCGCGGCCGCACGGAGGGGGCCGATGGACGTCGCGTCCAGCCCGGCGATCTGGAGCGCCTGGCCGAGCGCGAGCGCGTCGGACGGGCTCCCGTCCGGAGCGCGAGCCGCGGCGAGCAGCTCCGGCGTGGGGCCGCCCCTCGCGCAGGCCACCGATCCGAGCACGGCGACGAGCAGAAGTCCCCCGCACCCCGGGGACGCTCGCGGAGCGGCGGAGGGCCGCCGCGCGTCCGGGTTCAGCACCCGTCTCACAGCTGCACCCCGAAGCCGAGGTACACCCCCACCACGTGCAGGGTGTCGGTGCCGCCCTCGTTCACCTTGGCCTGCGCGACGCCCACGTCGTTGCTCCGGTCGTAGCCGCCGCTGGTCGTCCCCTGGAACGCACCCGCGTTGCACTGGCCGCTCACTCCGGTGCCGGTGATTCCTCCCGAGTTCCGCTGGTCGCTGAGGATCTGGAGGTCGGCCGCGTCGCATCCATTGATGCGGCTCACGCTGCCCCAGTGGATGAGGTCCTGCACCTCGAGGCGGACCGTCCACCGGTCGCCGAACTGTGCCCGGAATCCGGCGCCGCCGGTGACCACCATCCGCACGCCCGTGCTGCCGTAGGTGGCGGGCCCGAACGAGTCGGCCGTCTTCAGCTCGATCTCCGTGCCTCCCACCCCGGCCCCGGCGAAGAGCACCAGCCCATAGCGCACCGTCCCTCCGAAGGCGGCGAACTTGCCGCGCACCGGCGACCATTCCGGGGCGGCGATCGCGCCCCATTGCAGCATGACCGAGCTCGGAGCGGCGGCGTCCTGGCGCACGCGGCTCAGCAGCTCGCTGGAGAAGCGCGACCGCGCCGCATGCCACACCCAGAACGGCTGCAGCCGCAGCCCGAGCCACTCGGTGGCGTGGAAGGTGTACGTGAAGCTGGTGAGCCAGTGGGTGGTGAAGGTCGACCCGATCTGGGGCACGAAGGGCTGGAGCGTCAGCTCGTGCCGGAGCGCGTCCGCGAACGGCTTGGGCTCGAGCACCCGGAACTCTAGATTTGGGCTCGCCGTGAGTGGATCCGGCGCGGGCGTCGGCTCAGGGGCGGCGCCGAGCGCGGTGACGAGGACGATGGCTCCGAGGACGGACATGGACGTGAGGCCTCAGAAGATGAAGGCGTACCCGAGCTGGATCAGCATGGTGTTGGTGAAGCCCGGGCTCGGCGCGCGCCTGCCGCCGACGTTGCCCGCCTCGGCGGCGGCGCGGTCCACCCCGAGCAGGTAGTCGTCCTTCCAGACGATGCTGCGGAGCTCGAGGAGCACCGCTCCGTGCACGCCGGTGAAGATGCGGAAGCCGAGCGCAGCCGAGACGGCCGGCGCCACCCGGCTCTCGGTGAACCAGTCGCCGCACGTTCCCTCCTCCCGGGAGGTGACGTTCCGGCAGATGGCCACCGAGGTGCGGTCGAGCCATGCCGCTCCCCCGCCCAGCCAGAGGTACGCCTGGTACCGGATGGGCAGGTCCGGGCCGAGGTTGAACTTGCCGTACACCGGCGCGAGACGGACGCCGGCGAGCACCATGGCCTTGAGCTCCCAGAGGTCGGACAGGTCGTCGACCGTGCCCACCGGCGGCGTCTGGAGCAGATGCTGTCCGACGCGGTCGGCGAGCGCGGTGTGTCCGGCCAGGGCGCCGGTGACCGAGGCATCCAGCCCGAGCCACTCGTTGAAGTCCCAGCCCGCGCGCACCTCGAGAGTGCCGGTGCGGGTCAGGGTGTCGAAGACGCTGATACCCACCGTCGCGGCGAGCGAGAAGCGGCCGCCCACCGGGTACAGCCGCGGCTGGACCGGGGGTTCGGGGCTGGCGTGGGCATCGCGAGGAGGAAAGGCCAGGAAGGCCAGCAGCCCGGCGATGGCGAGCACTCGGGGGCAGGACACGTGGCCCGCCAAGCTGGCCCGTGCCCCCGCCGCTGCCAACGGGCGCTCACCGGGAGTTGCTGGCCGAACGCCCGATGGTCGTCATTGGACGGCCGGGCAATGCCCGCGTCCAGACGTTTACGGCCGGTTACTTCTCCGGCCGGTCACTTCTTCGCGTGCTGGGCCCGGAGGGAGACCTTCACCGAGGGACGGATGAAGACGATGCCGTCGCTGTGGCCGGGGACGGCGCCCTTGACCAGCAGCAGGTTCTTCTCGGCGTCCACGTCGACCACGGTGAGGTTCTGGGTGGTGACCTGCTCCACCCCGTAGTGTCCCGGCATCTTCTTGTTGGGGTAGACGCGGCCGGGGGTCTTTCGCTGTCCGATGGCGCCCGGGTGCCGGCGGTACTCGTGGGTGCCGTGGGTCTGGCCGAAACCACTGAAGTTCCAGCGCTTCATCACGCCCTGGAAGCCCCGACCCTTGGTGACGCCGGTGACGTCGACCAGCTGGCCCTTCTCGAACAGCGCCACGCCCACCGCATCACCCACGTTCAGTCCGGAGGCCTCGTCGGGGCTCATCCGGAACTCCTTGAGGACGCGGCGGGGCTCGACCCCGGCCTTCTTGAAGGCGCCCTTCTGGGCAGAGGTGAGTCGCTTCTCCTTGGCCTGGCCGAAGCCGAGCGTCACTGCCGAGTACTGGTCGCGCTCCGGGGTCCGCTTGCCCACGACGGTGCAGGTGGAGGCGTCGATGACCGTGACTGGTACGAGGTTCCCGTCCTCGTCGAACACCTGGGTCATCCCAATCTTCTTTCCGATCAAGCCCTTCAAGACGCCTCTCCTCGCAGCGAAGCGGGGCTACATAACAGCTTGCCGGGGGGCGTCAAGGCGGCAGGAACCTCCGGAGGGCGGCGTCCAGCCTGGCGGCGCTGTCGGTGGGGAGCGCAGCCCCCTGAAGCCAGGCCTCCGGGCGGCCCGCACGGTCGAGGCGGACGAGCGCGGGAACGGTGTGGACGGATCTGCCGAGGACCGGTCCGGAAGGCAGCGCGTCCACGTCCACCTCCACCAGCCACCAACCGGTGAGCACCCCGCGGTTGCTCTCCCGGGCGAAGGCGGCATCCAGCGCACGGCACGGCTCGCACCACGCCGCCCCGAGCTCGACGAGCACCCGGGCTCCGGAGCGTGACGCCTCCTGCGCCAGCGCGCGCAGCTCCGCTCCGAGCCCGTGCGGGTCCACCGCCGCCCGGCGGACCACCGGCGTGCGGCTGTCCGAAGCGTCCGCAGCGGCGGGGGCGCCAGGAGGAAGCTCCTCCACCAGGGGGGCGACGCCTGCGTCAGCGACGGAGAGCAGCAGCGAGACCGCGAGGACGAGCACCGGCAGGGACATATACCCCAGGGCGCTGCGGAAACCGCAGCCCCGCCGCCGCGCCTGCTCCGGGGGTTCTCCCGCTCAGCGCTCGGTCACGTGGACGTGACTGCGCGGAGGCGTCCAGCCCCCGCGCGTCCGCGGGAGGTGCCGTCCTGCCTTCACCAGCGCCAGCGCGAAATGGAGCAGCGCGAGTCCCAGGAAGAGGTGCACCCAGCGGCCAACGGTCCCGCCGGCGACGTACCCCAGCGCCCAGAGCGTGAGGAGGATGCAGCCGTTGGTCCAGAGCACGGCGCGATCCTGCGACGCCGGGCCTGCCGCGGCCAGTCCTCCCCGCTCCGCACGCGTGCGAAAGTGGGGCTGAAGTGTCGGTCAGTCGATGACGCATCCTCGGCCGGGAGTGGAGGCCGACGCGCTTCGTCACCACGTTGGGCCCCATGCCGAAGAAGCGGGCGGTCATCGTCCTGGAATTCAACGAGCTGAGCCCGATCCTCATGCGGCGCTTCATCGATGCCGGGCGCCTGCCGAGCTTCCGGCGGCTGCACGACGAGGCCGGAGTGTGGATCACCGACGCCGGGGAGCGTCCACCATTCCTCGAGCCGTGGATCCAGTGGATCACCGTGCACTCGGGACAGCGTTACGCCGAGCACGGCGTCTTCAACCTCGACGAGGGCCACCGGGTGGAGGCTCCACGGATCTGGGACCTCCTGTCCTCCGCGGGACTCGAATCGTGGATCTGCGGAAGCATGAACGTTGCCGCCGCTCCCGGCTTCCGCGGATGGATGTTACCGGACCCGTGGACGACGCACGTCCCGCCCCGGCCCGACGAGCTCCTCCCCTACTTCGACTTCGTGCGCCGGCACGTCCTCGAGTACACGAACGAGCAGGTCCCGGTGACGGCCGCGGACCGGATGCGCTTCGTGGCCTTCATGGCGCGCCACGGGCTCTCGGTGGCGACCGCCTGGGCCATCGTCCGGCAGCTGGCGACGGAGCGACTCGATCGCCGCACTCGCTGGCGAAGAGCGGTGCTCCTGGACAGGCTGCAGTTCGATCTCTTTCGCTGGCACTGGCGCCGTGCTCGTCCGGCGTTCTCCACCTTCTTCCTGAACAGCACCGCCCACTTCCAGCACTTCTACTGGCGCAACCTCGAGCCGGAGCTCTTCGCCGTCCGGCCGGCCGAGGGGGAGCAGCGGGAACTCGCCGACGCGGTTCTCTTCGGCTACCGGCAGATGGATCGCCTGGTCGAGGAGACGCTCGCCATGGCCGATCGGGACACCACGGTGGTCCTGTGCACGGCCCTCTCGCAGCAGCCGTGCCTCAGCTACGAGGAGAGCGGCGGGAAGGTCATCTACCGCCCGCGGGACTTCGAACGGCTCCTCGCCTTTGCCGGCGTCACCGCCCGCTACCGCGTGGCACCGGTGATGGCCGAGGAGTTCCACGTCTACTTCGACAGCGAGGGGGCGGCGGAGGACGCCGAGCGGCGGGTCGCGGCGATGCGGATCGGCGAGCGTCCGGCGCTCGCGTCGCGACGGGACGGGGCCGGGTTGTTCTGCGGGTGCAAGATCCACGCGGCAGTCCCGGCGAACGCCCACGTCTCCGCGTCGGGGAGAAGCGCGCCCTTCTTCTCGCTCTTCTACCAGGTGGAAGGGGTGAAGAGCGGGATGCACCACCCGGAGGGGCTCCTCTGGATCCGCACTCCCGAGCGGCGCCACGCCGTCCACCGCCAGGCGCTTCCGTTGACCGAGGTGTACCCGATGCTGCTCGAGCTCCTCGGAGTGCCTGCCCCCCGCCCACTGCCGATGACCGAGCCAGCGACGCCACCCCGTCCGGAAATTTCGACCGGTTCACGCAGCGACGTCGTCGCCCGGACTCTCTGAGTCCGCGAACGGCCGCGGATCGCGCTGGCACGGAGGGTGCTAGCCGCGACGGCCGGTTGGACGAGGAGCGAGGGCGGTGAGAGATGGCGACGGGACGACTGTGGGTCATGGCGCTGAGCTTCGGTCTGATGAGCAACGCCGGAGCCGATGCCGCGGACCCGCCGACCCGGGCCATCGAGCAGCGGGAGCCGCGAGAGGTGGAGAGGCTCCAGGACCTTCTCGCCAAGCGTGAAGCGGAGCTGGCCACGATGCGCGATCGCCTCCGGGTACTGGAGGACGAGGAGCGCTGGTACGCGGCCGCGGAAACGCTCGGCATCACCGAGGTGCTCCGGCGCTCGGCCCTCACCGAGCGGGCGCAGAGCAGGGTGGCCATCGCCATCGTGCGGGAGGCGGAGGCCAACGGCCTCGACCCGCTGCTGGTGGTGGCGGTCATCCGTGCCGAGAGCTCGTTCAACGCCTACGCCGTCTCGGGTGTGGGAGCGATGGGCCTCATGCAGATGATGCCCACCACCGGGAGCTTCCTCGCCACGCAGCGGGGAACGACGCTGCGCCACCGGCAGACTCTCTTCGATGTCGAGCTCAACATCGAGCTGGGCACCGCCTATCTCGCCTCGCTCCTCCGGGAGTTCGGGACCGTGGAGGCGGCGCTGCTGGCGTACAACGGCGGGCCGTCCTATGCCCGGCGCGTGCTCCGGAACCCCGACGCCCGGAAGCGCCTGGTGGCCGAGTACCCGCGCGACGTCACGCAGGAGTGGCGGCGGCTCCGGCTCCGTCACGCCGAGGTGGAGGCCCGAAGGTCCCTGCCGGCTCCGGACCGCACCCTGGCCGCGGAGCAAACGGTTTCCACGGCACAGTGACTCCATTCAACAAGCGACGCTGAGCTGCCCTTGTGTCGCGTCCGTAACGCGCGGCGCACCGCACGACACGCTCTCGTCGAGGGCGAAGACGCATGCTCGCTCGCCCCCGGGGAGCCTGCGCATGGAGCGTCTCGACATCCGCCTGGAGGAAGGCGAGAACCGCTGGGTGCTGCGCCTCGAGGGCACGCTGGACGGCGACACCGCTCTCGCGGTCACCCGGGCGCTCCGGGAGCTGCCGGCGGTGCCCATCACGGTGGACTTCTCCGGCGTGCGCACCTTCGTCGACCTCTCGGTCGATGCACTCACCCGGGCGCTCCGGGACCGACCCGTTTCCCTCACCGGGCTTGGACGACACCAGGCACGTATGTTCCGGTACTTCGGGCTCCGGATCGACGAGCAGGAGCAGCCCGCGGAAGCGTGATCCGACGGCCAGCGGGTAGACTCCCCCAGGCCAACGTGACCGCCCCCGCACTCCCCCGTTCCCCCCTCGCCGCCTCCGCCGCGCACGCCCTTCTCACCCGGGCGAGCGAGTCGCTGGGCCGCGTCATCCGCGGCAAGCGCTCCGCCGTGGAGCTGGCGCTGACGACGGTGGTCGCCGGAGGCCACCTGCTCCTCGAGGATGCGCCGGGCGTGGGCAAGACCACGCTCGCCGAGGGGCTGGCCCGGGTGTGCGGCCTGCGGCTCGCGCGCATCCAGTTCACCGCCGACCTCATGCCCGCCGACGTCACCGGGGTGCAGGTCTTCTCCCCGACCAGCGGCGAGTTCCAGTTCCGCCCAGGCCCTCTCTTCCACGAGCTGGTGCTCGCCGACGAGCTCAATCGCGCCCCGCCCCGCACCCAGTCCGCGCTGCTCGAGGCGATGGCCCACGCCCACGTCACCGTCGACGGGACCACGCATCTCCTTCCCCGGCCCTTCGTGGTGGTGGCCACCCAGAACCCGCTGGACCTCGCCGGCACCTACCCCTTGCCGGACGCGCAGCTGGACCGTTTCCTGGTGCGGCTCACGCTCGGCCATCCATCGCCGGAGGTGGAAGCGGAGCTGGTCTCGACCCGCGGGCTCGTCGAGCCGGTGTCCTCGCTCGCCGCGGTTCTCGACCCGGAGCAGGTGCGCTCCCTCCAGGCCCGTGCGGCAACCATCCACCTCGCTCCCGAGGTGGCGCACTACCTCGTGGCGCTGGCCCGTGCCACCCGCGAGCACCCGGGGCTGGAGCGCGGGGCATCGACTCGCGCGGTGCTCTCGCTCACCGCTGCGGCCCGGGCCCGCGCTCTCTGGGAGGCGCGCGACTTCGTCATTCCTCAGGACGTCGCCGACCTCTTCGTGCCCACGCTCGCCCACCGGGTCGTGCCCCGCGGGGCGATGCAGGGCGTCGCCACCCGCGAGGAGGCCAGCGCCCTCCTGGAATCGGTGCTCGCCAGCGTTCCCGCGCCACGATGAGCGCGCGCCGCGAGCGGCTCCTCCGAGCCTGGCGGCGCTTCTGGAGACCGCCGCGCCGGCTGCGCACCACGCCGGCCGGGCGGACCTACCTCGTGCTCACCGTCGGGGTGGGGCTCGCCGCCCTGAACACCGGAAACAACCTCCTCTACCTGGTGCTCGGTCTGCAGCTGTCGATCGTGGTGGTGTCCGGCATCCTCTCCGAGCTGTGCATGCGGCGACTCGAGCTGCGGCGGATGCTCCCGACGTCGCCGCGAGCCCGGGCACCCTTCCACCTCGCCTGGGGGCTACGCCTGCCCAGGGGGCAGGCCTTCGCCCTGACGGTGTCGGAGGTGCACCCGGTGCTGGGCTCGGCCGTGGGGCGACTGGCATGGCTTCCGGCGGGCGAGGAGGTCGCAATTCGCGCGGTGGCCACCGCTCCCCGACGCGGGCCGCTGCACCTGCACGCCGTTCGCGTTTCGACCCGCTTCCCCTTCGGGCTCTTCGAGAAGAGCCGCGACCTCGAGCTCCCGGACGAGCTGCTGGTGCTTCCCGGCCGCGTGCCTCCCCGGCCCGAGCTGCCGTCGCCGAGCAGCGGCCTGGGTCTGGAGCAGCGCTCTCTCCGTGGACTTGACGGAGGCGGCGACCTGGCCCAGCTCCGCGAGCTACGCGACGGGGAGGACGCACGCCGCATCCACTGGCGGAAGAGCGCGCAGCTCGGGACCCTTCTCGCCGTGGAGCGCGATGCCCAGCCGCAGCCCCGCATCGTGCTCCAGCTCGACGACCGCGCCCCGCCGGAGACACTTGACGGCCCGTGCGAGGAGCTCGCCGCACGCGCCGAGCTGCTCCTCGCCCGCGGAGCAGAGGTGGGACTGGAGAGCACCGGCGGCCTGTCGGTGAAGCCCGGCACGGGCGCCTTTCACTCCCAGGCCATTCTCCGTGCGCTGGCACGCGCCGGACACCCGAGGAAGACGGGATGAGCCCCGGGCGGCTCCCCCTGCTGCTGCGGGACCTGGCTGCGGGTGCGGCCTTCGCGGCCATGGCCATCTCGGGACAGGTGCCGCTCTGGACGGTGGCGCTGTTCCTCGTCGCGCTGGCGGCGGCGCTGGCCGGACGCCGCCCGCTGACTGACGGCAGGGTGAGTGCAGTGGTCCTCCTCCTGGCGGTCGTCCTCGTCTACGGCGCGGTGTTGGTGGACGAACTGGATTTGGTCGTCGCAGCCTCCATCACCGCCGCGCTGCTCACCGCCCAGCGAATGCTCTCCCTGCCCACGGCGAAGACCAACGACCAGGTGCAGCTGGTCTCGCTTCTCATGATCGCCGGTGGTGCGGTGCTCAGCGCCGATCTGCTGTTCGCGCTCTGCCTCTTCGTCTACGCGGTGCTGGCCGTGCTGGCGCAGGGGTTCTCGGTGGTGGCGAGCAGCGGCGGCGGCGCGCTCCCTCCCGCGCGCTCCCTGCTCCGGCCGCTGTCGGCGGGCGTGCTGCTTTCCCTGGCGGGGGCGCTGGCCTTCTTCCTCCTCTTCCCCCGGCTGTCGTGGAACGTCGCCGCTCGCCGCGGAGGCGCATCATTCGGCGGGGCCACCGCCGGCTTCGCCGATGGGCTCCGGCTGGGGGGCACCGGCCTCCTCAAGTCGAACCCCCGCGTGGTCTTCCGGGCGAGGATCGATCCCGATCCCGGGGCCGAGCAGCTGGACGCGTACTGGGTCGGGCGGCGCTTCGACGCGTTCGACGGGGTTCAATGGTCTTCCGGGGGCAGGCGCGGAGGTCCCTCTCGACAGGTGGTCGTGGGCCCGATGGCATCCAACCTGGTGCGCCAGGAGATCGACCTCCTCCCGGCCTACGGCAGTCGGACGCTGGTCGCGCTCGACGCGCCGGTCCGCTTCGGAGAGGCCGAGTCGCACCAGGCAACGTTCAGCGTCCGCACCGAGATCGTTCCCTCCGCCGACCGCGAGGTGCGGCTCGTCGGTCCCTCCGACCACGTCACCTACCGCGCCTACAGCGCCATGGAGCGAAGCCGCGTCCGCCCCGAGGACCCGGCGGAGCGCGCGCGGAGGCTGCAGCTCCCGGCGGGGCTGGACCCGCGCATCCCCGCGCTGGCGGAGACCCTCGCCGAGGGCGCCGTGGGCGATCGGGCCATCGCCCGGCAGCTCGAGAGCGCGCTCCAGTCCCGCTACGCGTACACGCTCGAGCTGCCGGGACGGGTCAAGGACCCGCTGGCCGACTTCCTCTTCGAGCGTCACGCGGGACACTGCGAGGACTTCGCCACCGCGCTCGCGATCCTGCTCCGGACGCGGCAGATCCCCGCTCGCGTCGTGGTGGGGTTCCACGGCGGCGAGCGAGCCGCTGGCGAGTACCTGATCCGCGCCGGGGACGCGCACGCCTGGGTGGAGGCGGAGATCGACGGCTACGTCCTACGGCTCGATGCCACACCGCCGCAGCACCGCTCGGCGGCCGAGCTCGGGCTCACCGGCTGGTTCCTGACCCGCTGGGAGGCGCTCCAGATTCGCTGGCTCGACCGGGTGGTCGAATACTCGCTGTCGGACCAGAACCGGCTGGTGCAGCGCCTGCGCTGGCGAACCGACGAGGGGGGCACACGACCCAGAGGACGAGGACCCGATGGGGGGGCCGCCCTTGCCCTGGCAGTGCTCGCGGTGGCCTTCCTGCTGGCAGTCGTCCTCGGCCGGAGAGGCGCGTCGAATGAGCCGGTGGAGCTCGGGCGACGGCTGTGCAGACTCCTCCGGCGCTGCGGGCGCCTCGGCCCCGGCAGCTGGCTCGACGGAGCGCGGGTGGACGAAGCGGAGCTGGCGCCGGTCCGTGAGGGCATCGCTCGTTACCGCGAGGCACGCTTCGGGCGCCGGCCGCTGCTCCCCGGGGAGGGACGCCGCCTCGTCAGGCAGGCGAGACGGGCACTCCGGTCGCTGGTCTCCCCTTCCACTCCGAGCCCCCGACGCCCAATGTTCCGGGCGTGACGACCCCGCCCGATCTTCCAGTTCCCCCGGCGCCGCCGACGGATGTACCCACGGTGCCCGCGCCGGAGATTCGACCGTACACCGGGACGGAGGACATGCCCGGCCAGAGCACCCCGGAGGTGCAGCCGGAACGCCGCCGCCCGGAGGAGCCGGAACCACCCGGGCCGCCGCGCGTGCCCCCCTCCCCGGGCCGAGAGATCGAGCCACCGAGGCAGTGAGCAGGGACCGGGATCGCCGTCTGCGCTGCTCGCCAAGCCTGGCGTTTCTACAGACTCCGGGCCCGCCCGCGTCAACTGTGACCTGATTCCGCCGGGTTCGGGGGACCCACAGGTGGCACCCACCTTGCTCATTCACCGGGCGTCGTCGCAACCCCGAACTCCTTGGAGACGTCCAGAATGCAGCTCGCCTCCGATCACTCTGTCACCCCCGGTTCGCTGTCGCTCTACCTCACGGAGATCAACCGCTACTCGCTCCTGAAGGTCGAGGAGGAGCAGAAGCTGGCCCGTCGGTTCAAGAAGGGTGATTTCCAGTCCGGCCACCGTCTGGTGACCGCGAACCTCCGCTTCGTCGTGAAGGTCGCCTACGAGTACCGCTCCTACGGCATCCGCATGTCCGACCTCATCCAGGAGGGGAACATCGGGCTGATGAAGGCGGTGCAGAAATTCGACCCCGACAAGGGCATCCGCCTCATTTCCTACGCCGTCTGGTGGATCCGGGCGTACATCCAGAACTACATCCTGAAATCCTGGTCGCTGGTGAAGCTGGGAACCACCCAGGCCCAGCGGAAGCTGTTCTTCAGTCTTGCCCGCACCCGTCGCGAGCTGGAGAAGTACAACGCCGGCGACGGCGCCATCCCGGTGGAGGAGATCGCCCGGCGCCTGCGGGTGAAGCCCACCGAGGTCCGCGAGATGGAGCAGCGGATGGGCGGGCGCGATCTGTCGCTCGACGCCCCGATGGGCGAGGACGGAAGCAGCACCCACGTGGACTTCGTGCCGTCCTCCGCCGCGGGTCAGGACGAGGAGGTCGCGGACAAGGAAGAGGCCGGGATGATCAACGCCCGGGTTCGAACCGCCCTGACCCGTCTGGACCCGCGGGAGCGCTTCATCATCGAGCAGCGGGTGATGAACGAGCGGCCGATGACGCTCAAGGAGCTGGGCGAGCACTTCGGCTTCAGCCGCGAGCGTGCCCGCCAGCTGGAGATCCGCGCCAAGGACAAGCTGAAGGCCGAGCTGGCGGCGCTGATGGCCGAGGTGGAGCCGGACCTCGCGGCCTGACCTCCAGGCGCATCCTACTTTTCCCGGTGGGCTCCGGGGGCAACGCCCCGGAGCCCGTTGTCTTTCTACCGTCCTCGGGTAGAACGGGCGCTCTGCCCGGATGAACGACCCCGCCCACGCCCGAGCGACCGTGGCGCCCGACGTGCCGCTCGCCCCGATGCCGCGGGAGCTCACGGTCCGCGGCCTGGTGCTGGGAAGCGTGCTCGGGGTGATGTTCGCCGCGAGCTCGGTCTACCTCTCGGTGAAGGTGGGCTTGACCGTCTCCGCCTCCATCCCGGTGGCGGTGCTGTCGATCGCCGTCTTCCGGATCCTCGGCCGCTCCAGCGTGCTCGAGAACTGCATGGTCCAGACCACCGGCTCGGCAGGCGAGTCGCTGGCCTTCGGCATCGCCACGGCGCTGCCGGCCCTCCTGTTCATGGGCTACGACCTGGACCTGATGCATGCCCTGCTCGTCGCGCTGCTGGGCGGCATCCTGGGCGTGCTGATGATGATTCCCCTCCGCCACGGGCTGATGGTCGAGGAGCACGCCAACCTGCGCTTCCCCGAGGGAACGGCCTGCGCCGAGGTGCTCGAGGCGGGCGAGCGCGGCGGGAGCATGGCACGCCTGGTGGTCACCGGACTGCTCATCGGCGTGGTGTACAAGGTCGCCTACGCGGCCTTCCGCCTGTGGCGGGAGATCGTCGGCGGGCTGCTCGGCTGGGTGGAGCGACTGCCGGGCGGTGCCACGGTCCGCCACGGATTCCCGGGTGCGTCGATGTCGATGGAGATCAGCCCCGAGCTGCTCGGGGTCGGCTACATCATCGGCCCACGGATCGCGGGGATCACCTTCGCCGGCGGGGTCCTGGCCTCCCTGGTACTCATCCCGATGATCCAGTTCTTCGGCGAGGGCCTGAGCACCCCGCTGCTGTCGCCCGAGGGAACCCTCATCCGCGACATGGGCCCGGACGAGATCCACCGCGCGTACGTGCTGTACATCGGCGCGGGCGCGGTGGCGGCCGGAGGCGTCATCAGCCTGGCGCGCTCGCTGCCGAGCATCGTCGAGGCGTTCCGGCGGGGCTTCCGCGCTTTCCGCGCCTCGCGGCGCGGCGAGGTGGTGGCCATCGACCGGACCGAGCGGGACCTACCGATCAGCGTCGTGATCGGGGGCTCGGCGATCCTGCTCCTCGGGGTCTGGCTCGCCCCCCCGCTCCACGTGAACCTGCTCTCCGCGGTGGTGATCCTCGTGGCGGGATTCGTCTTCGTCACCGTGAGCGCGCGCATCACCGGTGAGATCGGCAGCTCATCCAATCCGATCTCCGGGATGACCGTCGCGACGCTCCTCGCCACCTGCCTGCTCTATCTGCTCCTCGGGTGGACCACCCCCGAGGACCGGTTCATGGCCCTGACCACCGCGGCCATCGTCTCCATCGCGGCCAGCAACGGCGGCACCACGGCGCAGGATCTCAAGACCGCGCAGCTGGTGGGGGCCACGCCCAGCCGGCAGCAGATCGCGCTCTTCATCGGCGTGGTGACCTCGGCACTCTTCATCGGCCCGGTGCTGGCAGCGGTGAACCGGGGAGGGACCGCCATCGTGCCGGAGAGTCACCCCGGCGTGCGGGTCACCCATCCGACGGAGGAACAGGTCGTGCAGCGCGAGTTCCCTTTCACCCCGGCCAGGGGAGCGCTGACGCCGGGAACGCTCAGCGGCGCAGAGCTGGCGGCTCAGCTCTGGGGGCGCGGGCTGGAGGTCCGGCTCGATGGGGCGGGCACGCCGCAGGCGATCCGCACGTTCCGGACCGACGTGAACGCGTCGAGCCTCGCCTCGGAAGAGGTGCGGTCACACGCGGAGGCCTCGGGCGAGCCGCTCCTCACCCGCACCACCCTGGGGGCGATCGGCGCGCTCGGCGAACCGACCGAGCGGCGGCTCCAGGTGGGCTTCGTGCGGAACGATGCGGCCATCCCCACCGGGAAGTACCTCAGCGATGCGGCGGGGAACATCGAGTACGTGGTGGACCCGGCCATCGGAGGCCGGGTGACCGAGGTTCACGGTGTGAAGCTCAGCCGCTACGAGGCGCCGAAAGCTCGGCTGTTCTCGCTGATCATCGACGGAATCCTCACCCGGAAGCTGCCCTGGGACCTGGTGCTCCTCGGGGTCGCCCTGGCGCTGATGCTGGAGATGTCCGGGGTGTCGGCGCTGCCCTTCGCGGTGGGGGTGTACCTGCCAGTGTCCACGACCGCGCCTCTCTTCGTGGGCGGCCTGGTGCGCTGGTGGGTCGATCGGCGGCGGGCCGGAGCGGAGTCGGACGCCAGCCCGGGAACCCTGCTCGCCTCGGGGTACATCGCCGGGGGCTCGCTCGCAGGGGTGGTGATCAATCTCCTGCGCATCCCCGCGGGGGGATCGTGGATCGACGCCCTCGACGTGCCCGCTCGGCTGGCTGGCCGTCCGGGGTGGATTCCCCGGATGGTCGAGGCGGTGGGGGACTCGCCGCGGGCGCACCCGGTGGCATCCATCACCCTGGGGCTCGTCCTGTTCGGTCTTCTGGCGCTGTACCTGGGCCGGGTGGCGCTCCGGACCCGGGAGGCGGACGGGCCCCATCCGGTCTAGACTCGGCCTCCGTTGACTGCTGCAACGGACGCCGAGAACTCCCCCGATCCGCTCGCCGACCCGGAGAACCGGCAGCGGCTCGAGCTGGCGAAGGCGTTCGCCTTCCAGCTGCTCAAGGGCATCAAGCAGATCGGCATGTACCGGCACAACGAGGCTCGGTACGGCGAGTACCTCTCCAAGGCGCACGAGGCGGTCCAGCAGTACACCGAGCGCTTCGGCCCGCTGATCTTCAAGGTGGAGCAGCAGAACTTCCACCTCTTCGAGCAGCCGCTCTTCGCCGAGGACACTCCCCTTCCCTTCAAGTTCTGGCGCGACGGGATCCGCCAGTTCATCTTCCGCCCGGGGCTGCGTCCGGACGAGCTGCTCACCTTCACCCTGGTCGCGCTGAGCGACGTGGAGAAGCAGGGCGAGGACACGGTGGCCCAGCTGTGGCGGTCGCCCCTGGACAACTTGGAATACGTCGTCGTCGAGGGGTTCAAGGTCGACGGCTTCTCCGACGAGGAGGTTCAGGTCGCTGTCGACAAGATCGTCGAGTACCTGTACTCGCGGCTGCGCAGCCACTCCGAAGACTACCTCCGCTTCGCCCGGGTGACCGCCGAGGATCTGGAGCTGAAGCTGGAGGGCGTGGAGCAGGTCCGCGGCGCGGTGATCGCGGGACTCACGGCCACCGACGAGCTCAAGGCCAAGCTGCAGAAGGAGATCGCCGAGGAAGAGCAGAGCCGTCTCTTCCCCAAGCTCGTCTCCTCCATCTTCCAGGTGGCCGAGTCGGGCGTGGACGACCCCGAGCTGCTGGAGGAGATGTTCCTCCAGCTCCTGGACGCGCTGCTCCTCCAGGAGGACTTCGCGATCCTCAACCAGATCGTCCTCAAGCTCCGCGCCATGGAGGAC
>JBKPMY010000324.1:0-9456 GCA_046732375.1 Myxococcota bacterium
GCGCTCAGCAGCAACGCCATCCACAGCGAGAACACCAGCCGGTAGCCGTCGAGATCGAGGCCGAGCAGAGCAGGTGGCACCGCGAGGAGGAAGAAGCCCGGTGGGTACTCGACGGAGAAGTCGCGGTAGGGCCGGAGCGGCCGGTCGGGACGGACGGGCGGCGTCTGCTTCGGATCGTCGGGATCCGGTCCCGCGCCCCTGTCCGGCTGAGGACCGGTCCAGCCCTCCAGCGGGCGCACGTAGAACCCCTGGTAGGGACGGCCGAGGATGGCATTGGCGTAGGCCAGGTATCGGCTGAGGTCGCCGTCGTCGGTGCCAGCACCCCGCAGAGCCGCCAGGGCGAAGGCCGGGGTGCGGGGATAGTCCCCTCGGGACAGCAGCCCATCGCTCCACCGGGCACCGGCGTGGGAGGCACAGCCGTTCCAGAGGCCGAAGGTGAGGACGACCCACGCCACCCATGGCAGCGCGGCCGCCCACCGCCCCCGGACGCGCGTCGAGGAGGTGCGCGCCTCCGCGTCGCCGGCGGGGGGAAGAGGGCGCTCCGGGGAGGGGAGACTCATCGCTTCGTCGTGGAACTCATCGTCGGTCGCGGCCTCCCGCCGATGCTCCGGACTGGACTACCTGTAGGGACTGCGAGAGCGCAAGGCGGCGTTGACGGTGGCGGGTGGCCGAGGTCAGAGTGCCACGATGTGCACGCCCTCCGGGGAACTCGACGGATGAGCCGCAGGCCAGAGGAGAGCCTGTGCCCGCGCACTCTCCTGCCCACCCCGTGACGCACTCCTCCGGTACGGAGTCCTCCTCCGCCGAGCTCGCCGAGGCCGTCCCGGCGCTGGCCCGGAAGCCCGCCCCCCGGTACGGACGCCGTGCGGCGCTGGTCATCGCTGTCGCCGGCGTCTTCTACGCGTCGCTCGCCTGGTTCGCCCTGCAGGGCTACCCGTTCTCCGGGGACGAGTACTCGACGGTGCTCCAGGCGGAAGGCTTCGCGCGCGGCGTGCTCAAGGCCCCGGCGCCGCCCTACGCGGACTGGGCCACCGTCGATCACCTGGTCATGGACGAGTTCGTCCGGAGCAAGTATCCGCCGGGCACGGCCGCGCTGCTCTCGCTGGGCGTGCGGGCCGGATTCCCCTGGCTGGTGACCCCGCTCGAGGGAATGCTGGCGCTGGTCGCGTTCTGGTTCGCGTGCCGGGTGGTGCTTGACGAGCGGCGTTCCTTCCTCGCCATGGCCTTCCTGGCGGCGATGCCGCTCTTCGCCTACCAGGCGGCCACCTTCCTCTCCCACGTCCCGACCCTGCTGTTCGGCGCGCTGGCGATGCTGGCGGTGGCGCGCTGGGGGCGGTCCGGTCGCGACGGCTGGCTGGTGCTCTTCGGGCTCTGTGTGGGCTGCGTGTTCCTCATTCGTCCGGTGGACGGGGTGCTCCTCGGAGCGGCGCTGATCGCGTTTCGCAGCCTTCGTGCGCTGCTCATCGCAGGAGCGAGCGCGAGCCCGGCCGTCGCCCTCACCCTCTGGTACAACAAGCTCCAGTTCGGCTCGCCGTTCATCGACGGGTACGAGGCAGGGAAGCCGGGCTTCGTGGCCATCTACGGGGAGAGCGGCGCGTACAGCAACATCAGTCTCCACCACGTCTTCGCGCCGCTGGAGATCTTCCACCACCTCGCCGAGCTGGAGACCTTCTTCTTCCAGTGGACCGTTCCCGGGGCGGCGCTCCTGGCCTGTCTGGGGTGGGTGGCGCTCCGGAAGGAGCAGGCCGCGGGTGACGCGCGGACGGCCCCGCTTCAGCGGTACTTCGGGATGATGATGGTCCTGTTCATGGTGGGCCTGGTCCTGACCTTCAACGAGCCCGACGACAGCCCCCGACCGCGCTACCTCTCCATGGTCCTCCTTCCGGTCGCGTTCCTGGCCGCGGCCGGCTGGAGCGCCGCGGCGGCCTTCGTCCGGGAGAAGCTCGGAACGCGCGCCGCCTGGCTCGTCGGAATTGCAATCTGGATCGCCCCGGGGTTCCTCATCGCCTCGTACCTCGAGAAGCGCGTCCCCGAGGTGGAGGTGCACACCGGCCTCCCGAAGGAGCTGGCTCGCCAGGGCGTGCATTCCGGGGTGGTGATCGTCCGCGCCGAGTGGCCCACCCGCTACGCGAGGAACGGCATGTTCTTCGACCGCTCACCGATTCTCCTCTCGGTGCCCGCGAACGTCCCGGCCGCCGAGGTGGTGGCCCGGTTCCCGGGGAAGCCGGTGTACGAGGCCTTCGAGCCGCACGGCCTGAATCCCTGGAAGCATCCCTGGGTCATCCGCCGGGTGCAGTGAGGGCGGAGGATGTACTAGGAGGGGGACGTGGCCCCGTTCGTCGACAGCTCTGCTCCCCGTGACACCTGCGCGCTCCTCCCCCGGGACTGGTTCCCGGAGGTGACCCTCCACGCGGGTGCCCCTCGCTGATGTCCGCGGCGTCCATCGCGAGCTTCTCCGGACGTCGAGTGCTGGTGACGGGAGGTGCCGGCTTCGTCGGCAGCACCGTCGCCGACCGGCTCCTGGCGCAGGGGGCCGAGGTCAGCATCCTCGACAACTTCTCCACCGGCTGGCGCCAGTTCGTGCCCGCCAGGGCCCGTCTGGTGGAGGGAGACCTGCTGGATCCGGCCGCGGTGAGGCGCGCGCTGGAGGGATGCGAGTTCGTCTTCCACCTCGCGGCCAACGCCGACGTGAAGGACAACCTGCTCCAGCCGCGGAAGTGCATCGAGCAGAACGTGGTGGCCACCCAGAATCTTCTCGAGGGCATGCGCGCCGCCGGCGTGCACGAGCTGGCCTTTGCCTCCACCGGGGCGGTGTACGGCGAGGCCACGGTGGTCCCCACGCCGGAGCACGCTCCCTTTCCGGTCCAGACGTCGATCTACGGAACCTCCAAGCTGGCCGCCGAGGGTCTCCTCACCTCCTACGCGCTGGGCTACGGCTTCCGGGTGTGGATCTTCCGCTTCGTGTCGCTGCTCGGCCCTCGCTACACGCACGGCCACGTCATCGACTTCTGGCGCCGGCTGAAGCGTGACCCGACCCGGCTCGACGTGCTGGGCGACGGCCGACAGAAGAAGAGCTACCTCCATGTCGGAGACTGCGTGTCGGGGATGCTGGTGGCGATCGGGGGTTCCTCCGAGCCGATCAACGTCTTCAATCTCGGGCACCAGGACTGGATCGAGGTCGACGAGAGCATCGCGGTGATCACCGCCACCCTGGGAGTGAACCCGAGGATCGTGCACGCCGGTGGCGAGCGCGGCTGGGTGGGGGACTCGCCGCGGGTGCTCCTCGACGCGTCGCGCCTCCGCTCGCTCGGCTGGGCTCCCACGCGCAACATCCCGGAGAGCATCGTCGAGACGCTGGCGTTCCTCGAGGCCAGCCCGTTCGTCAACGATCGGGTGAGGCGGGCGGAAGGATCGACCCCATGACCGGGGCGAACGGCTCCGTGCGCTCCTTCCAGTTCAGGCCGACCGCGGCGGTGCGGGCCGCGCGCGCCCACAACCGGTTCGTGGACTGCCCGGCCTGCCAGGCCGACCGGCCGAGCTACCTCTTTCACCGCGCCGGCGTCCGGTTCGTGCGCTGCACGGCCTGTGGCGCGGTGTACGTGAACCCCACCCGCGAGCGCCCGTTCAACGATCTGGACATCGAGCGCATCCAGACCTTCTCTCATCCTCGCGATCGGGCGCTGATGTCCGAGGACTTCGAGCGGCTGCTCCGGCGGGTGGAAGAAGATCACCAGCGCATCGTGAGAGCGCCGCTGCGGCGCACGCTGCTCCTCGGGAGATACCTGCCGGAGTTCGCCCGGGTGCCGTCGGCGGAGCGGCTCGGCCTGGAAGTCGCCGCGTTCGACGACGCGCGCTTCACCCGCGTGGCGCTCGACTCCGACATGGAGTGGGCAGCCCCGGCCCTGGCCCGCGAACCTCAGGTGGTCATCCTCGCCGAGCTGCTGGAGAGCCTGGCCGATCCTCACGCCGTGCTCTCGCACCTCGTCGCGGCGCTGCCGCCCGAGACCCTGTTCGTGATCACCTACACCAACGCCGACTCGATCCCGGCACGCCTCATGCGGAGGCACTGGTCGCAGCTGTTCGATCACAAGTCGGCATTCCTCAGCACCGGGAACCTCACCGCGCTGGCTGCCCGCTCGGGGTTGCTCCTCAAGACCCAGTATCCGCTGCCCGTGACTCGCACCGCCCGGTACGTCGGCGACATCCTCTCCCGCGCCGTGGACCGGCCGGCGCTGTCCACGGTGCTGAACGCGACGCCGCTGGGAGGCGTGGAGATGCCGGTGCGCGCCGGAAACCGGGTGGCGGTGTTCGGCCGCCGGGCGGGAGAGGCTGCCGCCCGGGAGAAGCTGTCGATCGTGATGCCGGTGTACAACGAGGCTCGCTACGCGGCCGAGGTCATCGATGCGGTGCTCGCCAAGCCGCTGAAGATCGACCGCGAGCTGATCATCGTGGAGAGCAACTCCACCGACGGGACCCGGGCCATCGTGCAGGGCTACCAGGGCCGTCCCGGGGTGCGGGTGGTGCTGGAGGACCGGCCCCGCGGCAAGGGTCATGCGGTGCGGACGGGCCTGGCCCAGGTCAGCGGGACCATCGTGCTCATCCAGGACGCCGACTTCGAGTACGACATCGAGGACTACGATGCGCTCCTCGAGCCGCTGCTCCAGCACGAGGCCAGCTTCGTGCTCGGCTCGCGCACCCTCGGCCTCGACGACTGGAAGGTCCGCCGGTATGACACCACGCCGGTGCGGGGGCTCCTGCTCAACTTCGCCCAGCTGGTGTTCGCCCGGACCTACAGCGCCCTCTACCAGCAGCGCGTGACGGACGTGAACACCATGTTCAAGGTGTTCCGCGCCGAATGCCTGGACGGGCTGGATCTGAAGTCCGACGGCTTCGAGCTGGACATCGAGCTCGCCTGCAAGCTGGCGCGGAACGGGCACTCGCCGATGGAGGTCCCGGTCAACTACGTGGCCCGCGGCTTCGCCGAGGGGAAGAAGATCCGGTTCTGGCGCGACGCCGTGCCGTCGTACGCGTCGCTCTTCTGGCACCGCTTCTGAGGGGTCATCCGAGCACGGTGTCGAAGACGACCGCCGCCCGTGGCCCGCCCGAATCCTCGAGCGTCACCGGACGGATGAGGCGCCGGTCCTCGAGAATCGGGTCCTTTCTCCAGTTCTGGTCCGGATCCCCGGCGAACGCGGGATCGGTCGCGAAGTAGAGCTGGGTCACGAGCACCTTCCGGCCTGGCGCGCTCACCCGGTAGTGGATGTGCTGGGCCAGACGCTCCGGGTAGTGGCCGGGCATGACGGTGAGGAAGCGGTAACTCCCGTCCGGCCCGGCGACGACGCTCGCCCGGTACCGGTAGCCCGCGAGGTCGTAGACCCCACGCGCGTCCGCATGCCACACCTCCAGGACGGCGCCTGACAGGGGCTTCCCGGCCCTGTCGAGAACCCTGCCGCTCACCACCAGCGGGAGCCCCGGATCACCAGGCACGACGAGGCTGGTCGCGGTGGGCGCGCCCCGCTTGTAGTAGGGGCCCAGCCCGCTCTCGGGCGTGAGGGGCAGCGCCGCCGGAGATGCGCCGAGCGCGGGGCTCGCGACGACGGCCACCCCGAGGGTGAGACCGGCTTCGACCAGCTCGCGGCGGGTGAGGGGCACGGCGAGTCAGCCTAGCGACGGAGCCCGGCCGGGAACAGCGGCGGCGACGCAAGTCGCTGGCGGGAGTCGACCGATGGCTGCGGCTCAGCCACGGGTCAGCACGACATGCGTCGCCTTCTCTCCGGGTACGTGCTCGGTGACCCGGAACCCGAGCTGGGGGAGGTCGAGACCCACGAGGAGGTTCTCGCCCTTCCCGAGCAGGAGCGGCGAGAAGACGAGGTGCATCGAGTCCACGAGCCCGGCCTCGAGGTACTGGCGGATGGTGGACACGCCTCCCCCCAGCCGGACGTCGCGCGGTCCTGCCACCTCGCGGGCGCGGGCGAACGCCTCCCGGATTCCGCCGGTCACGAAGTGGAAGGTGGTGCCCCCCTTCATCGCCAGCTCGCGCCGCGGGTGGTGAGTCAGCACGAACACCGGAGCGTGGTACGGCGGCTCCTCGCCCCACCATCCCTTCCAGGACTCGTCCGGCCAGGCCCCGCGGATGGGGCCGAACATGTTTCGTCCGAGGATCCAGGCGCCGATGTTCTCGAAGCCGCGCGCGGCGAAGCCGTCGTCCACGCCGGTGGTTCCGTCCTTCCCCTCGAACATCCGGCGGAAGGTCCGGGTGGGGAAGAACCACCGATGCAGGGCCTCGCCGCCGACTCCGAGCGGATTCTCGAGACCCTGGGCGGGGCCAGCTCCGAAGCCGTCGAGCGAGAGACTGAATGCGTGGACGCGAAGGCGAGACATGGGGGCTCCTCGAAGGCGCCGGCGACGGCTGCCGACCGTGTCGAGACCATTGGACGGCGGGCGGCAGCAGAACTCATCGGACGGCGGCGTGTCAGCCCGGGTCGAGGGTCATTCCGACTTCTTCACAGAGCGCCTCGAAGGCCGCCTTCCGCTGGAAGAAGCTGGTGTGGAAGCCCAGCCCGGAGAACACGTCGGCCATCGCCGTCACTGCCTCGGCGCCGCTCACGAGCTTGACCAGAAGACGCGCACAGTCCGCAGCACACTCGGTCTGGTTCCAGCTGGCCCAGAGGAGCGCCTGCTTGACCGCCGGCGTGGGGTCCGCTTCCGCAAGCCGGAGCGCCCGGGCGAGCCCGTCCGCTCGGCGGTTCAGCATTCTCAACTCCCGGGTGAGCACCGGCTCGAGGTCGGCCAGGGCGCCGCGAGCGTGGAGCGCCTCTGCCGCGGCGAGGCGGATGTCGACCGAGAGGTGGTGGCGCGCGGCCTCGTCCACCGCGGCGCGGGCCTTGGGGTGGTCGATCTGCGCGAGGCCATCGACGGTCGGGCCGGTCATCTCGTCGCGGAGCAGGAGGTCGATGAGCTGCACGAGCTCGTCCTCCCCGAGCTCACCCACAGCGTCGAGCGCGCCGCGGGGCGAGCTGCCCCTGCGCTTGCGTCCCTTCGCGGTGCGCCTCGGTTCCAGCAAGGTGATGGTCCCGGAGGCGAGATCGATCTCCGGCGTGCACTCGCTCGCCTTCTGGCGGATGACCTCGCGGGCCACGTGCTCGAAGATCTCCTCCTGACGGCCGGCGGCCCAGGGGTGAAGCCGGTCCCAGTCTCGCGTGGCGGGCCCGGTCAGGATGGCGAGGGCAGGGGAGATGGCGAACTCCCAGTAGAACGAGGCGGTGTGCAGCCCCTCCCGGTAGGTGATGGTCCCGGCTCGGCCTCCGTCGCTGATCTCCACACGGGACATGGCGTCAATCGAGCGGCAGGATCGGGGCTGCCACGTGCTCCTGCAAGACAAACCGCGGTCCCTGGCGCGCTCATGCCGGACTCTCCACGCGGTGTGCCGCCCGATGGCATGCTCCGGCCCGGAGGTGCCCATGCCCGTCAGCTGCGTTCACCTCGCGCCGCTCGAGGTGGAGCTGGAGCGGAGAGGAGTGAAGATCGGCGAGCCCATGCCCAGCCCCTACGGACCCGAGTGGGGACTCTGGTCGGAGGTGAACTGCACCTTCGATGCGGGCGCGCTCCGGGAGCGGCTCGGATTGCCCGACTTCATCCGCTTCGAGGAATACGACGGTCGCGTCGCGGGAAGCGACGCGACCTTCTACTGCCCGCGGTGCCACCGGGCGCTCATGGGCCGGCATCCGGCTTACGCCGGACCGACCACGCCGCGCCTCGCCTGAGCGAGTGCGGCGCGGAGCCGCTCAGAGGAATCGACGGTGCCTCGGTCAGTGCCGGCCGAAGCCGCCGGGATGCCCACCGTGGAAGCCCCCCGGGCGCGGGCCGGAGAACCCATGCGGCGGCGCGACGGGCCGGGACCGAACGACAACCGAAGGGCCGGGCCGCGCGAACCCGCCCGGGCGCGGGGTCACGACGACGCCGGGCCGCGGAGTGAACACGTGGGGCGCGGGCCGGGCCACCCAGCCGGGATGACCCCAGCCATGACCCGCCCAGACGGGGCCGCCGCGGAAGCCGTACCAGCGCCCGAAGCCGTGTCCGTACCAGGGGTAGCGCGCCCATCCGTAGACGCCGAAGTACGGGCGAGGACCGATGCCCCAGACCCACGGCGCGACCACCCAGCGCCAGCCGTACGCGGGGAAGTACAGATACATGTCCGGGTACGCGCCGGCGGGCAGATACGTGTACGCGGCTCCATACGGCATCCAGACCCAGCCGTACTGCGTGGTGTAGACCCACTGCCCGGTCGCGCTCGGGGGAGCGGCGGTCACGGATGGCGGCGGCACCTCGTCCTCCGGAGTCGAGACGTACGGGTTGGCCGACGGAGGAGCGGGGGACTCGCCCTGGGGCACCGTGCCGTACGAGTCGCCGGACTGAGGGGGAAGTGGCGCCTGCGGCGCGTTGCTGGACGGCGGCGGCGGAGCGGCGGGCGGGGGAGGGGGAACGGCCTGCGGTTGCGGCGCGGGCGGCTGGTCCGCCGGCGGCGTGGTGGAGATGACCTGGGCGCCCGCCACGAGCGGGCCAAGCAACAGCGCTGCGTATAGAAGTCTCTTCATCGTTGCATCCTCAAACACTTGGACGCGGCCCCCAGGAGTGCGATTCAAGTGCCCGGGGGTGGATGAGCGGAGGCGGGCGCCTGCTCCCTTTGGCGGTGGCCTCCGCGGAAGCTCGTCTGAAGGGACGGCCCATTGGCGCTTCTCCGGCTCCCGAACAGAGGCCCGGATTTCAGGCGGTTCGCTGATTGCGCACGGCGGCAGCCACCGTGGCGGGTTAGCTTGTCGCCGCCCATGCTCTCCGCCCTGCTGAGCCTCACCGTCCTCGCGGCGCCGGCGTCTGCCTCCCACGCCGCGACCAAGCCTCCCCCGTCCGGCATCGTCTTCCTCGAGGACGACTACCGGAGCGCCCTGGCGAAGGCGAAGGCAGAGAAGAAGCCCCTCTTCCTCGACAGCTGGGCGACCTGGTGTCACTCCTGCCTGTCGATGCGCTCCTTCGTCTTCCCGGACGCGGGCCTGCGCTCGGTGAAGGGCGCGGTGGTCTGGCTCGCGGTGGAGACCGAGGCGGAGAAGAACCGGGAAGTGGTGGAGAAGTTCCCCGCCGACGCCTTGCCCACCTTCCTGATGATCGATCCGGACACCGAGCAGGTCATCGGGAGGTGGCTGGGGACCTCCTCGGTGAGCGAGATGCGGCAGTTCGTCCAGCAGACCGCCGCGTCGTGGCAGGCGACGCGTAAGGGCGGCAAGGTGTCCGAGGCCGCTCGCGCAGAGCAGGAGGGGAACGCCGCGCAGCAGAAGAAGGACTACGCCGCGGCGGCCGCGGCGTACCGCCGGGCGGTGAGCCTGTCCGCCCCGAACGACACGCTGCGTCCCGCCCGCGTCAACCTCCTCCTCTCCGCGCTGGCCAAGACGAAGACCCCCGAGG
>JBKPMY010000325.1:0-5680 GCA_046732375.1 Myxococcota bacterium
CGGTGAGAAGTGGATCCACTGCGGTCAGGTCGGGGCCGGCAGCCAGGTGAAGCTCGCGGGCAACGCGCTCATCGCCGCGATGCTGCAGGCCTTCGGGGAGGGCCTGCTGCTCGCCGCGAAGGCCGGCGTGGACCCGGCGAAGGTGCTGGAGGTGATCCAGGCGTCCGGCTTCCGATCGCCCTATTTCGAGTTCAAGGGCAACGCGCTCCTGCGCCGCGACTTCGAGACCCACTTCTCGATCGACCTCATGCACAAGGACCTCGGCCTGTTCCTGGAGAGCGCGGCGGCGCTTCGCGTGCCCACGCCGACCGCCGCCGTCGTTCGCCAGTGCTACGAGCTGGCCCGCGCTGCCGGAAAGGGCGAGCAGGACATCGGCGCCGTCATCACCGTCTTCGAGCAACTGGTGGGCGCGGAGATCCGCCCCAAGTCCTGACGCGTCATCGTGCCGGCCGGTTGCGTCAGAGCGGGGTCGAGCGCTGCACGCCTTCACACCCGGTCTCGTTGACAGGTTGACCGGCCCCCGGCGCCGGCCCCCACCGTCTCGGCGGCCATCACCGCACCATGCCCGAGTGATTCCATGGGCTTGCGCGGCGTTTACCAGCCGGGCTTGCCGGCAGTCAGGGGTGCTGCTTACAGTTCACGCACACGCCGTCCGGAGGGTGCGCTTGGCCGACATCGGTGAGCTGGTGAAGCTAGGCGACGGGCGCTGGGCGCGCTTCCAGCAGTGCGAGGTCTCTGGCACCGGGCTGTCGATCCTGGTGGCGGTGGAGCTCGACGATCGGACGCAGCGTCTTCTCGATGCTGCCGAGTTCGGCACCCCTCTCGAGCTGGACGAGGTCCGCGAGGAGCCCCGGCTCGAGATCGCCGACGTGGGCGCGGCGAGCGAGGTCGCCGCGTCCGTCCACTGACCGGGCGGGGCGTCTTCCTACTCCACTCCGAAGAAGCGACGCGCGTTCCGGAACGCAAGCTGGGCGACGAGCGTCCTCCCCAGACCGGCGCGCTCGAGCAGATGCACCGCGCGGGGAAGTCCCAGCAGATCCCCGGGCCGGTCCCCGGCGTCACTCCCGAGGGTGAGCCGGCGGCTCCCGAGCTTCCGCACCAGCTGCACCGCCCGGTCCGCGGTGAGCTCACCCACGTTGACGGTCAGCCCGGCCCAGTGCCCGCGAGCCAGGATGAGCCGGACCGTCCGTGCGCTGGCGTGCTCCACCAGGACCCGCCCGGGGTGCAGTCCATGGGCACGGACCAGGGCGAGGAGGCGCCGCGTCCACCGCTCCTTGTCCAGCGCGGGGGTGTGCAGGACGACCCGGAGGGAAAGGCGGCGCGCCAGCTCCAGCTGCTCGACCAGCGCTTCCTCCTCGTCGGGCCCGCCGCGGTGGAAGCCGATCTCTCCGAGCGCCACCACCCTGCCGCCGCGGAAGAGGGCGGGCAGTCCGGCGAGCACGTCGTGCAGCCCTCTCCGGGGAATGGCGCGGGGGTGGACGCCCAGGGCGACGTAGCCCCGGATGCCGGCGCGCTCCAGCCGCGGCAGCTGCACGTCCAGGAGGTCCCGGAAGTGCTCGCGGAGCCCGCGTGAGGTGGGCTCGGGGAAGTGGTGACCGAGGGCCACGGCCCGCTCCACGCCGAACGCACGGAGCGATTCGAGATCGAGGTCGGAGAGCGTCTCGGGATGGAGGTGGGCGTCGAAGAGCAAGGGAGGCTCTCGCGAGACAGTGTGGCCCGGCGACGTCTATTCTGCTCCGCTCGCCCCTCGCAGCGCACGGCGGCGATGCCGGAAGGAGGTTCGACCGTTGCGGGTCCTCTTGATGCTGCTCGCGGTCCTCGTCCCACTCTCGGCGTCAGCACAGCAGAAGAAGCGCGCCACGAGCCCGAAAGGGCCACCCTGCTCCGGCACGCCGTACCGGCAGTTCGACTTCTGGCTGGGGGACTGGGAGGTCCAGACGCCGAAGGGCACCGTCGCCGGCGAGAACAAGGTGGAGAAGATCCTCGAGGGGTGCGCGCTGCGCGAGAGCTGGACCGGGTCTGACGGAAGCCACGGCAGCTCGCTCACCAGCTACGACGGGCCCGCAGGGCGGTGGACCCAGACCTTCGTGGACGACCTGGGGATGGTGCTGGTGCTGGACGGTGAGTTTCGCGACGGCAAGATGGTGCTCAGCGGGCGGCGTTCGGCGTCGCGGGGGAGCAGCACACTGAACCGCATCACCTGGCAGAAGATGGACGGAGACCGGATCCGGCAGCGGTGGGAGCAGTCGTCGGACGAGGGGAAGAACTGGACGCTGCTGTTCGAAGGCATCTACTCCCGGAAGAAGGGCTGACCGTCGTGGAGCATCCTCCTGCGTCCCTGACGCCAGACCAGCGGGCGCTCCTCGCGCTCGAGGATTCGGTGATCGAGGCCATCCGGCGACGGGATGCGTCCGCGCTGGGTGCGCTGGTGACCGACGATTTCGTCCTCATCGGCTCGGATGGAACGGCGACCCGGCGAGAAGACTTCCTCCGGGCGGCGGTGGAGATTCCGGGGGAGATCCTCGAGCTGTCGGTGCTCCACCTGCGAGCGCGCGTGGTCGGCGCGGTGGGCGTGCTCACCGGGCTGCAGCGGGCGCGGGTGCGGCTCCCCACGGACATCGAGGTGGATGACGTGGCCTTCTTCACCGACGTCTGCGTTCGCACCGCGTCCGGGTGGCGGATGGCGCTGGCGCACTCTGGCCCGGCGCTGCTCCCCGGGGCGCCGGATCCGACCGCGGGCTAGCGGCCCGCCCTCCTACGGCTGGCCGAGCGCCACGCCCTCTCCGCGCGGATCGGAGGCGGCGGAGCGGAGCCCGGTCTCCGGATCCTCCAGCACCGCCTCGGCGTCCCCGAGGTTCGCGCTGCTCACCTTGAAGGTGTGGCCCATGGCCTCGAGCGCGGCCCGGGTCGCGGGGTCGAGGGCGTCAGGATTGACCGTCACCACGTCGGGCAGCCACTGGTGGTGGACGCGGCCGGCCGCCAACGCGACCGGAAGAGCCATGCGTCCGTCGAGCACGTTGGTCACCACCTGGAGGACGCTGGTGGGGATGAACGCACCTCCCGAGCCGCCGACCACGAGGAGCACCCGGGTGGGCCGGTCCTTCTGGAAGACCAGGGTGGGGGCCATGGAGGAGACGGGGATCTTCCCTGGCGCCACGGCGTTGGACTCGCCGTACACGAGGCCGTAGACGTTGGGGACCCCCGGCTGGGTGGAGAAGTCGTCCATCTGGTCGTTGAGGAGGAGGCCGGTGCCGCGCGCGACGAGGCAGCTGCCGAAGCCGTAGTTGACGGTGGTGGTGAGAGCGACGGCGTTCCCCGCGCGATCGAGCACGGAGATGTGGGCGGTGTGCTTGATCTGCGAAGGTGGCGTGGCGTCGGCGGCGCCCGCGAGCTGCAGCGCGGTCGAGGGCGTGGCGCGCGCCGGGTCGATGCTCGCGGCGAGCTCGGCGATGTGCTCGGCGGAGACGAGCCGCTCGGTGGGAACCACCGTCTGGTCGGGATCGGAGATGAACCGCGCCCGGTCGGCGTAGGCGCGGCGCAGAGCCTCCACGTAGAGGTGGAGGTCCGCCGCGGCGCGGCGCTCGAAGCCCTGGGGCCGGAGGCGCTCGAGCACCCCAAGGGTCTCCAGCAGGATGACGCCGCCCCCGCTCGGCGGTGGGAAGGTCGCGATGCGGTGCCCGCGATACGAGCCCCACAGCGGCGTGCGCCAGCGGGGCTTCACCCGGGCGAGGTCCTCCTCGGTGAGGATGCCGCCGGCCCCGCGGACCGTCTGGACGACCGAGCGGGCGATGGGTCCGGTGCGAACGGCCGCGGCGCCCGAGACGGCGATGCGTTCCAGTGTCCGGGCGAGCTCCGGCTGGCGCAGGCGAGTGCCGAGGGCAGGGACCTCGGGACGGCCGTCGGGTCCAGGGCGAAGGAAGATGCGCGAGGCCTCCGGGTCGCCCCGGAGGCACTCGAGGCGACTGGTCGCCATCTGGCGGTACTTGGGGGTCACCACCAGACCCTCGCGCGCGAGCCGGATTGCGGGAGCGAGGACCACGGAGCGTGGCAGCGAGCCTGCCCTGTCCAGCAGCGCGAGGTAGCCGTTCACCGCGTTGGGGACCGCCACCGAGAGCCCACCGTCGGTGGACAGCCCCGGAACGGGCTTGCCGTCGCGGAGGAACATGTCCCGGGAGGCAGCGGCGGGGGCGACCTCGCGGAAGTCGAGCGCCAGGGTGTCCTTGCCCTGCAGGCTGAGCAGGGCGAAGCCGCCCCCGGCGAGCCCGTTGTGGTAGGGGCCCACGACCGCCGCGGCGAAGGCGGTTGCCACGGCAGCGTCCACGGCATTGCCGCCGCGATCGAGCATCTGGAGCCCGGCCTCCGACGCCTGGGGGTACAGGGTCGCGACGGCGCCGCCTCGGTAGGGACGCGCCCCCTGGGCGGGGAGAGCGAGCAGCAGGAGGAGGACCGAGGCGAGGAGCCGGATCATCAGAGCCGGTGTCTTCGCCCCGGGCCGCGCCGGACGCAACTGGAAGTGATGCCCGGGCGAGCTGGGCTGCCTCGGCGCCCGGCTTGCCTCAGGTCAAGTCGACTGGACATCGAGGTGCCAGACACCTCGATACGGACACCTCGATACGTGGGAATGAGGAGGACCGAGGCGAAGAGTCGGATCATCGGAGGCGGTGTCTTCGTCCCGGGCCGCGCCGGACGCAACGAGAAGTGTTGGCCGGTGGCTGCGCTCGTGGGTCAGCGGGCGACGACGTCGACCACCTCGAGCTTCCGGAGCTGGCGGATGGAGCGGCTCGGCTCGCCGTCGGTGAGGACCGCAAGCTGGAAAGGCCCCTCCTCCGGCGGAAGGGGCTTGCCGTCCACGGCCCACACCACGAGGACCTCGGTGGGTCCCATTCCCTCGACGCACTCGGCGGCGCTGAACACGGCCTGGAACCCGTCCCGGGCGGTGGCGATGACGGCCTTGCGATAGCCGGCGCGCTTCTCGGCGACGGGCACCCCCTTGCCCATCGGGCCCGGCGAGAACCCGAGGTGGCTGAGCACCTTGTCCAGCCGGACGCCGGTGACCTGCCGCTTGGTGCCGTGGACGGTCCAGGCGGTCGTCTTCGCGCCGTGGGCGCTCAGCTCCTTCTGGCCGAGGCTCGCCGAGCGGGGGAGGGCGCCCGAGACCTCGACGACGGCCCGGGCGGCCTCCTCTGCACGGGCGGACCCGCCGAGCGCTACCAGACAGAGGAGCGTGAGGGCGCGCTTACCTGGCAATCAGGACCTCACTGGCCTTGATGATTGCGGTGACCTGGTCACCGACCTTGAGGTCCTGTCGCTGGGCCGAGGTCCGGGTGATGGTGGAGACGAGCTCCTTCCCGCCGCCGATGTCCACCGCGACCTCCGCCATCAGGCCATCCCCACGCGGACGCTGCTGACCTTTCCGGCGATCTGATTCCTCGCGCTGAGCTCCACTGAGACCCTCCTCTCGAAGTTCCCGCGGAGGGCACAGGAACGCGTGACCCATGTCAAGTGGACATGACTCGAAGGTGTCAGACACCTTCGGGAGACACCTTCGGAAGGAGTCCACTCATCTCCGGTCGGCGCTCACCTGCCGACCCGGCCGAATCCTGCGTTCTCGAGCGCGGCCTGACCGATGGGCCCGGTCACCAGCGCGACCCAGGCCCGGGCCAGGTTCGCGTGGGGTGCG
>JBKPMY010000326.1:0-3953 GCA_046732375.1 Myxococcota bacterium
ACATCGACCTGCTCCGCGACAAGCAGGCGATCCGGAAGCTCCTCGGGTACCTCCCTCAGGAGTTCGGCGTCTACCCGAAGGTCAAGGCCGTCGATCTCCTGGACCACCTGGGCCGTCTGAAGGGGCTCGCGGACCGCGCGCTCCGGCGGGAGACGGTGGAGGCGCTGCTCCACCGGACCAACCTCTGGGAGGCCCGGAACCGCGCGCTGGGCACGTTCTCCGGCGGCATGAAGCAGCGGTTCGGCATCGCCCAGGCGCTGATCGGCGACCCACGCCTGCTCATCGTCGACGAGCCCACCGCCGGCCTGGATCCCGAGGAGCGGGTGCGGTTCCACGACCTGCTCTCCGAGATCAGCGAGAGCGTCATCGTCCTGCTCTCCACGCACATCGTGAGCGACGTCTCCGACCTCTGTAGCCGCATGGCGATCATGCACCAGGGCGCGCTGCGGCTGGTGCAGCAGCCCGCCGAGGCCGTGGCCGGGCTCCGGGGCCGGCTCTGGGAGCGCACGGTGGAGAAGGCCGAGGTGGCGAAGCTCTCCGAGTCGCTGGCCCTGGTCTCCACCCGGCTCGTCGCCGGAAGGACCCGAGTCCGGGTGCTGGCCGACGCGGCCCCTGGAGCGGCTTTCCTGCCGGCCGAGCCCGATCTGGAAGACGTCTACTTCGCCGTCCGGCGCGGCGCGGTCCTGGAATCCAGAGCGGCCTGACGATGCTCCTGGCCATCGCCGGCTTCGAGGTGCGACAGCGGCTGCACCGCATCTCCACCTACGTCTACTTCGCAGTGTTCCTGGTCCTGGCCGCGTTCTTCATCCTCGCCGCGGGGGGCGCCATCCCCAACGCCAACGTGGACTTCGGCACCGGCGGAAAGGTGGACATCAACTCGCCGTGGTCACTGGCGATGCTGATGACCCTCATCGCCAGCTTCACGGTGGTGATCACCGCCGCACTCGCCGGGCGGGCGACCCACCAGGACGTCGACGCCAACATCACCCCGCTGCTGTTCACCCGGCCGATCAGCCGCGCGCAGTACCTCGGCGGGCGATTCCTCGGTGCGCTCGGGGTGCTCGTCCTTCTCTCCCTGGCCATCGGCCTCGGCGCGTTCCTGGCGACGAAGCTTCCCTGGATGCCCGCCGCACGCGTGGGCCCGCAGCGGTTCGCGGCCTACGCCGTTCCATATCTCTTGGTGGTCCTTCCGGATCTGCTGTTGATGGCCTCGGTGCTCTTCGCCCTGGCCGTGCTCACCAGGCGCATGCTGCCGGTCTACGTGGGCGCGGTACTGGCCGTGCTGGGCTACTTCATCGGCGTCAACCTGACCGGCGACGTGGAGCGGAGGACCCTGGCCGCGCTGGTGGACCCGTTCGGGCTCATGGCCATCGACAGCGTGACCCACTACTGGTCCATCGCCGAGAAGAACACCCGGCTCCTGGGCCTGCAGGGGGACTTCCTCTGGAACCGGCTGCTCTGGACCGCCCTCGCCATCGCGCTCTTCGGCTACACCTACCGGCGCTTCTCCTTCTCCGCGCCCGCGGCTCCCGCCGGCCGCGCCACCCCGGAGGTCCCTCCCGAGGACCGAACCCGGGTGGTAGTTCCGCGCGCCCGGCTGGACTTCTCCTCGCGCGCTTCGCGTGGTGTGTTCGCCGGGCTGGTCGGGCTGCAGCTGCGGGAGACGATCAAGAGCGTCTTCTTCGGGGTCATCCTCCTGGCGGGAGTGCTGTTCATCGCCTCCACCGCACCGGCGATCGGCAAGCTCTACGGAACTCCCACCTATCCGGTGACCCGCCAGGTGATCACCGTGGTGGCCGGCTCCTTCGCCATCTTCATCCTGGTGGTGCTCACGCTCTACGCCGGCGAGCTGGTCTGGCGCGAGCGTGACGCGGGGATGGCGCAGATCTACGACGCGCTCCCCACCCCGCGCTGGGCGGTCATGGCCTCCAAGCTCACCGCGCTGCTGGGCATCGTGGCCATCCTGCTCGCGGTGGTCGTCGTGGCGGGCGTGACCATCCAGGCGGCGAAGGGGTACTTCCACTTCCAGCTCGGACTCTACCTGCGTTCGCTCTACGGCATCTCCTTCGTGCTCTTCGCCTGCCTCTGCGCGCTGGCGGTGCTGGTGCACGTGCTCGTGGCTCAGAAGTACGTCGGCCACTTCGCGATGGTGGTGTTCCTCGCGCTCTCGCTGCTCTTCCCGGTGATGGGAGTGGAGCATCACCTCCTCCGCTACGGCACCGCGCCCTCGCACCCGTACTCGGACATGAACGGGTACGGGCACTTCGTCGCCCCACTCTTCTGGTTCGAGCTCTACTGGGTGGCTGTGGCGCTGGCGCTGGCGGTGGTGGCCCACCTCTTCTGGGTCCGGGGGACCCCGCAGACCTTCCGCGAGCGGTGGCGCGAGGCCCGGGCGCGACTGGACCGGCGCTCGGGAGCGCTGCTCGGGGCGGCGCTGGCCATCGCCGTCGGCTCGGGGGCGTTCATCTTCTGGAACACCAACGTCCGGAACACCTACCGCACTCGCTTCTCACGCGACGAGGCCCAGGCCCAGTACGAGAAGCGGTACAAGGAGCGCTTCGCTGCGCTTCTCCAGCCGAAGATCACCGCGGTGAAGACCCGGGTCGACATCTTCCCCGCCGAGCGGCGGGTGGAGATCGACGGGATGGACGCGCTCCTCAACCGCTCCGACCAGCCCCTGGAGCAGATCGTGGTCCGGCTGAGCCCGCGGGCCACCGTCCGCACCATGGAATTCCCGGGTGGGCAGGAGACCCTGGTCTCCGACGCCGAGACGGGCGTGCACGCCTACAAGCTCCGGCAGCCGCTGGCGCCGGGAGCCAGCACCGAGCTCGCCTTCCGCATCAGCTATCTCAACCCCGGCTTCGAGAACGACGGCAGCGACACCCGCATCGTGGAGAACGGCACCTTCATCAACGGGGACTACCTCCCGGGCCTGGGCTACGCCCGGCAGCAGGAGCTGGCCGACGACGAGATCCGCCGCAAGCACGGGCTCGGGCCGCGAGAGCGCGCGCTCGACCTGGACGACCCGGCTGCCCCGGCCACCAACTACATCGCCCACGACGCGGACCGCATCCAGTTCGAGGCCACCGTGAGCACCAGCGCCGATCAGCGGGTCGTCGCCCCGGGCACGCTCGAGCGGGAGTGGACCGAGAACGGCCGGCGTTACTTCCACTTCGTCGAGCGTCGGCCGATCTTCCACTACCTCGCGTTCCTCTCCGCGCGGTACGTGGTGGAGAACGATCGGTGGAACGACGTGGCCCTGGAGATCGCCCATCATCCGGACCACAGCTACGACCTGCCGAGCATGCGCAAGGGGATGAAGGACTCGCTCGCCTACTTCACCCGCGCCTTCGGGCCGTACCAGCACCCGGTGCTGCGCATCGTCGAGTTCCCCGGCTACGCCACCTTCGCCGAGTCGTTCTCGAGCACCATCCCCTTCTCCGAGTCCATCGGCTTCATCGCCCAGGTGGAGAAGGGCCGGCCCGACGCGATCGATTACCCGCTCTACGTGACGGCGCACGAGGTGGCGCACCACTGGTGGGGGCATCAGGTTCTCAGCGCGGACTCGCAGGGGATGACGGTGCTGGTGGAGACACTCGCCCAGTACTCGGCGTTGATGGTGATGAAGCAGGCCTACGGGCCTCGGGTCATGCGCCGCTTCCTGCGCTACGAGCTGGACCGCTACCTCTCGGGGCGCAGCGGAGAGAAGAAGAAGGAGCTGCCGCTCCTGCGCGTCGAGGACCAGGGCTACATCCACTACTCCAAGGGAAGCCTGGTCATGTACGGGCTTCAGGACCTCATCGGCGAGGACGCGGTGAACAGGGCGCTCCGGGAAGTCGTGGTCGCCACCGGCAACAAGGGACCGCCCTACCCGACCGCGCGGGTGCTGCTCGCCGCGCTCCGCCGCCACACTCCGGAGCAGTTCCAGTACTACCTGACCGACCAGTTCGAGC
>JBKPMY010000327.1:0-4603 GCA_046732375.1 Myxococcota bacterium
ATCGCGCTCCGGGCCGAGCCGATGGCGGCCACGGCGCGTGCCCGCTCGCGTCCCACTGCCTCGCCCGGGGCGGGCGGGGCCGTGGTCGCCGCGGCGTGGAGCGCGAGCGCGATGAGAAGGGCGCGGCTCACTGGAAGACAATCTCCCTTCCGGCGCGGACCGTCGCCGCGGGGGTGCCGACGGTGAGGGACTGATTCGCCGGGCGGTCGAGGGTGGCGTCGACCGCGCCGCGGAGCACGGTCACGTCCGCCTGCGGCCGCCCGGGCGAGGCGCGGGTCTCGGCGATTCCGAGCAGCGTGTCCTCGGAGACGACCACCACCGTGCCCGAAGGAAAGCGCAGCTCGGCCGAGCCGCCCCGCTCGGTCCGGAGCTTGTCGTCGTCGTAGAGAGCCGTGCCGTCGACGGCCGCCTGCCACTCGTCGCCGGTGGCCCGCTTCACCGAGACCGAGCCCTTCACCTGGGCCAGCGTCGCCCGGACCGACTGCTTCGGGGCCGGAGCGGGCGGAGCCTGGGCGTCACGGCGACACGCCGGAGCGCACACGAACAGCGGCAGGCACAACGCCATCGGAATCCAGGGGCGAGGCACTTCCTTAGCTCGAGTGTACTTCACCCCCGCGCGGCGGGGGCTCACCCGGCCCCCGGGCTCACTCCAGTCGACGGTGGCGCAGCGCAGGAAGGTTCCGGCGGACCCGGGCGAGGAGCTCGGGGTCCACCTCGGCCAAGGCCAGCCCCTCGCCCTCCGAGGCCCGGGCGACCACCAGACCCCAGGGGTCCACCACCAGCGCATGCCCGTAGGTGATGCGCTGATCCGTGTGCCGACCACCCTGTGCAGGTGCGAGAACGTAGGCCTGGTTCTCGATGGCGCGGGCCCGGAGCAGCACCTCCCAGTGGTCCTTGCCGGTCATGAGGGTGAAGGCCGAGGGGACGGTGAGGAGCGCGGCCCCGGCGCGGGAGAGGGCGCGGTACAGCTCGGGGAACCGCAGGTCGTAGCAGATGCTCAGCCCCACCGTGCCCAGCGGGGTCTCGGCCGTGACCGCCGCCTCGCCCGGGGCCACCGTGTCCGACTCGCGGTAGCTGACGCCGTCGCCGACCTCGGCGTCGAAGAGGTGAATCTTTCGGTACACCGCCAGGTGCTGTCCCTCCGGCCCCAGCAGCACGCTGGTGTTGTAGACCCGTCCCCCGGGCGCTCCGGCCTCCATGATCGACCCGGCAAGGACATGAATCCGGAGCTGTCGGGCGAGCTCCGCGAACCGCGTCAGGGTGGGCCCATCCAGTGGCTCCGCGGCGGAGGGTCGGTCCCTCTCCGGGCCCATCCAGGCCACGTTCTCCGGGAGCCCCACCAGGCCGGCGCCCCGCTCGGCCGCCCGGCGGACGAGGCGGGTGGCGACCTCCAGGTTCTTCGCACGGTCGGGGCCGGACGCCATCTGTGTCGCAGCAACGAGCATGGGGGTTCCGAGGAGCCGGGTGTCGGCGCCCGACTGTAACCTCGGTCCGGACGGCGTGCCCCGGCCCGGTCCCGTTTGACAGGGCAGGGTCCAGCGGGCATGTGAAGGGCCCTTCAACGAGACGAGGAGGTTCGCCATCGCTGCACCTGGAGCCACCAAGCGCCTGAAAGAGCTCGCCCGGCAGCAAAAGCAGCGCGAGAAGGCCGAGAAGCGCGAGCAGCGGAAGCGGGAGAAGGCGGAACGTCCGGCCCCCGAGGAGGGTGTGGACCCGGACATCGCCGGCATCGTGCCCGGCCCCCAGCCCCCGCTGGAGTGGTGATCCGCGCTCGCGCCGCCCGGCCCCCTGGATAATCTGCCCGAAGTCCGGGCGGTTCCGAGGCCGGGCTGGCCCTGAGCGCCTTGCGCCGGTGCGGGCCACGTGGTAGGCAGCCCGGCGACATTTTTCGAAGCTGCAGCACCTCGAAAAGTGGGCCCCGTGCCCGCTTTTTTCGTTTCTAGGGCTCACATGGCCGAGAGCACCCACCGACAGGACGTCGTGTCCCGCGCCGAGGCGCTGGTGGAGCCGCTCGTGCGCGCGGAGGGCTTCGAGCTCGTGGAGCTCGAGTACGCCCGCGAGCCCCAGGGCTGGGTGCTGCGGCTGTTCATCGACCGGCCCGGCCGTGACCCGATGGCAAAGGAGGGTGGGGTGGGCCTGGAGGAGTGCGCGCGGGTCTCGCACGCGGTGGAGACCGCGCTCGAGGTGGAGGACCTCGTTCCGCACGCGTACTCGCTGGAGGTCAGCAGTCCCGGCATCAACCGGCCGCTCCGGCGTCCGGAACACTTCGCGAAGGTGGTCGGCAAGCGGGTGAAGGTGAAGACCTTCGGTCCCGTCGGTCAGCCACCGCGCAAGAGCTTCTCCGGTGTCCTCGAGCAGGTGGGCTCGATCGACATCACCGTGCAGGTCGAGGGCGGTGGGGCATTCCAGATCCCCTTCCGCGACATCGCCAAGGCGAACCTCGACTTCGAGTTCTGATCGACATCTCCCCTGGTAGGAAACGGAAACCCCATGGCGACGCCCAGCACTCCGTCCGTCAACCTCAACCTGGTCCTCGAGCAGGTCGCCAAGGACAAGGGCATCGACAAGAGCGTGCTCGTCGCGACGCTCGAGGACGCGATGCAGACCGCGGCCAAGAAGCACTTTGGCCAGGACCGGAGCCTCGAGGCCAAGTACGAGACCGAGAAGGGCGTGGTGGAGCTCTTCCAGGCGGTGACGGTCGTCGAGCAGATCACCGACCCGATCCAGGCCGTGAACCAGCTCACCCTCGACGAGGCGCGGAAGAAGGGGATGGAGGTCGAGCCCGGTGACGAGCTGGTCTTCCAGATCTTCTACCGCGACGAGGACGCCGCCGAGGCCAAAGCGCAGGACGACCAGTACGGCGACATCCTGAAGCTCAGGACCTTCCGGCACGGCTTCGGCCGCATCGCCGCGCAGACCGCCAAGCAGGTCATCCTCCAGCGGACCCGCGATGCGGAGCGGGAGAACGTCTACAACGAGTACAAGGACCGCAGGAACGAGATCGTCACCGGCATCGCCCGCCGGTTCGAGCGGGGGAACATCATCGTCGACCTGGGCCGCGCCGAGGCCGTGCTCCCGGTCCGCGAGCAGGTTCCCCGCGAGACCTACCGCGCCGGAGACCGGGTCCAGGCCTACGTGCTGGACGTGCTCCGCGAGTCGAAGGGCCCGCAGATCATCCTCTCCCGGGCCAGCGTGAACCTCCTGACCAAGCTATTCGAGATGGAGGTCCCGGAGATCGCCGAGGGCATCGTGGTCATCGAGGCCGCGGCGCGCGAGCCCGGTGGACGGGCGAAGATCGCCGTCAGCAGCCGCGATCCGGACGTGGACCCGGTGGGCGCCTGCGTGGGCATGAAGGGCAGCCGGGTCCAGGCGGTGGTCCAGGAGCTCCGGGGAGAGAAGATCGACATCGTGCCCTGGGACGAGGACCCGGCGCGCTTCGTCTGTGCCGCGCTCGCCCCCGCCGAGGTGGCCCGGGTCATCATCGACGAGGCCAACCACGCGATGGAGCTCATCGTCCCCGACGACCAGCTGTCGCTGGCCATTGGCCGGCGCGGGCAGAACGTGCGGCTCGCCGCCCAGCTCACCGGCTGGAAGCTGGATATCAACAGCGAGACCCGCGTCCGCGAGATGCGCGAGTTCGCGACGCGCTCGCTGGGAGCGCTCCCCGGGGTCAGCGAGATGCTGGTGGAGACCCTCTACGCCCACGGCTTCCGTCAGGCCCGTGACGTGGCCGAGGCCTCTCCCGAGGTGCTGGCGCAGATCCCTGGCCTGGATCCGGCCCGCATCCCGGCGATGCAGGAGCAGGCCAAGAAGCAGATGGTGGACGACGAGATCGAGCTCCGCCGCCTGGAGATGGAGCGGGAGCAGGCCCGGGCCATCGAGGCCCGCCGCCACCCGGACGAGCTGTCGCCGGCCGAGCGGATGATGCGCGTGCGGGGGATGAGCGAGAAGACGGTCGAGTCGCTGGCCCTGGCCGGCTACAAGATCCCGGAGGACCTGGCCAAGGAAACGGACATCACCAAGCTCGGCGACGTTCCGGCGATCGGAATCAAGAAGGCCCGCCAGCTCAAGAGCGCGGCGGAGAGCTACCTGTTAGAGGAGGCCAAGCTGCGTGCCGAGCTCGACGCCGAGCGCGCGGCTCTGGGTGTCTCCGCATCCGCTCCCCCGTCCACCGAGGAGGCGAAAGCGCCCTGAGCAGGGAGCCCGAACGAACGTGCATCGGGTGCGGGACCAGGCGTCCCCAGCGTGAATTGAGGCGGCTCTGCCTGTCGAGCGAGGGCGAGCTGACGTGGGACCGAGACCGAAGAGCGCCAGGACGGGGCGCTTACCTCTGCGGGCCGGGCTGTCTGACCGCGGCGGTGAAGCGTAAGTCCCTGGGGCGGGCCTTCCGGGGACGGATGACCGGTGGGCTCGAGGCGGTGCAGAGGGAGCTCGACGCCTCCGAGCGGTGAAGTCCAGGGCGCAGGTGGAGTAGAAGGCAGCGTTTCGAAGGGGTCTGGATGTCGAAGAAGCGGGTTCACGAGATCGCCAAGGAGCTGAAGGCCTTCGGGATCGATCTCGACAACAAGGAGGTCGTCACCGAGCTGGCCGCTCTCGGCTACGA
>JBKPMY010000328.1:0-30702 GCA_046732375.1 Myxococcota bacterium
CGAGGAGGACGCTGTGGGGCATCACCGCACTCCGGGTCGCGGCTCCGGCGCCGCAAGGACGTGGCCAACAGGCCGCGCATCCCTCGAATTTCTTTTGACTGCCATCACAGCATGACGGTACAGCGGGCGACAGGGATCGGGCCGCTCAGGGCACGCGGCCACCTTGGAGGAGTGCGCATGTCCCGCCGTTTCGGTGTGCTGGCGCTGGGAGTCCTGGGGATTGCGGTTCTCACCGGGTGTCCTCCTACGTATCCGAAGTGCGACACGGACGAGCAGTGCAAGTCTCACAACGAGGTCTGCGTCAACGGGCAATGCCAGGAGTGCGCCACTGACGCGAACTGCAAGGCCGGGTTCGTGTGCCAGGGCAACAAGTGCACCCCCAAGCCCGAGTGCACCACCGACCAGAACTGCCCCGCGGGTTCTGCCTGCGCCAACGGCAAGTGCACCCCGAAGTCCTGCACCGCGGACGGCGACTGCGGACCGGGTGCCCGGTGCAAGAACAACCAGTGTGTGCCCAACACCTGCGCCACGGATGCTGACTGCGGCAGCGGCGAGACGTGCCAGGCCGGCGCCTGCGCCAAGGCCACCGCCGACAAGTGCAACTGGGGGCCGATCCGCTTCGGCTTCAACGACAGCACGCTGACCCCCGAGGCCCGCACCCAGCTCAACGACCTGTCCGACTGCATCAAGCAGGGCACGGTCAAGAAGATCGTCCTCGAGGGCCACGCCGACGAGCGCGGGACCGAGGAGTACAACCTGCACCTCTCTCAGCGCCGGGCGGCGGCGGTGAAGAAGTACCTGGTCGATCTGGGCGTGGCACCGGGCAAGGTTGACACCGTGGGCTACGGGGAGAACCGACCGGCGGTCGACGGCCACAACGAGGACGCCTGGGCGGCGAACCGGCGGGTGGAGTTCCGCCACTAGATGCGGGTCGAGATGCGGGTCGCACGCGCTGCGCTCTCCATCTTCGTGGCCCTCGCCCTGGGGGCTTGCTTCTACTCGTCCGAGGCGGGGAAGAACCTCGAGACGCGAGTGGACAAGCTGGACAAGGATCTCCGCGCCGAGCAGAAGGCGATGGCGGAGAAGGTGGACCAGCAGCTCCCGCGCATCGACCAGAAGATCGCCGAGGTCACCAAGGCGCTCGACTCGCTGGACCAGGCCTCGCGGAGGAGCGGCGCGGACACCAGCGTCCAGCTGCAGAAGGTGATCGAGGACATCGCGGTGCTGCGGGGACAGGTCGAGGCCTACACCCACAACCTCGACGCGCTCCAGGACCGAGCGGCGGCGGCGGAGAAGAAGCCGGCGGAGGACGTGCCGCGGCCCACCGACAAGAAGGAGTTCTTCGCCCTGGCGCAGAAGAAGGCCAAGTCGGGGGACCTCCAGACCGCCCGGGTCCTCTACCAGGACTTCATCCGGAAGTGGCCGAAGGACGACCTGGCCGGCGACGCGCACTTCGCCCTGGGCGAATTGTCCTACGGGCAGGACAGCTGCCCCGACGCGCTGCCGGAGTACGGCCAGCTGATCAAGAACTTCCCGAAGTCCAAGTCGGTGCCGCTGGCCTACGTGCGGAGCGGCGACTGCTTCGCCCGCCTGAAGAACCCCGAGGCCGCCAAGCTCGCCTACGAGCAAGTCGTCAAGGACTACCCAAAGTCGGCCGAGGCCAAGATGGCTCAGGTCGGCCTGTCGGGGCTGAAGAAGCCGCCGCCCAAGGGGAAGAAGTAGCGGCCCGACAGCGGAGACTCGCTGGATGGAGCGAGCGATTGTGCCGGAATCGCGGGCGAGGCCGCCCGGCTTGCCTACGAGCAGGTCCTCAGGGATGACCCGAAGGCGCCCGAGGCCCAGATGGCCCAGAAGGGCCCGGCAGGACTGAAGAAATCGCCTCCGCCCAAGGGGAAGAAGTAGGGCCGGGCGATTGAGAAAGGGCGCGGTCGCTGTTAAAGGAGCCCGCTCTTCGCCCGCCGGTCCTCCGGGGACATGAGGTCTCCCGGGGCAAGGCGGTCCGACACCCTGGAGTCGCCCGCACCATGAAGCCCGACCTTCACCCGGTCTACCCGCCCTCGCGCATCACCTGCGCCTGCGGCAACGTGATCGAGACCCGCAGCACCCGCGGCTCGTTCCACGTCGAGATCTGCTCGGCCTGCCACCCCTTCTTCACCGGCAAGTACAAGCTGGTGGACACCGAGGGTCGCGTCGAGCGGTTCCGGAAGAAGTACGAGTCGAAGCCCGCCGCGCCGGCCGCGAAGAAGGCTCCGAAGGCGAAGGCCTAGCTCTCCCTCGCGTGAGCGAGCGTCCCTACATCGGCGGCCAGGCGGTCCTGGAGGGCGTGATGATGCGCTCTCCGGCAAGCCTGGTCGTCGCCGTTCGCCGGCCGGACGGGCAGATCGCGGTCCGGGAAGAGGCCTGGGAGACGCTCTGGCCGAGGATGAGGCTCCTCCGCAAGCCGTTCTTCCGCGGGGCGGTGGTTCTGATCGAGTCGGTGTGGAACGGCTTCAGCGCGCTCGCCTTCAGCGCGGAGCAGGCCGAGTCCCCGACCGCTGCCTCCGACGGCGCGCCGCCCGCTGCGGCCGCGGCCGAGAGCAAGCCCACCTCGGACCTGACGCGCGGGCTGATGCTGGGCATCTCCTTCCTGTTCATGGTGGCGCTGTTCATCGCCGCCCCGCATCTGCTCACCCTGGGGCTGTTCAAGCTCCTCGGGCGTGACCCGAGCCTGAAGGGAATCCTCTTCCACCTGGTGGACGGGGTCTTCCGGATCGCGATCCTCGTCGGCTGGCTCGCGCTGGTCGCGCGGACGAAGGATGCGCAGCGGCTGTTCCAGTACCACGGGGCGGAACACAAGGCGATCTGGACCTACGAGTCGCGCCTGCCGCTCACGGTGGAGAATGCGCGGCGCTTCACGACGCAGCACCCGCGCTGCGGGACGAGCTTCCTCTTCGTGGTGGTGGGCGTGGCGGTGCTGCTCCACATCCTGGTCCTCCCCTTCGTTCCCACCATCTCGGCCGTCGGCGCGCTGCAGACGCTGTTCGTGCTGATTCTGAAGATCGGGCTCGCCTTCCCGGTCGCAGGCATCGCCTACGAGCTGCAGAAGCGCTCGGCCCGCGCGGACTGCCTCCCGCTGCTGAAGGCGCTGGTCAGCCCGGGGCTGTGGCTGCAGCGGATCACCACCGTCGAGCCCACCGACGACCAGCTGGAGATCGCGCTGCTCGCGCTGGACCGGGCGCTGGCCCGCGAGGAGGGGCGACCCCGCGCCGCGGACGGCGTGCAGGTCTACCCGGACTTCGCGGCCGCGGCCTGAGCCATCGAGGCCATCGGCCGGTCCTGACGCTCAGACCTGTAGCACTCGATCCGAAGTTGCCGGCATCGATCGGTCCGGTAGCGTGTCCCGGGCATGCCCAGCACCGCGCGAGCAGCCCGTCCTCTCCCGCCGAGCTCACCCTTTCCGCAGCTGCCTGCCTGGGCGGCGGGGCCGGGCTGGGCGCTGCAGGCGGGCGATTGCCTCGAACGTCTCGCGGCGATCCCCGAGGCCAGCGTGGACCTGGTCTTCGCCGATCCTCCGTACTTCCTGAGCAACGGCGGATTCACCTGCCACTCCGGCCGGCGCGCGCCGGTGGGGAAAGGCACGTGGGATGCCTCGCGTGGCATCGAGGAGGACCACCGCTTCACCCGCGCCTGGATCGAGGCCTGCGGCCGGGTGCTGAAGCCCACTGGCTCGCTGTGGATCTCCGGCACCCAGCACGTGATCTTCTCCGCCGGCTTCGCGCTCCAGTCGCTTGGCTGGCGGCTGCTGAACACCGTCACCTGGTTCAAGCCCAATGCGAGCCCGAACCTCTCCTGCCGCTACTTCACCCACAGCTCGGAGATCCTGATCTGGGCGGCCCCTCGCCGGCCGGGACGGCTCCAGCACCACTTCGACTACCCCCGGATGAAGACCGAGAACGGCGGGAAGCAGATGCGCGACGTGTGGGCGCTCCCGCGGCCGGGTGAGGAGGAGCTGGACGCCGACGGGCAGGGGCGCATCTGGACCCTCACCAGCCCGCGCCAGGACGAGAAGGCGCACGGCAAGCACCCCACGCAGAAGCCGGTCGCGCTGCTCCATCGCATCATCGAGGCGACGGCGCCTGCCGGAGGGCTGGTTCTGGATCCTTTCTCCGGGAGCGGGACCACCGGGGTCGCGGCGCTCAGGCTGGGGCGCCGGTTCCTCGGTGTCGAGCAGGACTCCACCTGGCTCGCGCTCGCCCGGGCGCGGCTGGAGGCCGAGTCCGACGGCGCCGCGCCGCCGGTGGGAGAGTCGTTCGGCCCGCGACGTAGCCGGGCACGGGGGTGACCGCCGGATGGAGCTGACTGCGCTCGAGCGGGCTGTCCTGGACAAGCTCTTCGCCGGGGACCATCCCAGCTTCCCCGCGCTCCGGGCGCAGCTGGACCGGGTCCGGGTGCTCGAGAGGACGTTCACGCCGGTCGGCTTCTTTTCCGACCTGATGGTCCCGGAGGAAGTGCCGCCCGCGACGCTGGCAAAGGACGCGGTGTGGTTCGGCGACGTCCTCGCCGACTTCGACGGTCTGGCACATGGGGCGAGCTTCGTCGTCCGCATCGCCGCGGGCCGGCTGGAGATGCTCGAGGGCTCCACGGTGGACGAGCCATGGCCTTTGGAGGGCACGTCCTTCCGTCTGCGCTACGAGTCCCATCCGCGGCAGCTCGACGCGCTCGGCTGACGGCTCCGGTCGACAGCGCCGGTCCCCGGGAGGCTCTCGAAGCTCACCGCCTCAGGCGTTCTTCCGAAGCAGCGCGTCCACGCCCGCGGCTGCGATGACGTGGTACCGCGGCCGGTAGCGCCGGGCACAGGCCTCGGCGAGGCTCCGGGTCCCCGGCCCGGCGATCAGCGCGGCGTAGAGCGGCTTGAGGTACTTCATCCGCCCCACCTCGCCGAGCAGCTCCTCGGCACGGCGCACCGCCGGCACGTGCCCGCTGCGGATCGCCACCGTCAGCCAGGCGACCAGCACCTCGGGGTTCGCGGCCCGGGTGAGATGAAACCGCTCCTCGAGCTCGGTCATCAGCTCCGCCGGCGACGGTCGCGGCAGGTGGTTCAGGTACACCTGCCATTCCCAGGGAGACCAGTCCTTCGCCCCCGGCGGCGGCACCTGCGCCTTCAGCGCCTCCACCCGCTCGAGCCGGCTGCTCCGGGCGACCGGCGCTCCGGGAGGCACGCCCTCTCCGTCGACCCACCGGGGCGCGTCCACCGCCTCCAGCGCGCCCGGGAGCTCGGTCCGGACCAGGTCCAGTAGCTCCTCGGTGGTGACCGACTGGAAGCGAAACGCCTCCATGTAGCGGCGGAGGAACCCGTCGAACGCGGGGCGGCCCACGGCGTCCTCCAGCGCGCGCAGGAACAGGAAGCCCTTCTCGTACGGGACCTGGCTGAAGGCATCGTCCGGGTCGACGCCCTGGAGCTTGGTCCGGAGCCGGGTGAGCTGCGGGCGGTCCCGGAAGTTCGCCACCGCCTCGTCCAGCGCCTGCCGGCCCACCGCGGCGTGAAGCGCCACCATCTCCGGGCCCTCGAGCACCTCGAGGATGCGCCGTTCGGCGAAGACGGTGAACCCCTCGTTCAGCCAGAAGTCCTCGGCGCTGGCGTTGGAGACGAGGTTCCCGGTCCAGCTGTGGGACAGCTCGTGCGCCACCACGCTCACCAGCGACCGGTCGCCGGTGAGGACGGTGGGAGTCAGGAAGGTGAGGCGCGGGTTCTCCATCCCCCCGTAGGGGAACGAAGGCGGGAGCACCAGGAGGTCGAAGCGCCCCCAGGGGTAGGGACCGAAGAGCGCCTCGGCCGAGGTGAGCATCCGGTCCACGGCCACGAACTCGTGCGCGGCCCGGTCGACGACCGAGGGCTCGGCCCACACCCGGCTCCGCGGGCCGAGATCGCGCGAGCCGAGCTCCCCCACGGCGAAGGCGAAGAGGTAGGGCGGGATGGGCTCGTCCATCCGGTAGCGCTCGACGGCGCGATCCCCCCGGACGTCCCGGTCGACGAACGCCGCCGCCATCAGGGCCCGGAGCGCCGCCGGCACGGTGAGCTCCGCCTCGTAGGTGATGCGGAGGCGCGGCGTGTCCTGGAGCGGGACCACCGAGCGGGCGTGGATCGCCTGGCACTGGCTGTAGAGGAACGGTGACTTCCCGCCAGCGGTCTGCTCGGGCTCGAGCCACTGCAGGGCCGAGGCGTCCGCGCCGGTCCGGTAGCGGATGACACAGGTGTCGACGCCCGGGGGCAGCTCGATCCGGAGCCGCTCGCCGAGGATGGGCTCGGTGGGGCCGAGCTCGAACTGCAGGGGCCGCCCGTCCACTCCGGTCACCGACTCGACGGTGAGCCCCCGGCTGTCGAGGTCCACCGGCGAGCCGCCGCGATCGAAACGCAGGGTCGCCGTCCCCCCGAGCGCCCTCCCCGCGAAGTCCACCTCGGCCTTCCAGGACAGGTGCTTCTGGTGCGGCTGCTCCACGTCGGTGTGGCTGTGCGGGTCCAGTCGGGCCATCGTCGGTGCGCTCCCTCTCACTCGCGGGCGTCGCCGCGCACCGGGATGCCGGCCAGGGCCAGCACCCGGAGCGCGTTGGTGCTCTGCACCACTCCCTGGCGAAGGGTGTAGTCGAATCGCATCCGGCCGTCCTCCAGGACGTCCTGGAAGTGCACCGGGACCAGCGTGCTCCCGGGGACCCGTGCCAGCTCGGCCAGCGAGAGATCGTGGGTGGTCACCGCGCCGATGCATCCGGTCTGCACCAGCAGATGCAGCACCTCCTCGGAGGCCAGCCGGCGCTCGCGGGTGTTGGTCCCGAGCAACATCTCGTCCACCAGGACCAGCGAGGACCGGGGGTGCGCCGCGGCGCCCTCCAGCACCTGCTTCAGCCGTCGCACCTCGGCGTAGAAGAACGACACGCCCTGCTCCAGCGAGTCCTGCACGCGCATGCTGGTCCAGGTGTGGAGAGCCGAGAGCGAGAGGCGCCGGGCCGAGGCCGGGCCTCCGGCGAGCGCGATCACCGTGTTGAGCCCGATCGCCCGGAGCAGGGTGGACTTCCCGGACATGTTGGAGCCGGTCACCAGGAGCAGCTGGCCCGGGCCTTCCAGCGAGACGTCGTTCGGCACCGCGTCGTCGAGGAGCGGATGGGCCAGCCGCTCGGCCACGAAGCGCGGCCCCTCCTCGGTCACCACCGGCATCGTCAGGTCCGGCCGGTCATGCAGGTAGCCGCCGAGGCAGGAGAGCGCTTCGACGTCGGCCAGCCGATCCAGCCATCCGGCCACCTCGCGGCCGTTCTTCCGCCGCCAGTCGTCCAGGCGAAAGAAGACGTGCAGGTCCCAGAGGGTGAGCACGTTCACCACCACGTGCAGCTGGTTCCGCCGCTGCTCGGCCAGCGACGCGAGGCGGGCCAGCTGGCGCATCGCCACGCTCGGCGCGACCGCCCGCTCGGTGCCGCGGGCGAGCGCGCGGAGCTCGGGCGAGGTGAAGGGCTCCAGCTCCAGTCGGGAGAGGGCCCGGGCGAGCCGGTCCGCCCCGCGCTGGCCCAGCTCCAGCCCCTCGAAGCTCCGGACGATGCCCCGGCGCGCGCGGAGCAGCATCGCGGCGGGGATCAGCAGGAAGAGCCAGGGCAGCTCCCCCGGGAGCAGATCCACCGCCGCCCCGGCCACGATGGCCACCCAGAGCAGCGGCACCACCACGGCGAGCGGCCGCATCCACCGCACCTCGTCCATCGAGGTCGGTGACTCGGCCCAGGTGATGAAGGCCCGTGGCGAGACGCGGGCGTTGCCCCCCAGGCGGCCCTCCACCGCGAGGTCCCGGCGGAAGTCCGGGCGGCTCGCCAGCTCCTTGACCTGCGACTGGCGATGCCGGACCTCCTCCGGGCTGGCAGGGCGCGACAGCCAGTCCGCCAGCCGCTGCTCGCCATGGGCGGTCGCGGCCTCGTCGAGAAGCTGGAACAGCGAGCCGTGGCCGAACACGTCGAGGTCGAGCGCGTAGGGGTGCTCGGCGAGCTGCTCGAGCGGTGGCCCCCCGGGCGAATGCGTGTGCCACGCCCCGCTCAGGCGGTCCTCGCCCCGCTGGTGGTGAGCTGCCACGGCCCGGGCGCGAGCCTCGGCCTGCAGCAGCCGCCCGTGCCAGAGGGCGAGCCCGGCGTACGCGAGGGCCGCACCGACCGCCGGGAGGTACCCCCAGGTCGGCAGGCGGTGAAAGATGGTGAGGAGGAGGAACGCGGCGGAGGCGAGAAAGGCCACCACCCGGGCATTGGCCACGCCTCCCATGCGCCGGTCGAGCGCGGCAGCCACGGTCTCGGCCTGGGCGCGCTCGTCGCGGTGACGCTGGGCCGCCTGGGCCCTGCTCTGGGGAAGGGTCGGCACGGGGCGAGGGAGACTGCCACCGTGGGAGGGCTGGCGGCGAGCCCTCTCGCGCCCGTGCCTGACTGCGCTTTTCTCCGCCTCTACTTCTCGGCGGCGGCGATCTTCCGGAGCGCCTTCTGGTCGCGGACGCAGAGGATGCGGCCCACGTTGCCCAGCATCCCGTCACGCTTCATCTCGTTGATGAGCGTGGACACGAAGGAGCGCGAGGCGCCGACCAGGTCCGCCAGGTCCTGCTGGGTGATGCCGCGGAGGTCGGTCTCGCCGCCGTGCGGGCACCGCTCCCCATGGGCCTCGGCCAGGGTGAGCAACGTGTCGGCCAGGCGCGCCGGGACCTCCTTGAAGGTCAGCCCGAGAACCCGCTTCCGCAGCGAGCGGACCCGCTCGGCGTAGGCGCGCACCACGTCCACCGCCAGGGTGGGGCGGGCCTCGAGCTGAGCGCGGAAGTCACGCCCCTCGATGCTCCACACCTCTGCCTCGCCGGCCGAGACCGCCAGCTCCTCGATGGGCGTGCCTTCCGGACGGAAGAGCTCGCCGAAGAGGTCGCCGGGGCGGAGGATGGACACCACCGACCGCTGGCTGTTCCGTCCGAGCCGCATGAGGCGGACGCGGCCGGTCTTGAGCAGGTACACCCGGTCGCTCGCGTCGCCAGGGCGGTAGATGACGGCGTTGTGCGGGAAGGTCTCGACCTTGAAGTAGCCCTTGAAGTCGATCGACTCCTGGGGCGCGGTGACCTTGTTCGGCGTCACCAGCATTCCCGAGGACGTGGTCTGCAGCGGAGGGACGACGTTGGAACCGATGGGCCCCAGGGGGCGGTTGTAGCCGTGCATGGAGAGGTCCTCTTCGCAGTGACGTGTGCGAGGAACCACTCCAAGACGCGTGCCGTGCTCCGAGGTCGGTATGACTCAGTGCAAAACATCAGAACTTCAACACCTTCCAGGGCGCCAGGACAGGTGCGCGGCGGCGCAGTTCATCGCCGATTGAACGAAACGTTTGAACGTTCTGGAGTGGACTGAACAAAACGTTCAATTCTTCCCGCTTTCGTTTTGCCCCCAACAACTTCAATCAGCTGACAGTCTTCAGCGGAGGCTTGACGGAACGTGCAGCCCCGTATTTCGCGAGCTTGCGTTCGAGGGTGGGGCGGCTGATTCCGAGCATCTGGCAGGCTCGCCCTTTGTGCCCGCGCGTCAGCACGAGCGCCCGCTCGATGAGCTGCCGTTCGGCCTCCTCGAGGGTGGGCAGCTGACCGTCCGTGGGCACGAACCAGCTCAGGGCGTCGCTCCGCTCGCCGGCAGCGGAGACCTCCTCCCGTGGAAGGCTCTCCGCCAAAAGCACCTCCCCGGGCGACAGGACGACGGCCCGGGTGAGGACGTTCTCCAGCTCCCGGACGTTCCCCCTCCACGGGAGCCTCACCAGTGCCTCCACCACCTCCTCGGGGACGCGGGTCACCCGCTTGTGGACCCGGCCGTTGATTCGCTCCAGGAGGCTCTTCACCAGCAGCGGGATGTCCTCCCGGCGTTCGCGGAGCGGCGGCACGTGGAGGGCGATGACCTGGAGCCGCTGGTAGAGGTCCTCGCGGAAGCGGCCGGACTTCACCTCCTCGGCGAGGTCGCGGTGGGTGGCGGCGATGACTCTCGCCTGGAGGGTGAGGCGCTTGGTGCCGCCCACCCGCTCGAACTCCCGCTCCTGGAGGACGCGGAGCAGCTTGGCCTGCAACTGGGGAGAGAGGTCGCCGATCTCGTCGAGGAAGACGGTCCCATCGGCGGCGACCTCGAACTTGCCGGGCTTGCTGGTGGCGGCGCCGGTGAACGCGCCGCGCTCGTGCCCGAAGAGCTCGGATTCGAGCAGGGTCTCGACGATGGCCGAGCAATTGATGCCCACGAACGGCCGCGGGTCGTCGAACGAGTAGTTGTGGATGACCCGGGCGACCAGCTCCTTGCCGGTCCCCGACTCGCCGGTGACCAGCACCGTGGCTCGCGGAGCAGCGGCCACCTTGCCGATCTCCTTCACCAGCCGCTGCATCACCGGCGTCTGGCCCACCAGGTCCCCGAGGCGGGCGGGCGCCGTGTCGAGCTCGGCGCTCGCCGCGCGGCGGCTGAGCTGCCGCACGGTGAGGGCGCGGTTGATGACCATGTCCAGCGCGGCGGGATCGGAGAAGGGCTTGTGGATGTAGTCGAAGGCCCCGAGCTTCATCGCGCGGATGGTGCTCTCCATGTCGTGGTACGCGGTGACGAGGACGATGGGCGCATCCCCACAGACGGACTTCATCTCCTCGATGAGGTCCAGGCCGCTGCGGTCGGGGAGCATCATGTCCAGCACCACCAGCGACGGGGCGGACTCACGCGCCTTCTGCAGCCCCGCAGCCGCGGTGGTCGCGGTTACCACCTGGAACCGCGGCTGCCCGTCCTTCTCCGCGTCCTCGAAGTGGAGGGTGAGCGACTCGAGCAACGAGACGTCGTCGTCGACGAGGAGCAGCGTGTCCATGGTCAGGCGGCCCTCGCGAAGTCGAGGCGGAAGAACACGCCGCGGGCGGGCGGTGGGGCCGGCACCGCAGTGACCTCCCCGCCCTGTTGCTGAAGAACGCGGCGAAGCGCGGCCAGCGAAAGCCCGGCCCCCCGCGCGAGTCGGGACCCGAAGGGCTCGAACACCCGCCCCTGGTCGCCGGGCTCGAGCGCGGCATGCTCGTCGAGCAGCTCCACCTCCGCTCCCCGCTGCGACTGCCGCAGGGTGACCAACAGCGGCTGTCCCTCCGTCAAGCTCGCGGCGACGTTGAGGAGAAGCTGGGCCAGCACCGGACGGAGGCGCACGCCGTCGGAGCGCACCCGGGGCAGCCCCTCGATGCCGACCAGCTCGAGCCGGATGCTGCGCTCGGCCAGGTCGTGCTCGATCAGTCCAGAGGACTCCTGGATCAGGTCCGGGAGCGACCAGGTATCCACTGCGAGCGGCGCCTCCCGCCCGTACTCGCTCAGCATCCAGAGCATGCGCTCCAGGGTGCGGATCTCTCGGAGAGCGATGGTGAGCCGGCGCTGATCGCGCGCCGAGAGCTCCTCGTTCCGGGCGAGGGTCTGCACCGCCATCTTGACGCTGGAGAGTGGGTTGCGGAGCTCGTGGCTGAGCGAGCTGGAGAGCCGCGAGATCTGCAGCGGCGGGGCGCCCTCCAGCAGCGCCCCCAGGTCGTGGACCCGCGCCTCCACCGCGCCTCCGGCGACCTCCATCCCCACCCGGAGCCACCGAGGCGTGCCGGCGGAATCGGCCGCGATACGGACGAACTCCACCCCGCCGCCCTGGCGGGCGCGGCCGTCGAGCGCGCGGGCGGTGGCCGCGTCGAGGCCGAGAGCCGTCGCCAGCGCCATGCCGGGCACGGGCGGCGGGCAGCCGGGGAGGACGCCGTCGCCATCCAGCAGCGACAGCTCCTCATCCCAGCGAATGCGGAGCGGCAGGCTCCACGCCGGATCAGCCATCGGAGTCGGAAGCTTAGTCCCCCCGGTGCATACATGCTCGGCCCCGGGCGCCACTGGTTACCTCGGCCCCGGGCGCCACCGGTTACAGTGATGTCCGCATGGAAGGCCGCCTGCTCGTCAAGGATTGCACGCTGCTGGACCGTGGGGCCCTGCACCTGCACCGCGCGGTGGTGGTGGAGGGCGGGATGGTGGCCCGGGTCTCCCCGGACGGGAACGAGCCCGTGCGGCCCGGCGACTGGGCCATCGAGGCGGGCGGGCGGCTCCTCGTGCCGGGACGGGTGGACGGACATGCCCGCCTCGGTCACGTGCCCGGCGCGCGGAGACCGCTGACCGCGTCGGAGTCGTCCGCGGTCGCGGCCGCGGCGCTCGCGCTGGGGCTGCGCGCAGGGGTGACCACGTTCCTCGATCAGGTGGAGGGCGTGGACGACGGGGCAGCGGCGCTGGCCGGCAGGCTGTCCGCGGCCCGAGGTCTGGGGGCCCGACTGGTGTCCTCGCTCGCCGCGGAGGGCCGGCACGACATCGCCACGCACGAGCTGAACGCGGAAGCGGCGGGAAGCACCGCCGAGCATCCGCTGGTGCGGGCGGGCCTCGGCTTCGCGAGCTGCCTCACCGCGTCCGACGAGCTGCTCCGGGCGGTCAGGCGGGACGCCGAGGCGCTCCGGGCTCCGGTGCACCTGCGCCTGGCGGAGACGAGCGCCGAGCTCGCCGAGCACTTCGAGCAGCACCGGATGCGCATGGTCGAGCGGCTCGACCGGCACGCGCTCCTCGGCGCCACGACCGTGGCGGCGCACGCCCGGGCCGTCGATGGGGCCGAGGCGCAGCGGCTGGCGGAGACGGCGGTGCTCGTGGCCTGGAGCCCGCTGGCGGACCTCCTCGGGGAGCAGCACGGGTTCGAGTCGGTGTGGCAGCCGGCGCACCGGGTGGTGCTGGCCACCGCCGGCGTGGGGGACCTCCGCGAGCAGTGGACCGCCGGACGCATCCTCGCCCACCGGGCCGCGCGCATCGGGCGACTCTGGGCCAGGGAGCGGGTGCCCGAGGTGCTGGGCGACGGGCCGGCCGGATTCCTCGAGCGCATCTTTCGCCGTACGGCGGGGCGCATCATCCCGGGAGCGATGGCGGATCTGGTCCTGGTGGACCTCTTCCCGGACCGGGAGGATACGATCGAGGTCCTCGCGGCCTCGATGCGCGCCCCGGTGTCCTGGACGGTGGTGAACGGGCGGGTGGTGGTCCGCGAGGCCCAGCTGCTCGGGAGCGAGCTGCTGCCCTTGATGGCCGAGGCCGCCGCAGCCCGCCGCGCGGTGGCATGAGCGCCAGGGCGCGGGCGCTGCTCGCCCGGGCGCTGGAACGGCGCGCGCCGCTGCGGGAGGACGGGCGCACCACTGCTTTCCGCTGGCTCAACGGCGAGGCGGATGGGGTTCCTGGCCTGACCCTGGACGTCTTCGGCGACGTGGGCGTGCTGAGCACCTACGACGCGCGTGATCCGGGGACCGTGGCGGAGGCGGCGAGCGAGCTGCTTTCTCTGCGGGCCGTCTACTGGAAGGCGCGGCCCCGCGAGGCGGGCACCCTGCGAGGCGAGGAGCGTGCGGCCCGTGCCCCCGCGGTGCCCCTCCTTGGAGAGCCGGTGGACGCCGTCGACGCGCGCGAGGAGGGCCTGGTCTTCCGCATTCGCCCCGGTGGGAGCCTGGCGGTCGGCCTCTACCTGGACATGCGCCAGGCCCGGAGCTGGGTGCGGTCTCACGCGCGCGGCGCGACGGTGCTCAACTGCTTCGCATACACCGGCGCCTTCTCCATCGCTGCTCGGGCGGGTGGCGCGGCCCGTGCGGTGGACGTCGACCTGAGCCGACGCTCGCTGGCCTGGGGCGAGGAGAACGCCCGGCTCAACGGGCAGGCTCCAGCGCCCTCGGACCGGCTCGCCGGCGACGTGTTCGACTGGATCCGCCGGCTCGGCAAGCGTGCCGAGCGCTTCGAGGCAGTGGTGCTCGACCCCCCGGGGTTCGCGCGGGGGAAGGAGGGCAGCTTCTCGGCCTCGCGGGACTGGCCGGAGCTGGTGGCCCGGGCGGCTCCTCTGGTCGCTCCGCGCGGCTGGCTCCTCGCCGCGTGCAACGTGGCCGCGCTGCCCGCGCGGCGGTTCGATGCGGCGCTGGCGGAGGGTGTGCGACGGGCGGGGCGGACGGCGGAGGAGGTGGCCCGCCCCGACGCCTCCCAGGTCGATTTCCCGGTGCCCCGCGGGGAGGAGCCGCCCCTCAAGGTCCGGGTCCTGAGGCTCGGGGTGGTAACCTCCGGACGTTGACCCGAGAGCTTGCTGCGCAGCGCACCGGCGGACTCCGCTTCGGCAAGTACGTCCTGCTCGACCGGCTGGCGGTGGGCGGGATGGCGGAGATCTTCCTCGCCCGGCAGGAAGGGCTGGAGGGCTTCGAGAAGACGGTGGTCATCAAGCGGATCCGTCCACACCTGTCGAAGCAGAAGAGCTTCGTGCAGATGTTCCTCGACGAGGCCCGGCTGGCGGCGCAGCTCAACCACCCCAACATCGTGCAGATCCACGAGCTGGGGCAGGTCGACGACAGCTACTTCATCGCCATGGAGTACGTGTTCGGCCGGGACATGGCGCGGATCATCCCCAAGGCCGAGAAGATGGGGATCGCCTTCCCCGCGGTGTACGCGCTGAAGATCGCCTCCAGCGTCTGTGAAGGCCTCCACTACGCGCACGAGCGCAGCGACGCCTGGGGAAATCCGCTGCACATCGTGCACCGCGACGTCACTCCGGAGAACGTCTTCGTCTCCTTCGACGGGACGGTGAAGATCCTCGACTTCGGCATCGCCAAGGCACGGGGACAGACCGGCCAGACGACCGCCGGGGAGATCAAGGGCAAGCTGAGCTTCATGAGCCCGGAGCAGGCGCTGGGGAAGCCGCTGGATTGTCGGAGCGACATCTTTTCCCTCGGTGTCGTGCTCTACGAGTGGCTCACCGGGTTCCGGCTCTTCACCGGTGACTCGGAGGTGGCCGTTCTCCGGAGCATCAGCGAGGGGAAGATCTACGGCCCGAGCTACTTCAAGCCGGACATCCCGCCCGAGGTAGAGGCGGTGGTGATGCGGGCCCTGGAGAAGGATCGCGACCGGCGCTATCCCAGCGCCTGGGAGATGCAGCGGGACCTGGACCACCTGCTCGCGGAGAGCGACTTCCGCCCCTCGAGCATGCACCTCGCCAACTTCCTGAAGCAGCTGTTCTCCGACGAGCTGGAGGCGGAGCGGGCGCGGCTGACCCGGGCCTCGGACACTCTCGCCGGCGACGGCGAGGCGCGGCGTGGCGGCAAGGCGCTCCGGCTCCACCTGGACGACGCGGATCGCAAGGCCCTGCAGACGGTGGCCGAGCGCAACGGGCTCACGCTCGAGGAGCTGGCGCGGGACGTGCTCCGTGACTGGCTGAAGTACCGCTGATGCCCAGGGTTCGGCTCACCCTGGAGTACGACGGCACGGACTTCGTCGGCTGGCAGCGGCAGCCGAACGGGCGGAGCGTGCAGGAGGTCCTGGAGAAGGCGCTGAAGGAGCTCCTGGGGGCGACGGTGACCGCAGCGGCGGCGGGGCGCACCGATGCCGGGGTGCATGCGCTGGGGCAGGTGGTCGCCTTCGACGCGCCCCGGTCGCTTCCGGGCAGGGCGTACGTTCGGGGGCTGTCCTCGCTGTTGCCCCAGGACGTCGCAGTCGTGGCGGCCGACGAGGTCGCGGAGGAGTTCGATCCCCGCCGGTGGGCGACCGGGAAGCGGTATCGCTACCTCATCTCCCACCGCCCGGGCCGGGCGCCGCTTCTCCGCCGCACCCACTGGGAGCTGTTCACCCCCCTCGACGTGGGGGCGATGCGGGTCGCGGCTCCGGCGCTCCTCGGGACACACGACTTCACGAGCTTTCGTGCCGCCGACTGCGAGGCACCGCACGCCCGCCGGACGCTCCGGGAGCTCGAGCTGCTTCCCGTGGGCGAGGTCCTGCGCATCGACGTGGAGGGAACGGCGTTCCTCAAGCACATGGTGCGGAACATCGTCGGGTCGCTGGTGGAGATCGGCCGTGGGAGGCGGTCGCCAGACTGGCTGGTGGAGGTGCTCGAGGCGAGGGACCGGACGCGGGCTGGCCCGACGGCGCCGGCGCACGGGCTTACCCTGGTGGCGGTGACCTACGGGCCGGGGCCACGCGCCGGCACCGCTGGAAGGCCAGGGTAACCCGAGCTTCCCTTGGCTCAGCTGCGCACGAGGCGCACCACCTCCGCGGCGGATCCGCGGGCCAGCGTGTAGCCGGCACCGCCGTGTCCGTAGTGGTGAATCACCCGGCCCACCCGCTCCACGCGCACCTCGGGGCGGACGGGCCGGAGTCCCACCGCGTCGCGCAGCAGGCGCCCATGACGAAATCCGGCGGCGCGCGCCCTCTCGAGGAGGGCTGTCCGGAGCGCCGGGTCGGCCGGAGGGATGGCGTCGCCCTCGACGGGGATGGCGCAGCCGCCGATCACGACCTCGGCGCGGCGGGGAATCACGTACAGCATCGCCGAGAGGTCCCGCTCGTCCCCGTACATTGCCCGCATGTCCATCTCACCCGGTGCGACGAGGACCGTCTGACCGAGCAGCGCCCGCAGCGAGGTGTCGCCGGTGAGCCGGCGCGCGCCGATGCCGGTGCAGTTCACCACCAGGTCACCCGGAACGTCCTCCAGTCGATCGACCCGGCGGATCTCGATGGGCCACTCAAGACGCGACTCGAGCCACGACAGATGGAGCGCGGGCTCTGCTCGTGGTGCCTCGAACTCCCACGCGAGCCGAGCCCCGCTCGGCTGCGGTCCCTCGACGAGCCGGATCCCCTCGATCGCCTCTGCCCACCACGGATGACGCGCGTCGGCGGCGCACTCCCGGACCGTGATCACGTCCACCCCCGCCTCGGGCACGTCTCGGGCGAGCGTGAGGAGCCAGGCGCGCGTCGACCGTGCCCAACGGCTCACGGCCTCGGGGGGCCCAACCGCGAACGGATACCAAACCGCGCCGGCCGCAGCAGAGGTCGTGCGCTCCGGCCGCTCGGCGGAGACTACCCGCACCCGGTGCCCCGCCTCCTGGAGCACGCCGGCGGTCGTCAAGCCCACCACGCCCGCACCGATGACGACGATCTCACTCACGGAGGGGGCACGCTCCAGATGCGTTCGAGGGGCATCGGGGCTTCGGCTTTCGCCGGCGGAAGGTCAAATGCCCCGTCGCCGCCGCTCACCGGATGCGGCGGAAGTGGAGGGGCTTCTCCAGGCTATCGCTATACATGACCAGCTCGCCGCCCACGATCTGGAGTCGATAGGAATTCTGGAGCGCCACCAGAAAGGCCCGCTCCTGGACGTCGATCTCCGGGGTGCACGCCATCCGGGTGGTCTGCAGCGGGCCCACCTTGATCGTCCCGTCGCCGAGGTCGGCGCCGCCGCCGTAGCGATTGCACGAGGCGCTGCCCGAGATGCGGCCGGGATCGACGAAGCTCAGCGTCGGTCGCCGATCGGGGAGCACGGGCGTTCCACCGAGATCGCGCAGCTCCCATTCTGAGCCGAGCAGGTACTGGGCGCCGGGGACCGTCTTCTCGGTCGTCGGAGGAGGCGCCGACGAGGCGCAACCGATGGCGAGCACCGCGATGCCCGCTCCGACCCAGGAGAGATCTCGCATCGGGAAACCTCCGCTGCGGCCAAGCCTAGCCCGACGAACATGCAACTGCTCGCTCGCTGGCGCAGGTCCTGCGCCGCCTTCCGAGCGAGCGTGCAGCGCTCTCCCGCCGTGACCTGAATGTCGCCGTCGGACTCGGCTCGATGGTCTACGGTGCTGGAATTGCAGAGTTTCCAGTGGTGATGCGCGCAGGAGCGAACCCGATGACCGTCTCCATTCTTGGTCCCGTCCACGAGTACTGGCTCGACGCCTGGCAGCGCTCGATCCTGCTGCTGGACACGCTCCGCCAGCGCGGGAACCGCTACCTCGAGCAGCGCAGGAAGGAAGCTCCCCACGTGCTGGAGTTCGAGTCGGAGCTCATCCGGGACGGGCGGACCATGCCCCGGCGCACCAACTACCTGCTGGTGCGGATCGTCCCTCCCGAGGGATCGCGGATCGATCCCACCAAGCCGCCCTTCGTGGTGGTCGACCCGCGCGCTGGCCACGGTCCGGGCATCGGGGGCATGAAGCACGACAGCGAGATCGGCGCCGCGCTCGCGGCCGGCCACGAGTGCTACTTCATCGGCTTCCTGCCCGACCCGGTTCCGGGCCAGACGGTGGAGGACGTGTGCTTCACCGAGGCGGCCTTCCTCGAGGAGGTCATCGCCCGCCATCCGAAGGCGGACGGGAAGCCGGTGGTCATCGCCAACTGCCAGGCGGGGTGGCAGATCATGATCATGGCCGCGCTCCGGCCGGAGCTCACCGGGCCGATCCTCCTCGCCGGGTCGCCGCTCTCGTACTGGGCGGGGGTCCGGGGAAAGAACCCGCTGCGCTACCTCGGCGGAGCGCTCGGGGGGACCTGGCTCACCGCGCTGGCCGGCGACGTGGGGGCGGGCATCTTCGACGGCGCGCATCTCATCGCCAACTTCGAGTCGCTCAACCCGGCCAACACCTACTGGAAGAAGGTCTACAACCTCTACTCGAAGATCGACACCGAGGCGCCACGGTACCTGGACTTCGAGACCTGGTGGGGCAGCCCGGTCCTCCTCGATGCCGGCGAGATGGAGTGGATCGCCGACAACCTGTTCGTCGGGAACAAGCTCTCCACCGGCGGGCTGAGCTCCTCGGATGGCACCCGCATCGACCTGCGCAACGTGAAGGGCCCGATCATCGTCTTCTGCTCCTGGGGTGACGACATCACCCCACCCCAGCAAGCGCTGGCCTGGGTCACCGACCTCTACGACGACGAGGAGGAGATCGTCGCCGCGGGCCAGACCATCGTCTACACGATGCACGACACCGTCGGTCATCTGGGGATCTTCGTCTCCGGGAAGGTGGCGACGAAGGAGCACCGCGAGTTCGCCAGCTGCATGGAGCTCATCGACCTGCTCCCGCCGGGCCTCTACGAGGCGGTGATCACCGAGGTGAACGAGGACACCGAGCACCGGGAGCTCGTGAACGGCAAGTACCTCTTCCGCCTCGAGACCCGGACGCTGGACGACATCCGTGCCCTGGGCCAGAACCCGCCGGAGGACGAGCGCCGCTTCGCCACCGTGGCGAAGGTCTCCGAGATGAACCGGAGCCTGTACCGCACCTTCGCCTCCCCGGTGGTCCGGACGGTGTTCCAGCGGCCGGTGGCGAAGCTGCTCCGGCAGCTGCACCCCCACCGCTTCCGCTTCTCGGTTCTGTCCGACCGGAATCCCTTGATGTGGCCGGTGAAGATGCTCGCGCACAGGGTGGGCACCAACAGGAAGCCGGTCTCCGCGAAGAACCCTCTGCTATCGGTGGAGAAGGCGGTGTCGTCGTGGATCGTCACCGGCCTGGACGCGGCCGGGGCGATGCGCGATGCGATGACCGAGGCCGTCTTCCTGGGAGTCTACGGGCTGCCGGCCGTCCAGGCGGCGGTGGGCCTCGGGCCGGAGGTGAAGGACCAGCGGCACGCCGAGCGGGATCTCTCCCGGGAGCTGGTCGCGGAGAAGAGCCGCGCCGAGCTGGAGACCCGCTACGCGGTCGGCGGCACGCTGGAGGCGATCGCGCGGGCGCTGGTCTACGTCCGGCTCCCCGAGGGCAGCGTGGACGAGAGAGGCTTCTGGATGATGATGGCCCTCCGGGAGGCGTGCCCCCCCGACGAGCGCCGGTCCTTCACGGAGCTGAAGCAAATCGTGAAGGAGCAGTTCCTGCTCGTCACCCTCGACGAGGAGCGGGCGATCGACACGCTTCCCGCGCTGCTCCCCCGGAGCATCGAGAAGCGCCGCCGCGCGCTGGACGCGCTGCACCGGATGGTCACCGCCCGGGGAGCGCCCTCCGAGGAGGCCCGGCGGCGGCTGCAGCGCATCGAGGTCCTGTTCGACGTCAGAAGCGAGAAGCCGGGTCCGGAGCAGCATCTGCACGCCTGAAGCGCCAGCTCCTCCCACCGGGGCGCTTTCAGACTCAGAAGACGATCTTGAGCAGGCGCATCACCAGCTCCTCGAGGGAAAAGATGGTGAGGGTCAGCGGGAGAAGCGGCAGCGCGGTGACCATCACCAGCCGCGTGATGTCCTGGACCCCGAACGGCACGACCCGCATCTCGCGGATGATGGAGTAGCTCCCCTCGAGATCGGCGAGGGACTGAATGTCGGCGCTTCCGAGCAGCTGCTCGTCGGTTTCTCTCCGGCGGATCCACTTCTCCTCGAACGCGGCGACGTACTCGCTGGCCAGCTTGGCGTAGCGCGCCAGCGCGGCCCGCTTCGCGTCCGCCAGCCGGGGGGTGAAGACGGTGAGCGGCCCGAGAAGGAAGAGCACGAAGAAGCCAATCAGCCCGATGACGTCCAGCTTGAAAGACAGGAGGTTCCGCCCGCCGTAGAGCACCCGGGTAGCGATCAATCCCGACAGCAGCGCGCCCTGGGCAAAGAGGAAGGGGCCGAAGGCGTAGGTGCTCTTCCCCAGAAACGAGAGGCCTGCAGCCCGATCCGGGTGGGTGGAGACGAGGTGCAGGTCCATCCGTGAGACCTGCCAGAGGAAGCGGAACCAGATCACGAGGCGCAGGTACCACCGGAGCAGGATGAACTGGGTGATGGGGAGGCTCACCGCGGCGTACCAGACCCCCGCGGTGGTCAGCTCCATCCCGGCGCCACCGGGACTCGAGTACCAGCTGGGGGCGCCGAAGGCGAGGCTGCTCCTCCAGATCCAGTGCCCGAGCGTGGCCACCAGCACCACGAGACCGATCTCCAGCGGGATGGAGTTCCGGATCCGCATCGCGGAGGCGATCAGCTGGTCGAAGCGCCCGAGGTCGGCGGGCCGGACGATGCCCCGGTCGACGAACTGGGCCACCACGCTCCGGGTCCTGAGGTGGACCACCAGCTCCGCTGCGATGAGCACCGGCAGCGCGATCAGGAAACGCACCTGCGCCTCGATGTCGCGAAGGAAGGGGAGGGTGTTCCCCGGACCCAGGGCACGGCCGTCGGCGACGGAGAGCACGAGGAGCGGGAGCCAGGCCACGAGGGTGATCACCCAGATGCGGCGCCAGAGCTGCTCCAGTGCCGGTCCACTCAGGTGAGCGCGGCGGAAGAGCTGGTACAGCGGACCGCCGAGGACGAGCGAGAAATCGTTCCGCGCGAGCGCCGGCGTTGCGTCCATGGGTCGCCTCCCCGCGAGGCAGCGTAGACCCGGGGCCTCATCCGGTGCGCGCTCGGAGGGGTAGGCCTTCGGTCCAACGCGTCTTCGCGCTCCCGAGGGGTACCGGATAGGGTGGGGAACCGCCGGTCCGTGGAGCCCATGCGCGCGCAGACCCTCGCCCTGCTGCTCATTTCCGGAATCGTGCCCGCGGCCCGGGCCCAGTCCGCCGAGGCCGACGTGGGCACTTCGGGCCCAATGCAGTCTGCCGAGGCCGACGCCGGGACTCCCGGCCCGGTGCAGTGCACCAGCTCGGAGGCGTGCGCGACGCGCGAGGGGCGCGGGTCGGTGTGCGAAGAGGGCCACTGCGAGCCGTACCAGGACGCCACCGACCTCTTCGTCGCGGTCGGGCTGAGCCAGCCCAGCGAGGCGCCGCCGGAGCCTTACAAGCCCTTCCTCTCCATCCTTCCCGTCATCGGATCGAACCCCACCCAGGGAGTCCTCGCCGGCGTGGCGGTCATCATGGGCATCTACCTGGGCGACCCGAAGACCACCACCATCTCCAACATCTCCTCCAACATCCTCTACACCACCAAGAACCAGTTCCTCTCCGGCATCAACAGCGTGCTGATGCTCGAGAACAACGAGTGGCAGCTGCAGGGCGACTGGCGCTTCCTGATCTTCAACCAGGACACCTTCGGTCTCGGGACGGGTGAGACGCCGATCAGCACAGGCCTCAAGCCGGTCACCTCGGGGTTCACCCTCAATGGGTACGGCACCACCGCCGCCGTCCAGGGCGCGCAGCCGATGGACCTGAACCTCCTCCGGATCCGGGAGAACTTCCTGAAGAAGGCCTGGCTCGACTCGTTCTACATCGGCCCCGGCTTCTCCTTCGACCGGTACTACGGCATCAACGACAAGCTCTTGAACCTCGACGCGAGCCCGCCGGTGGTGACCAGCCACTACGCCTACAGCAAGGCTCTGGGCTTCAACCCGTCGCAGTACAACATCTCCGGCCTCAGCCTGAACCTCCTCTGGGACAGCCGCGACTCGACCATCAACCCCTACCGGGGCCACTACGCCTCGGTCTCGTACCAGTGGAACCCCACCTGGCTGGGCAGCGCCAAGGACAGCTCGGTGCTCACGCTCGAGTACCGCGGGTACTTCGGGCTCGACGTGGCCATCCCCCGGAACCTCATCGCCGTCTGGTTCCTCGTCCAGACCACCGTGACCGGGCAGCTGCCCTACCTGGGGCTGCCCGCCATCGGCTGGGACGCGAAGAACCGCACCGGACGGGGGTACGTGCAGGGGCGGTTCCGGGGAACGGCAGAGGTGTACGGGGAGGTCGAGTACCGCTTCCGCATCACCCGGAACGGGCTTCTCGGGGGGGTGGTCTTCGCCAACGTGTCGACCTTCTCCAGCGCTCCCGTGAGCTACCTGGGGTTCTTCAACGCCGGGGAGAACCTGTTCCAGCACCTCCGGCCGGCCGGGGGGCTGGGCCTGAGACTCATGATGAGCCGCCAGTCCCGGACTAACATCACCCTCGACCTCACGGTGGCCGAGAAGACGTTTGGGCTCTACTTCGGGTGCGGTGAGGCGTTTTGATGGCTGCTGACCCCGGGGTGCCGGCACCGGAGGTCACAGGGGAGGGGAGGTCAGGGATGCGCCGTCCACAGTGGTGGGCAGTGCTGCTGGTGCTCGTGCTGCCGGGCGCCGGCCTCGCGATCGCTCATCCGGTGGAGACCCAGGAGGCCGCGGAATCTCCTCCGCCCGAGGCCGAAGTCTCCGCCACTGCAGACCCGCGCAATGGCTGGCGCCACGAGTTCTCCCCCGCCTGGCACATGGCCACCTTCTGGAGCAAGGAGTCGGGGAGCCACTACACCTTCCACTCGCTCTCGATCGGCTACCTGATGTCGGTCAACGCCGCGGGCCCCTTCCTCCATCTGAGCTGGGTCATCCCGCTCCAGGCCCGGCAGGACGGGCGGGTGCACTCGGTGTCCTCGCTGTACCAGAACGGCGGCGGCATCGACCTCCTGCTCGGCTGGCAGTGGCGGAAGACGGTCACCCCGGAGATCGAGTTCGAGGGCGGGCCCGGGCTGCACCTGAACGTGCTCAACCTCGGTGGCAAGCCCGGGCTCACCAACTTCAACGCGCTCCAGATCGGCCCGGGGGGGATGACCGTGCTGCGCTGGCGTCCCGGGTGGCGGCCGCACAAGGTGGGCTGGACGGTGGGGGCGGTCGGCGCGCTGGGGATCGACCTCTACGACCCGCTGAGGAGCAATGACCTGCGGATCGGGGTGACGCTCCGGCTGGGAGTGCTCCTCGGGGTGGATCTGCCATGAGACGGCCAGTGCTCGGAGCCGTCGTGCTGCTCGGAGTCTCGCTCCTCGCCTGCCTCGGCCCCTATCCGAACGTGGGGGAGAAGCTGGACGTGGTGAACCTGGTGAACGGCACCTCGTACATCGCGCTCGACGCGGGCGCGGCGCGCATCCTCATCCTGGCGCCGTTCGACGGTGGGCCGGCGGCGGCGGCCTTCACCCGCATCGACGAGCAGCAACCCCGTGCGGTGCAGACCCTGCAGGGCACGTACTTCGGGGACGCCACGGACCAACTGAAGGTCACCTTCGCCAGCACCACCCTGTTCTCCTTGCCCAACGAGGCCTCGAAGCCGGTGAGCGATCGCGACGGAGCCGAGCGAACGCAGTTCTCGCCGCCGAGAGAGAGCAGGGCCCGGATCGACACGAGCACGGAGGAGGTGCTCGATCTCTCGGGCTCGGGGGACGTCGCGGGGCACTTCCTGACGCTCCTCGGACGGACGGCGGTCATCACCGGAACCGACGCCACCGCCGCGGCGTGCGCCTTTCACCTCGCGAACCTGGCGGTGGAGTCGTCCGAGGCGCGCATCCCCGGGTTCAACAGCGCGGAGATGACCCAGTACCTGAACCGGGTCGAGTTCTTCCAGGGCATCCTCTCCGGGACGGTCAGCGTGAACCTGGTCGGGCTCTTCAGCCCGGTGGTCACGACCACCTACAGCAACTACGCCGACTTCGAGGGGGTGGTGCTCGACGGCGTCCAGGTGTCGAGCACCAACGCCAGCGGCGACGGCGCGCTCACCGGCGTCCTCGGGTTCCGGATCCAGCGCAAGGGCCTTCCGGACCTGGAAGGCCAGGTGGACTACCGCGCGGTGAGCCTCACCGGCGGGAACGAGTCGGGGGACTACCTGGTCCGGCTCGACGGCGGGACGGAGGTGCCAGTTCCCACCGGCCGCCGGATTCCGTCGCTCGAGCAGTGCCTGGGGCTGTGACGCTTCGGCCCGTCTAGGCGGTGGTCTTCTTGCTGAAGCGGAGCGCGCCCTTGCCCGCGTCCACCACGACCGTGTCGCCCGCAAGGTACTCGCCGGAGAGCACTTTCAGGGCCAGGGGGTCCTGCAGGTACTTCTGGATGGCTCGCTTCAGCGGCCGCGCCCCGTAGACCGGGTCGTAGCCGTGCTCGGCGAGGAAGGACACCGCGGCCGGGCTCACCTCCAGGGTGAGGCGCCGGTCCTCGAGCAGCTTCCGCAGCCGGGCGAGCTGGATCTCCACGATGCGGCTCATCTGCTGGCGGCGGAGCGGCTCGAAGATGACGATCTCGTCCACCCGGTTCAGGAACTCGGGCCGGAAGTGCTGGCGGAGCGCGTCCATGACCCGCGACCGCGTCGCCTCGTCGATCGTGTCCTTGCCCTCCATTCCCATCTGCAGCACGTGGCTGCCGATGTTGGAGGTCATGATCAGCACGGTGTTCTTGAAGTCGACGGTGCGGCCCTGGCTGTCGGTCAGCCGGCCCTCGTCGAGGATCTGGAGGAGCACGTTGAACACGTCCTGGTGCGCCTTCTCGATCTCGTCGAACAGCACCACCGAGTAGGGGCGGCGGCGCACGGCCTCGGTGAGCTGGCCACCCTCCTCGTACCCGACGTAGCCGGGAGGAGCGCCGATGAGCCGCGCCACGGCGTGCTTCTCCATGTACTCGGACATGTCGATGCGGATGAGGGCGTTCTCGTCGTCGAAGAGGAACTCGGCCAGCGCCTTGGCGGTCTCGGTCTTTCCGACGCCGGTGGGCCCGAGGAAGATGAACGAGCCGATGGGGCGGTTGGGGTCCTGGAGTCCGCTCCGGGCGCGGCGGATCGCGTTGCTCACTGCCTCGATGGCCTGCCGCTGACCGATGACCCGCTGCTCCAGTCGCTCCTCCATGTGGACGAGCTTCTGGACCTCGCCCTCCATGAGCCGGCTCACCGGGATGTGGGTCCACTTGGCGACCACCTCGGCGATGTCCTCGGCGTCCACCTCCTCCTTGAGGAAGCGCTGCTTCTTCTGCAGCTGGACCAGGGCGGCGTTCTGCTGTTCCAGCTCCTTCTGGAGGCTGGGGAGGATGCCAAACTTGATCTCGGCGGCCTTGTTCAGGTCGCCCTGGCGCTCGGCGGTGGCCTGATCGCCCCTCGCCTTCTCGATCCGCTCCTTCACCGAGCGGATCTTCTGGATCGCGGCCTTCTCCGCCTCCCAGTGCGCCTTCAGCTGGCTGAACTGCTCGTTGAGGTCGGCGAGAGAGCGCTCGATCTCCGAGAGGCGCTCGCGGGAGTTCGCGTCGGTCTCCTTCCGGAGACCCTCGCGCTCGATCTCCAGCTGCGTGATCCGGCGGCGGACGTCGTCGATCGCCTGGGGCATCGAGTCGATCTCGATGCGCAGCCGGCTCGCCGCCTCGTCGACCAGGTCGATGGCCTTGTCGGGCAGGAACCGGTCGGAGATGTAGCGGTTGCTGAGCGTCGCTGCGGCGACCAGCGCCGAGTCCTGGATCCGGACGCCGTGATGCACCTCGTAGCGCTCCCGGAGCCCACGGAGGATGCTGATGGTGTCCGAGACCGACGGCTCGCCGACCATCACCGGCTGGAAGCGCCGCTCGAGCGCGGCGTCCTTCTCGATGTGCTTCCGGTACTCGTCGAGGGTGGTGGCGCCGATGCAGTGCAGCTCGCCCCTGGCCAGCGCCGGCTTGAGCATGTTGCCGGCGTCCATGGCCCCCTCGGCCTTCCCGGCGCCGATGAGGGTGTGGAGCTCGTCGATGAAGAGGATGATCTGCCCCTCCGCGGCCGCAATCTCCTGGAGCACGGCCTTCAGCCGCTCCTCGAACTCACCGCGGTACTTCGCTCCGGCGACCATCGCGCCCAGGTCGAGCGCGACCAGCCGCTTGTCCTTGAGGCCCTCGGGGACGTCGCCGTCCACGATGCGGCGGGCGAGGCCCTCCACGATGGCGGTCTTCCCCACGCCGGGATCGCCGATGAGCACCGGGTTGTTCTTCGTCCGCCGGCTGAGCACCTGGACGACGCGGCGAATCTCCTCGTCCCGGCCGATGACCGGATCCAGCTTGCCGGCGCGCGCGGCGGCGGTGAGGTCGCGCCCGTACTTCTCGAGGGCCTGGTAGGTGTCCTCCGCCTCCTGGGTCGTCACCCGCTTGCCGCCCCGGAGGTCCTTCAGGACGGTGAGGATGCGGTCGCGGGTGATGCCGGACGATTTCAGGGCCTCGCCGATGGCGCCCTTGTCCTGGGCGAGGGCGAGGAGGAGGTGCTCGCTGGAGACGTACTCGTCCTTGAGCTTCTTGGCCTCGTCCTCCGCCTTGTCCAGGTCGCGGAGCAGCCGCTGGCTGAGGGCCGCCCCCGCGCCGCCCTGGATCTTGGGGAGCTGCTCCAAGGCCTCGTCGACGCGGCTCTGCACCAGGCCGGGATCGGTCCCGATGCGGCGAAGCAGCGCCTCGGCCACCCCCTGCTCCTGGGTGAGCAGCGCCTTGCCGAGATGCTCGGGCTCGACCTCGGGGGAGCCCATGCGGCGGGCGAGCGTCTGGGCTGCCTGAAGCGCCTCCTGGGCCTTCAGGGTGAACTGTTCGATACGCATGGTGTCACCCTAAGTCTCGGCACGAAGTTGGCAAGCAGGCTGAGCGAGGGTACAAGCGCCGGAAAATGGGGAGTTCCGAGGCACACGGCGGGTATCTCTGCCGTCTGGAAAGCCTGCCGGGCGAGGCGCTTTCGCGCCTGGCTCGCGAGGCACTGGCGTCCGAGGGTGAACCGTCCGAGGGTGCCGGGCTCCTCGTCTCGGTGGTGAAGAAGGTGGTCCGCTTCGCCTACGACGCTCCGCACACCTATGGCCGGCGGGGGGCCCACTGGTACGGCCGGCACCACGTGCTGGCGGCCCAGCTCTCCACCGCCCTCGGGGTGACGGTCCACGCCTACGTGTTCGACCCGGACGAGCTCGAGCAGGTGGTCACCTATGGCGGCGGGCACCGGGTGGGCGGGGAGACGCTCTGCTACGCGGACGTGGAGGTCGACGAGGACGAGCTCTCCGAGGAGGCCTTCGAGAAGCTGCGCGAGCGCTGGCCGATGGGTCACCTGGCGCGACTCCTCGGGCTTTCCCGCCGGGAGGTGCTCCGGCTGCCCCGCGCCCGGAGCGTACTCCTCCCGCTCGATGTCGACGCCCCGGCCGTGCTCGAGCCGCTCTTCAGCGGCCAGGCGGCCGACCCGCGGGGCTGACGGCCTCCGTTTCGAAGCTCCTGGCCTGAGCGCGCGCGTGCACGATCAGAAACGCGACCACCGCGACGTTGAGCAGCAGGACGACCAGCCGCCCCCACCGGAACCGGTGGAACATCTCGAAGACCTCGAAGGGAAGGAGCGAGCCCGTCACGGCGACGACCACCCAGGCACCCCAGGGCCGGCGCCGGTGCAGGGCCCAGCCCTCGAAGAGGGTGAGGATGCCGTCCAGGAGGAGCGCGGCGAGGGTGATGTGGAGGCCGCGCGGTGTCGTCGCTTGCTCGAGCGCCCGGCCGAGAAGGACCGCGTAGGCGCGGGTGGAGTTGTCCCGGAACTCGTGCGCCCACTCGGCGAGCTCGTCCTTCCAGCCGAAGGCGAGGGTGAGCGCGAGCCCGAGGAAGAGAAGGAGCTCCGCCGCGCCCTTGACCCACTTGTAGGTGATGACCGCCCGAAGTGCCGCCTCGTCCACGCCGGCCCGCATCACTCCGCCGTCCTCCCCTGGAACGAGACGCTAGCGCGGTGCCTCGTCCTGAAGCGCCGCCCAGGCCTTCACCCTGGCCGAGCGGAAGTACTGGGCGACAATGGCCAGGGTCGCGGCCACGAGCACGGTCTGGAGGATGGAGGTGCCCAGGGTCAACGTCGGGGCGAGGCCGGAATCGGACGGGACCTGCTGGCCGGGGGGGAGCACCTGGGTGGCGAGCCGCGCGAAGCGCAGAGCGAACGCGGCGTCTGCCGCGCCGTCGACCGTCCGCAGGATGGCCGAGACCAGGGCCGCGCCGCAGAGCAGACGCCGGATTCCTTCCCGGGGAAGCCCCGCCGGCCGGAGCACCCTCCCCGCGGAGACGAAGGTGAAGAACATGGAGATGGCCAGCACCACGAGCAGCGCCGCCCGGGCGTGCCGATCCGGCTGAGAGGCCCGGGCGTGGGCCTCCGCCAGCTTGGCGAAGAGGTCCGCGGTCGGGGTGCCCCGGGGAAGCGACTCGGTGCTCCGGATCCCACGGTCGGACAGGCCGATGGCCGCGCTCACCGAGGCTGCCCCGGACGCGCCGGACACCAGCATGCAGATGATGGCCACGGCCCGCGCCTGCGAGCCAACCGCGGACCGCGGCGCAGTCAACGGGGAAACGCCTCGACGAACTTGAGCCGGAGGTCCGTGAGAAGCGAGTCGAAGAAGCGCTCCTCCTCGACGGTGAGATTCCCGCGGGTCTTCTCCCGGAGCAGGGACAGGAGATCGAGGACTTCGCGCGCGAGCGCCGGGTCCTTGTTCACGGTCCCCGACTCGGGATTCGCCTGAACGCCCATGTGGATGAGCGCCGAGGAGGCGAATCCCAGCAGAACGGTGGTGAAGTCGATGGCCTGTCCGCCGCGCTCGAGCACGAACGTCTCACCGCGCGCGCGCTCGTCGGAGGCCACCGCCGTCACTCCTCGTCGGTCTCGTCGTCCGGGAAGTCGTCGGTGTCGGCCATGACGGTCTCCACCTGGGCGGCCTTCTCAGAGACGTCGGGAAGGGACTTGAGGTAGCGCTCCCAGGCCTTCTCGTCGACTTCTCCCTGGGCGAGGTACCGGGCTGCGGTGCGCTTGTCGATGTTCTTCGGGTCGAGAGGCTCGGCCATGGCGGGCGAATTTGACGGGCGGCCCTCCGGTCGTCAACAACCCTCTCCCGGGAGAGGACATCGCGTGAGCGCCGTGAGGTTGCCGAGAGGGCTGTACGCCGTGGTGGACGACGGCGCGCGTGCGGATCTGACGCTGGCCGAGCAGGCGCGGGTGCTGGCCCGCGCCGGGGTCCGCGTCGCGCAGGTCCGGTGCAAGCGCGCGGTGGGTCGGGCGGCGTGGGAGGCGGTGCGCGAGGCGGTGGAGGCGCTCCAGCAGGCGAGGGTGGTGGCGCTGGTGAACGACCGGGTGGACTGGGCGCTCCTCTCCGGAGCCGACGGGGTGCACCTCGGTGACGAGGACCTCCCTCCGTCGGAGGCGCGGCGGCTGCTCGGCCCGGACCGGCTCCTGGGGGTCACGGTCCGCGGGGCGACGGGGGCCCGCGAGGCGGCCGCGGGGGGGGCGAGCTACGTGGGGCTCGGGCCGGTCTTCGCCACCCGGACGAAGGAGGTACCGGCTCCGGTGCTGGGTCTGGAGCGGCTCCGGGGCGAGGTGCAGGGGAGCCCGGTCCCGGTGGTGGCCATCGGGGGGATCGGGCTGGAGACGGTCAGCGCGGTCGCCCGCACGGGGGTGCACGGGGTGGCGGTCGTGTCCGACCTCTGGTCGGGGGAGGACCCGGCCTCGCGCGTCCAGGCGCTGCAACGAGCCTTCCTTCTGGGGGAGACTGAGGACCTCAGGTGAAGCCTCACGGACACGTCGTGCGCCGGCCCACCATCGGTCTGACCCCGGACGTCGAGGACGCGGCCGGTGGCGAGGCTCCCTCGCGCTACGTGCTGAAGTCCCCCTACGCCGAGGCGGTGTTCCGTGCGGGCGGGCTGCCCATGGTGCTCCCGCTGGCGACCGACCCGGGGATGATCGACGCGTTCCTCGACCGCATCTCCGGCCTGGTGGTGACGGGAGGCGCGTTCGACGTCCCGCCCGAGGCCTACGGGGAGGCTGCCCGCGACGGGCTGGGAACGCTCAAGCCGGCTCGGACCCGGTTCGAGACCGCGATGCTCCAGGCGGCGCTCCGGCGGAACATGCCGGTGCTCGGCGTGTGCGGCGGCATGCAGCTGCTCAACGTGGTGCTGGGCGGCACGCTGTTCCAGGACATCCAGCGCGACCTTCCCGAGGCCCGCAACCACGAGCAGGCGCACGACCGGACGCACCCCTCGCATCCGGTGGAGGTGCGGGAGGAGACGGTACTGGCGGAGCTCGTGGGGCGCGGGCAGCTGATGGTGAACTCGACGCACCACCAGGCGGTCTCGCGGCTGGGGGAGGGACTGGTGGTGAGCGCGGTCGCCCCCGACGGGGTGGTGGAGGCGATCGAGTCGAGCAACGGCGCGTTCGCCGTCGGGGTGCAGTGGCACCCGGAGCTGCTGCTCCAGTCGATGCCCCTTCAGCTCGGGGTCTACCGCGGGCTGGTCACGCGTGCGCGCGACGCGCGGCGCTGAGCATGGACGTGCGGCGCCCCTGCGC
>JBKPMY010000329.1:0-4213 GCA_046732375.1 Myxococcota bacterium
CACCTGGTCCGTCCAGGAGGGCGCAGCGGGCGGGAACATCGACTCCAGCGGCCGCTACACGGCCCCCGCCAGCACCGGCACGTTCCACGTCGTCGCCACCAGCGTCGCCGACCCCTCCCGCTCGGCGATCGCGACCGTCACCGTCACCGCCCCGGTGATCGCCGTCTCGATCTCGCCGGCCAGCACGTCGGTCCAGGCGGGAGGGGCGATCTCCTTCACCGCCACCGTCACCGGGACGCTCAGCGGCCAGTCCACGGCCGTCACCTGGTCGGTCCAGGAGGGGGCCGCCGGCGGGAGCATCGACTCCGGAGGCCGCTTTACCGCCCCGGCCGGCGCGGGCACGTTCCACGTCGTCGCCACCAGCGTCGCGGACCCCTCCCGCTCGGCGATCGCGACCGTCACCGTCACCGCACCACCGGTGATCACCGTCTCGGTATCCCCGGCCAGCGCCTCGGTCAGCCCCGGGGGCACGGTGTCCTTCACTGCCACGGTGACCGGGACAGGGAGCGGGCAGTCCACCCCCGTGACCTGGTCGGTCCAGGAGGGAGCCTCGGGCGGGAGCATCGACTCCGGCGGCAGGTACACCGCACCGGCCGGCACCGGCACCTTTCACGTCGTCGCCACCAGCGTCGCCGATCCATCCCGGTCGGACAGCTCCACGGTGAGCGTGCAGACGTCCAGCATCCTCGATCCGGATCGCCGCACGGTGTGGGCGCCGGGCGTGCCGGGCGGCGTGCCCGCCCGGACACAGGTCTGCGCCACGGTGAATGCCTCGACCTACGGAAACGGCAGCGTCGACGCCACCAGCGGGATCCAGGCGGCGATCAACGCCTGTCCCGCAGGACAGGTGGTGCAGCTCTCCTCGGGGACCTTCACCATCAACGGCGGCAGATACCTCCTGATCAACAAGGGCATCACCTTGCGCGGCGCGGGCCCGGGCGCGACCACGTTGCAGAAGACCGATGGCGCCAAGCCTGGACAGGAGCAGACCGGCCCCAACCCCTCGCCGCTGGTGATCATCGGGCCGGCCCGCTGGGACAACAACGGCGGAAGCTCGGTCAACCTCTCCGCCGACGCGGCGAAGGGCTCCTACTCGGTCACGGTCGGCAACGCCGGCGCCTTCAGCGCCGGGCAGATCGTCCTGCTGGACGAGCTTTCCGGCGCCGGCTGGCACCCGGATCCCGCGGGCCGCGGACAGATCTGGGCCTCGGCCGACTTCCGCGTCGTGTGGCAGCGCCACAACCCGCCGCAGGGGACCGACGATCCCTACCCCGACGCGCTGGGCTGGTTCAGCCGCGACGATCGCCCGACCAACGAGATCAAGCAGATCGATCGCATCAGCGGGAACACCATCTACTTCAACACTCCCATTCACATCTCGTACCGCACCTCGCACAACGCCCAGCTCTCCAGCTTCGGCTACCCGTTCACGGTCGGGGCGGGGATCGAGGACCTCTCGGTCATCGGCGGCGACCAGGGCAACATCCGCTTCCACTGGTCCGCGGGCTGCTGGGCGAAGCGGATCGAGAGCTCGGTGTGGCACGACGAGGGGTTCGCGGTGGAGCGGAGCTTCCGGGTGGAGATCCGCGACTCCTACGTCCACGACGCCGCGTGGGCGCAGCCCGGCGGCGCCGGTTACGCGATCAGCCTCTCCGACGGCAGCTCCGAGGTGCTGGTGGAGAACTCCATCGTCCTGAAGGCCAACAAGGTGATGGTCGCCCGCTCGGCGGGGACCGCCTCGGTGTTCGGTTACAACTACGTGGACGACGGGTACATCAACACCAACAGCCGCTGGATCGAGGTGGGGCTGAACGCCTCACACATGGTGGGCCCGCATCACGTCCTGTTCGAGGGCAACCAGGGATTCAACTGGGACTCGGACAAGACCCACGGCAACTCCATCTACCATACGGTCTTCCGGAACCACCTCGTCGGGACGCGGCGCGACTTCAACGACGCTGCCGGCGGGAACGGACCGCGGCGGTGCGCCGGGGCGACCTACTACTCCTGCTGGCACAGCTTCGTCGGCAACGTGATGGGCGTCGCCGGCCAGATGGCGGGCTGGGTCTACGAGTCGGGCGACATGGATACCCCGGCCATCTACATGCTCGGCTGGGACGACTGGGCGCCCTACCCCACGGACGCACGGGTGAAGGCCACCACGCTGCGCCACGGCAACTTCGACTACGTCACCAGCTCCGTGATCTGGGATCCGGCGATCGGCGATCGAAACTTGCCAGCCTCGCTGTACCTGGCTCAGAAGCCTGCCTTCTTCAACGCCGGGCGCGGCTATCCCTGGCCCTGGGTGGACCCGACCGGCGCGACCAAGCTCTACACGCTGCCGGCACGCGCCCGGTACGAGGCAGGAACTCCGTTCGTGCAACCCTGACCGCGGCGCATCAGCGTCCGGCGCGAGCGAGCGGGCGGAGGCGCCGAGAGGTCGGCCCGGGCTCACCGTCGCGCGGAGCACGGCCTCCCCGTCGCTGCGGGCCCGGGCCCGGACGCTCCACGTCGATGTCCTCGCCGCTCGATGGCATCGCCGCCCGGCGGCGGGGGCGGCGCCTTCTCCTCGTCGGTGACGATCCGACGACGAGCATCAGTGGCGTGTCGCGGCTGACCCGCGGTCAGCATTGACCCCGTGAGCAAAGGCCTCGCAGCGTCGCCTGCACTCGGGCACGATGACATCGCTGTACATGCTCGGTTCCCGTGCGCGGCCACCGCACGAGGGAGCCTTCTTCCCCGGGAGAGCGCACATGAAGGCAGTTCGCACCCGCGCCGTCTCGCGCCACCTGCGCGCGTCCTCGCTTCCCCTCCTTCTCGCGAGCGCGCTGATCGCCGGAGCGACGGCGTGCAATCAGAGCGGCTCGCTCGAGCACCACGATGGAGAGACCCGGAGCACCACCAGCTTCGGCGAGGGGCGGCGCACGCAGGCGCTCGGCACCGGGATTCAGTTCATCCAGCTCTCCTACGCCACGCCTCAGTCGGACACGTCGACGGTGAACGTGAAGTACGTGGCGGCGCAGACGCAGGGGAATTTCAACGTCGTCGCCGTGGGCTGGAACGACACCAGCGCCACGGTCACCTCGGTGACCGACACCTCGGGGAACGTCTACACCCGTGCGGTGGGCCCGACGTCGTGGCCGGGCGCGCTCACCCAGTCCATCTACTACTCGGGGAACATCAAGGCCGCGGCGGCCAACGCCAACACGGTGAAGGTGGTGTTCTCCAGGGCGGCGGTCTTCGTCGACGTCCGCGTCCTCGAGTACAGCGGCATCGACGCGAGCAACCCGGTCGACGCGGTGGCCGGGGCGAGCGGCACCGCGGGGACGAGCGACAGCGGCCCGGCCACCACCACCAACGCCAACGACCTGCTCTTCGGCGCGAACATGACCACCGGCACCACGAGCGCGCCGGGCACGGGATGGACCAACCGCATCATCACCTGGCCCAACACCGACATCGCCGAGGACCGGATCGTCAGCACCACCGGTACCTACCGTGCCACCGCCGCCGTGAGCAGCGGCTCTCCGTGGGTGATGCAGCTGGTGGCCTTCCGCGGAGCGCCGACCGACGCGGAGCCGCCGTCGGCTCCCGGCGTCCTCTCCGCCACCGCGGCCACCAGCGCACGGATCGATCTCTCCTGGGGCGCGGCCACCGACAACCTCGGCGTCACCGGCTACCTCATCGAGCGCTGCGTCGGCGGGGGCTGCTCGAACTTCACGCAGATCGCGGCTCCCGCCGGCACCGGAACGACCTTCAGCGATTCCGGGCTCGCGCCGAGCACTTCCTACTCCTACCGGGTGCGCGCCACGGACGTGGCCGGCAACCTCGGCCCGTATTCGAACATCTCCAGCGCCACCACGCTGCCGGACAGCACGCCCCCCACAGCGCCGGCGAGCCTCTCGGCCTCGGCCTTCAGCAGCAGCCGGGTGGACCTGTCGTGGAGCGCCGCGACCGACAACGTCGGCGTCACCGGCTACCTCGTCGAGCGCTGTCAGGGCGCCGGCTGCTCCATCTTCACCCAGATCGCCGGGCTGGCCGGAGGCGTGGTGACCTTCAGCGATACCGGGGTCACCGCGGGCAACACCTACAGCTACCGGGTGCGGGCAACCGATCTCGCCGGGAACATGGGCGGCTACTCGCCGGTCGCCACCGCCACCACCCCGGTGCCGGACACCACGCCGCCGGGAGCGCCGGGCACGCTCTCCGCCAC
>JBKPMY010000330.1:0-36957 GCA_046732375.1 Myxococcota bacterium
TCATCAGCTGCAGCGCGGGCTCGCGCAGTCCCACCGCCATCTGTGGGCTCGGGAACTGGGCGCCGTCGATGATCTCCGCCCACTCCAGCAGCTCGGTCATCGGGCCGGGGTCGAAGCCGAAGCGCGCTCGCGCGACGTCCGCGATGTACACGGTGCAGCTCTTCCGCCGTGCGTCGTGGAACTTCCGACCGCTGGTGTCGGCGAGGAAGTGCGCCGCGTCCCCGTCGTTCTGGAACGCTGACGCATGGTGGTCGAACCACCAGGTCAGCTTCGGCGACTGGCTGTAGCGGAAGTCGACGATGGCGTTCTCGTCCCCCTGGAATGCCGAGTCCGACACAGGGGCGCCACCGGCCTGATGTGACAGTCCCTGGTAGCTGAGCGTCGCGTCCGGGCGAATGCGCTCCCGGTAGAAGCGCGAGAACACCGCGGCGCTGGCCGCCCCGTCGAAGCAATTGTCGTGAAAGAGGACGTGCATCCGCATTTGGGTGGGAGGGCGTACCACCCCACCCCGTCAATCGGGAGGGGGAAATTCCTGTGGTTTCAACGAGGGACGTGCATGCCCCGTGATCAAGCGGGGCGGCAGCGCTGTCTGAAGAAACGACAGGCGGTGGCCGGGTGCGGGGGGGCCGCTGTCACGGACTCCGCGGAAGGACACACGTTCTCCCCGGGGCTCGGGACGGCACGGCGCCTGCTACGGCTACAGGCAGCTTTGGCCGGACGAGGCACCGGCACCGACTGGAGGGAACATGCGCAAGTCGAAGAAGGGCACGCGGCTGCAGCGGCTGAAGCAGAAGGCCAGCGAGCACCACGCTGCCGTGCAGACAACGCTCGGAGAGCTCATCGCCGCGGCCTTCGACACCGTGGGGAACGAAGTGAAGGACGTCGCGCGCCTGCTCTCCTCCCGCGAGATCGGCCGCGCCGCGCACGCGCGCATCGTCCTGGTCCAGTAGCTGCCGGCCGGCCTAGCGTCGGGCGTCCTGCACGAGGGCTGGCCGGCTGATCGACACCCACTGCCATCTGGACGTCTCCCGCTTCGACGCGGACCGCGCCGCGGTGCTCGACCGCGCCTGGGCCGCCGGGGTGGAAGGCATCCTGGTTCCCGCGATCGGTCCCGACCCCTGGGACGCACTGCTCCGGCTTCCCCCCCGCGACGGGCGGATCCAGGTCGCGCTCGGCATCCACCCCCAGCTGCTCCCCGAGCTCCCCGAGGCGGAAGACGGACCCGCCCTCGAGCGTCTCGACGCGCTCCTCGCCGCCGGTGTCGCCGTGGCAGTCGGGGAGTGCGGCCTGGACGGGCCGAGCGCGGAAGGGGCTCCGATGGAGCGACAGGTCCACCTGCTCGACGAGCACGCCCGCCTCGCCCGGAAGCACGGCCTTCCCCTCCTCGTGCACTGCCAGCGGGCGCATCCGGTCCTCGAGGAATGGCTTGGCCGGACGGCGCTGCCGGAAGCGGGCCTGGTGCTTCACAGCTACAGCGGTGGACCGGGCCGCGTGGCGGCGTACGTCTCGCGCGGCTGTCATCTGAGCTTCGCCGGTCCGGTCAGCTGGCCCGAGGCGCGGAGACCGGTGGAGGCGCTCCGGGTCACCCCGCGCGAGCGGCTCCTGGTGGAGACCGACGCGCCCGATCAGGCTCCGGCACCGCACCGGGGTGGAAGGAACGAGCCCGCGTTCCTGGTCCAGGTCGTGGAGGCGGCCGCGAGGGCCCTCGGGGAGCGCGTGGAGGAGACGGGAGCGCTGGTCACGGAGAACGCCCGACAGCTCTTTCCGGCCTTCCGTCGAGGCGAGTGAGCCTCGAGTGGCCTCGCCGCGCATCGCGCGCGCGGACGCGCTAGAGAAGGCCGCGCATGACCGCTCCCTCGCTCTACCCCACTCCCTCCGGGCCCTCGCCCGCCGAGACCGCACGCACCTTCCGGCTCTCGCGCCGCTGGGACCGCACCGGCCGGCTCCTCGGCGACGAGGCCATGGAGCGTCTCGCCCGGGCACGGGTCATCGTCTTCGGTCTGGGCGGCGTGGGCAGTTACGCGGTGGAGGGGCTGGTCCGCAGCGGCATCGGACAGCTCACGCTCGTGGACTTCGACGAGGTCTGCGTCACCAACCTCAACCGCCAGCTCCACGCCACCGTTCGCACCGTGGGGAAGAGCAAGGCGGAGCTGATGGCCCAGCGCTGCCGCGACGTGAACCCGGACTGCAGGGTGGAGGCGGTCGCCGAGTTCTACCGGGCGGAGACCGCCGAGCAGCTGCTGCAGCCCGGATGGGACTTCGTCGTCGACGCCATCGACAACGTGAAGGCCAAGCTGCACCTCCTGCACCGCTGCGTGAGGCTCGGGCTCCCCGTGGTCAGCAGCATGGGCGCGGCCGGCCGGCTCGACCCGACCGCGGTGCGGGTCGACGACCTGTCAGAGACCATCATGGACCCCTTTGCCAAGGACGTCCGGAAGCTGCTCCGTCGCAAGTACGGCGTCGACACCGAGCGGCGGACCGGCATCACCGCCGTCTACTCGGTCGAGCCGCCGCGCACGCCGGTGCCGCTCACCTACGACGCGGCGACCGACGGATTCCTCTGCGTGTGCCCGAGCCGGGAGAACGACTTCCACACCTGCGATCACCGTACCCAGGTAAACGGGAGCGTGGGATTCGTCACCAGCGTCTTCGGGATGAACGCCGCCGGCGTGGTCGTCCGCCGCATCGCTCACGGGCGCTGAGGCGCACTCCCTGCCCGCGGAGCGCTCCGTCGGCTCAGGCGGCCGACGCGCTCGGGGCGAGCGAGGCGAAGGTCACGCTCTCGCGGCCGCAGGCCCGGCGGAACGCGCAGCGAGCGCACTGGGTGAGGTCCTCGGTCATCGGGAACTGCGCCGAGTCCAGTGGGGTGTTCGCCGCAGCGTTCACCAGGAGCTCGCGCATCCGCTGCACCGACTCGCGAAACTTGAGCGAGAAGTGCTGGATGGTCTGAGCGTCGACCGGGACCTCGACCTCCTGCCCGACGTTGAGGAACACCAGCCGGCAATGGATCTGCTGTGGCTCCACGCGGTGACGATGGGCGAGATACAGCGCGTAGCCGACGACCTGGTCCTCGTAGCCAGTGTGCACCGTACCCGTCTTCCAGTCGACGACCGTGATGTGACCGGCGTCGTCGCGGAAGGCGAAGTCCGGGATGGCGAACATCTTCACCCCGTCCATCTCGAACCAGCTGTGGTCTGCCCCCTCGTCCACCTCCAGCCACTGCTGCGGCTGGAGCGAGCGCGCCCGCTCGAGCCAGGGCGACTGGAAGAACCAGGTCAGCGCCGCCTCGACGCCGTCCCAGACACGTTTCCACTCGCTGTTCTCCAGCGGCTCGCCGTACTCGTGCTCCATCAGGCCCATGAACTCGAGCCGCTGCCGCTCCTTCCAGTAGGCCCGGGCCCGCGAGTGCTTGTAGTCCTCCCGCATCATGAAGCGCGCCCGGCTGATGGCCCTCGCCGGGTCCGGTCGGCGCCCCGCCCGGACCTCGAGCAACGCGTCCTTGATCGCCGCGTGCACCACGCTGCCGGCCCAGTTGAAGCGGTTGGCGAGCTTCTTCAGGATCCAGAGCTGGCGAAGCTCCGGGTGTGCCTCGTCCTCCCAGCCGCCCCAGCTGCCGTAGTAATGGAGGTAGTACGCCCGCCGGCAATCCTGGAACTTCTCGTGGCGGCTCTTCGACCAGCTGAAATCGTTGGTGAGGACGTTCTGGCCCATCCCGGTATGAAGAGGACTGTAGCCCGGGGCCCTGTCAGCAGGGGGCGGAACCAGCCTGCCCGCCTGGCTCGCAACTCCGCCCTCGACGAGCTTCGTGGTGCGCTCCTCCGCTGGTACGACGCGCAGGCCCGCGACCTGCCCTGGCGTCGCACTCGCGACCCGTACGCCATCTGGGTGAGCGAGGTGATGCTCCAGCAGACGCAGGTCTCGGTGGTGCTGCCCTACTGGAGCGCGTTCCTCGCCCGCTTCCCCGACGTGGCCGCGCTCGCCCGGGCGAGCCTCGACGAGGTGCTCGCTGCCTGGCGCGGACTCGGGTACTACGCCCGGGCGCGAAACCTCCACCGCGCCGCCAGTGCGGTGCTGGAGCGGCACGGCGGACGGCTCCCCCACGACGTCGAGGCGCTCCGCGCGCTCCCCGGCTTCGGCCGATACACCGTGGGCGCGGTGGCCTCCATTGCCTTCGACCGCACGGTCCCGCTGGTGGACGGGAACGTCGCCCGCGTACTGGCGCGGCTGTTCGGCGTCGAGGGCCCCACCGGCGATGCCGCGCGCGAGAAGCGGCTGTGGGAGCTCGCCGCGACGCTGGTCGAGGGGGAGCGGCCCGGCGACTGGAACCAGGCGCTGATGGAGCTCGGGGCCACGGTGTGCCGCCCGGAGCAGCCGACCTGTCTGCTCTGCCCGGTGCGCGCGCGCTGCGCCGCCCTCGGCTCGGGCAGGGTGGCGGACATCCCCGCCCCGAAGACGCCGCCGCGGCGGCGGGGCCTGCACCTCGCCCTGGCCGCCGTCCGGCGGGACGACGCGGTGCTGCTCGTTCGCCGCGAGGGGACCGGACTCTTCGGTGGGCTCTGGGAGCTCCCGGGCGTGGAGTGCGAGCCGGGGACCGAGGTCGAGGCCCTGCGCGCCCGCTGGCCGGAGGTCGGCCCCGCCCCGCGTCGGCTGGGACGGGTGGAGCGGACGCTGAGTCACCGCGCGCTCACGCTCGACGTCTTCGCGGTGGAGGGGCTAGAGCCGCCCGACGGGGCCCGCTGGGTGAGCGCGGAGGAGGCCTCGACGCTCGGCATCTCCGCCGCGATGCAGGCGGTGCTCCGCCGAGTCTTCGAGGATCGGAACCCACCGGGAGGCAGACCATGGAAGAGCTCTCGCTCGCCGCGGTCGCGGCGATGACCGCCCGCGACGTGCTGCGCGCCCATCCCGGGCTCGGCGGCTCGGGCGCCGAGGATGTCGCCCACCGGCTGGAGACGGCGCTCAGGACCGCCGTCCGCCAGGAGCGGCTCGCCTGCGTGGCGGAGTGCGAGCGGCGGAAGGCGCTCTGGACGGAGACCGAGGAACGATCCGCCACGCCTCCGTCGCTCCGGACCGAGGCGCGCTTCCGCGCGAACGAGGCGGCGGTGCTCGCCGATGCCCTGCGGGCCCGATCGACCTCCTGAGAACGGTGCCGGGGACGACCGCGATGACCGACCCGCTCCGGAAGCTCCGACCGTTCGAGCTGGCCCGCTGGCAGCGGGCACGCGACCGCGAGCTCATGCGGCGAATGCCGCCGGTCCTGCTCGCGCGGAAGCAGGCGCGGATGTCCACGTCGCCCTTCGCTTTCCTCCGGGGCTCGGCGCCGCTCTTCTACCGGGTGCTCCGGAACGCGCCGCGTCTGGCGCGCGGGCCCGAGGACGAAGGTCTTCTCTGCGGAGACCTCCATCTCGAGAACTTCGGCGCGTACCGGCCTGACCGCCCCTCGCGGCAGGACCGCGTGGTGTTCGACATCAACGACGCGGACGAGTCCTTCTTCGGGTACCTGCATCTGGACGTGCTGCGGGTTCTCACCAGCGTCCTCCTCGCGGCTCGTGGCTGGGGCTGCGCCCCCGCCGGGGGACTGGAGCTGGCCGGAGCGCTCCTGGACGGCTATCGGCGGGGGCGCGGTGGTGGCAGGCCCGTGAAGGCCCCGGCGCCGGTCTCCGAGCTGCTGGCCCGGGTCGGTGCCCGGAAGCGCCGTGAGCTGCTCGAGAAGCGCACGGTGGCGGTCGGCGACCGGCGGCGGTTCCGGATCGGCGACAACTTCCTCAAGCTGCCACGGGACACGCAGGCGGCGTGCGCGCGTGCGTTCCGGCGCTTCGCGGCCGAACAGGCGAAACAGCAGGGGCATCCCCCGGAGCGTTTCACCGTGCTCGACGTGGCTTTCCGCGTCGCCGGGCTCGGCAGCCTCGGCCGTTTTCGGGTGGCGGTCCTCGCGGAAGGGCACGGAACGGTGGACGGCGCGTGGATGTTCGACATGAAGGAGATGGCCGAGTCCGCCGGCACAGCCTTCGCCACCCATCCCATGGATCCCGGCCCCGGGCGCGTGGCGAACGCGCTGCGGACCCTCCTCGGGTCCCCGCCGGTGATGCTCGGAAACGTCCGGGCGGTGGGCCGCGGGCTGCTGGTGCGTCGGCTCACCCCCCAGGAGGACCGGCTGGACTGGATGACGATCCGGGCCGAGCAGCGTGAGCCGACGCTTGCCTTCCTTGGCGCCCTGACCGCGGCGGCGCACCGGCGATGCGCGCGGAGGCCTCCGGCGCCGCTGGACGCGGCGGACGCACGCCGGCTCCTGAAGAACGCCGCGGAGCTGGCCGGCATCCACGAGGCGGTCGCGCTCGCCTACGCGGCGGAGCTGCACGACGGCTGAGCACGCCCCCTCACGGACGTCCCGGCTGAACCGAACGGTGCGCACCGGACCCGCCGTCGCGCGCGGCGGCGCCGGCCTCTCAGCGGTACCCCACCCGGAGCATCACGGCGGCGACGACGGCCAGTGGCCCGAGGAGGAGCACCGCAGTCACGACCCAGGCCGCGGGCCGGGCGTAGTTGAAGGTCCACCCGATGCCGTACCGCTTGGGGACCACGAGCCGCGGGTCCTCCGGGTTCGCGTAGAACAGCCCTCCTCGCCAGTCCTGGGGAGCAGCCTGGACGAGCCGCGGCGACCGCGCGACCTGCACGATCACCACCAGGACCATCAGCCCGGCCATGACCAGGACCGGCGTGGGCCCCCAGAGCGGGGCGAATGCGGCGGGGAACGCGGTGAGGGCAAGGACCCACCGGATGGGAGCCAGAAGCCGGCGGACGCCCTCGGTGTTCCCCCGCGGACCGGTCCGCGCGCCTGCGCCGACGATGCCGTCCAGCAGCAGCATGATTCCTCCGAAGAGGAAAAGGGGGAACGCCATCGCCACCGGTGTGCGGGGGAAGTACCCGTTCGGTCTGCCCGACATGTCCCAGTGGACGGGCATCGGTGAGGGGAAGCGATCGGCAAACAGCACCAGCGCAATCGCCGGCAGCAGCAGCAGCAGGTAGGGGCCAAGAACACGTAACTTCATCGGAGCTCTCCGCGTAGTGAGGGAGTCTGGCACGCCTTTCCGGCGCGCCTTACAAAGTGAACGCAATGGGTTACTTCGAATCGCGAAACGCCAAGCTTTCCCTCCCCACCGCCGCCGAGGCCCTCCCGGGCCGGAGCACACCGCTGCCCGTCCCCGAGAAGCACTTCGTGAACGGGGCGCCTCTCGTCGGGCCCTGGCTCGACAAGGAAAAGGCAGTGTTCGGCATGGGCTGCTTCTGGGGCGCCGAGCGCCTCTTCTGGCAGCTCCCCGGCGTCACCGTCACCGCGGTCGGCTACGCCGGCGGCCCCACCCCCAACCCCACCTACCGCGAGGTCTGCTCGGGCCGCACCGGACACGCCGAGGTGGTGCTGGTGGTGTTCGACCCCAAGGTCATCTCCTATGAGCGGCTGCTCCGCTCTTTCTGGGAGGAGCACGATCCCACCCAGGGCATGCGCCAGGGCAACGACGCGGGCACGCAGTACCGGAGCGCCATCTACACCTTTGGCGAGGAACAGCGCCGGGCCGCCGAGGCCTCGCGCGAGGCTTACCAGAAGGTCCTCACCGCCTCCGGGCACGGCCGCATCACCACCGAGATCCGCGAGGCGCCGGAGTTCTTCTACGCCGAGGATTACCACCAGCAGTACCTGGCCAAGAATCCGGGCGGGTACTGCGGTCTCGAGGGCACCGGGGTCAGCTGCCCGGTGGGGCTCGAAACGCGGGGGTAGGAGCGCCGTCACTTTCCGTTCTCCACCCGGGAGGTGCCGGCGAGGACGCGGCCGAGCATGGCCGTGGCCAGTCCACCCGACGCGCCGTCGCCGCTCACGGCGATGTCGGGGACCAGCCGCACCCCGTGCTCGGCGAGCACGCCGGCGATCTGGATGGCGGTGAAGCCCTCCGCACCGACCGCAGCGATGCCCTGGCGATAGGCATCCGCCCGGGCCTCGCCGGTGGCTCGCGTCGCCGCGGCCTCGGCCTCGCCCCGGAGCCGCTGGGCATCCGCCTCGGCCTGCGCGCGGAACCGCAGGGAGGCCGCCTCGGCCTCGGCCCGCGACTTCATCGCCGCGGCCTCGCCCTTGGCCTGCTCGGCGGTCGCCTGGGCCTGGCGCTCGGTGATGCGGACCATCTGCTCGCTCCGCACCACCTCGGCCTGCATGTTGGCGACGGCGGTTTCCCGCTCCAGCTCCTGGCGCTTCGTCTGCGCAGCGCGCTGGATGTCATAGGTGCGCTGCAGCTCGTCGGCGATCTTCCGGTCGGTCTGGGTCTTCATCAGCTCCGGCGGCGGAACGATGTCGCCGATGAGGGTGTCGATGCACTCCACGTCGTAGGCCTCGACCGCCGTCTTGATGTCTGCGTACGCCTCCTTCTGGCGCTGGCTGCGCGCCGACAGGAACTCGAGCACGGTCACCTCCTGCGCCGAGTTCCGGAAGTAGTTGGCCACCGTGGGCTGGAGCACGTGGTCCACCAGGTTCTGCATCGAGCCGACCCGCGAGATGACCCGCGGCGCCGCCTTCATCCCGATGTGGATGATCTGCGACACGTCGAGGCTGAAGCTGAAGCCGTCCTTGCTCCGGACGGTGATCGGGCTCAGCCGCTCGTCATAGTGGTGGGCCTCCGTGCGCTGCGCCCAGTTGAGGACGATGTTGGTCGTCGGGACCAGCTCGACCTTCATCACCCGCGTGTTGACCGGGTGCTTTCCGGGAAGCAGCGGCTCGTTCCACACTCCTTTCCGGCCGCGCTCCACCAGATCGCCGTGGGTGAAGTCGTCACCCGAGACGTCGAGGTGCTCGCGACCCACGTAGCTGACCACCACGCCCACGTACCCGATGGGGATCTCGGTCATGGGCACGAGCTCCACCTGGACCAGCCAGGGATTGAGGTTCCACGAGCCCGAGAGCAGCACTTCCTCCTGGAGCCCGCGGCAACCGCTGGCATCGATGAACGCCTGACCCTTCTGGAAGCTGTCGTGACCAACGACCACCGGTCCGGCCAGATCCCCGGGCGGGATGGGACGGCCGTCGAGCACCGTGACGATGCCGATCCGGTCGGAGGGCACCTGGAACACCTTCAGCTTGTCCGCGGCCAGCCCGTGCTGGCCGGCGTTACCCGGGGTGATGACCGTGAAGAGCGCGGGGTTGATGCGGTAGGCGCCGGCCTTCAACGTCGCCAGCTGCCGGCCCTTCTCCCCGCCTCCCTGGAGGAAGGCGCGCGCGTCCTGGAAGTCGGCGCAGGCCACCTCGCGCCCCAGCATGCGCTCGGAGGGAATGGGCTTGCCGTCGGCGGCAACGACCAGGCCGATCTCCCCCGGCCGGACGAGCACCAGGGGAATCCGCTGGACGCGGTATGCCCAGCGCCACAGCCCGAAGTACCACCCCGGCGAGAGCAGCCGGGCCTGGTATCCCGCCTCTCCGTCGAGGGCCACGAGGCGCCCGGCCGGCAAGGCCGGGCCGTAGCGTTTCACGACCAGCCCCGAGGCGTTCTCCGGGATGATCCAGGTTCCGAGCAGCAGCACCACCAGGCCCGTCCCGAACAGCAGGCCGCAGGCGATCCACAGCCGATGGACGTCCAGCCAGGCGAACAGTTCCATGATCTGTCTCCTTTCCCGGAGGGCCAGGAGTGCATCGGGTCTGCCACGGACCAACTGCCCGGAAGGACGCAGGGGTCGGAAAGGACCTGCGAGAGGGCACGTGATTGCATTGCTGTCTTGACCGTGTTCGATTCACGTTGGTCATGGCAGCCATCCGATGGCTCGGTGCACCGGCGCCGGGGGTCGCGCAGGCCCTCATCGCCAGCGGCATCGTTCGCTCGGCCGACGCGCCGGTGACGGTCGTCCACGGCCGGGGTTGGTCAGGGCCACCTCGACCGGCCGGGGCCTGGGTCTGGCTGTGCCCGGGCGCGGCGAGCCCGGCGGACCGGCGCGCGGCCACCCTCGCCGGCTGCTACGCGATCGTCGATGCACGCGCGCCCGGCGCCGCAGATCTCTTGGTCCGGCGCATCACCGAGCTCTCCGAGCCCGGCCCGGTGCCGCCGCAGGATCCGGACGTGGTGGCGGAGAGCACCGCGACTCGCGGCGTGCTCCGCCAGGTTGCGCAGGCGGCGAGGACCTCCATGCCAGTGCTCCTCACCGGCGAGACCGGCACGGGCAAGGAGGTCGCGGCGCGCCTGCTGCATGCCTGGTCGGGCCGGTCGGGCCGCTTCGTGGCGATCAACTGCGGCGCCATCCCCAACGAGCTCATGGAGGGTGAGCTCTTCGGCTACGCCCGCGGCGCCTTCTCCGGCGCAGTGCACGGTCACGAGGGGCTGGTCTCCGCCGCCGCCGGAGGAACGGTGTTCCTCGACGAGATCGACGACACGCCGCATGCCCTTCAAGTGAAGCTTCTCCGGGTCCTGGAGGACCGCGTCGTGATCCGGCTCGGCGACACCACGCCGCGCACGGTGGACTTTCGTCTGGTGGCCGCCACCAATCGCGACCTCCGGCCGCTGATCGAGGCCGGGACCTTTGGCGCCGACCTCTACGAGCGGCTTGCCATCGTGAGCATCGAGCTGCCGCCCCTGCGCGAGCGCGGGGACGACATCCCGCGGCTGGTGGAGCACTTCATCGAGCGCTTCTACCGGGAAGAGCCGGCGACGGCGGAACGCGGGAGAGTGAGCAGCGTCTCGCCAGAGGCGATGGAGGCACTCCGCATCCATCGCTGGCCGGGCAACGTCCGCGAGCTGCGGAACGTGGTCTTCGGAGCGCTGGTGGCCAAGCGCGCCGGAAGCGAGCTGCTCCTCTCGGATCTACCTCCCAGGCTCCTCGGAGGACGGGAGGGAGACGGGCGGGGAATCATCGACCTCGCGGCGCTCGAGCGCGCGGTCTCCGCCGGTGAGTTCGATCTGCGACGGGAGAGGGAGCGGCTGGAGCGGCTCGCCCTGGAACAGGCACTGGCGTTCTCCCGGGGGAACGCTGCCCGGGCCGCGGAGCTGCTCGGCGCAGTCGGCCGGGGCGAGGCGGCCGATCCGGGCGGCACGGTGCGCGCCATGATGCGGCGTCTCGGAGTTCGCGGGCGAGCCAGAAGGCGGCGCCGGTAGGCTCGCTCAGGCTGCGCGCGTGCCGCGGGTCCCCGCACCGACGCCGGCGGCAACGGCGGCCAGGGCGTACGCCACCCCGGCGGCGAGGAACAGCACCCGCGACCCCAGCTCGAGCGAGAGGAGGGCCGAGAGGGGCACCGCGACGACCGAGGCGAAGCCGTTCGACGCCCACGCCCAGGCCAGCGGCCCCGAGTCGCGCACCAGTCGCCGGAGCCCGAGGGGGAACGGCATCCCCATCAGGAACGCGAGGGGGAGGAGGCTGCACAGCACTGCCACCGTCCGGACGGGCGGCGCGGCCGGCGCGAGGAGGTGGACCACCGGCAGCAGCGCGAGCGCCGCGAGGGCCAGGAGGAGCGCCAGGAGCGCGCACACCCGCACGCCTCGCTCGGGCGAGACGCGATCCGACCAGAGACTTCCCGCGCCGGAACCGGCCAGGAAGATCACCAGCACCGCCGCCACCGCGTAGACCGGGTGTCCCAGCAGCAACCCGAGCTGCTGGATGGCGGCGATCTCCGCGGCCATGTATGCGCCGCCGAGGGCACCGAAGTAGCCGAGCACCACCCACCTCGGAGCGGTCCACTCGCCACGCCGGCCCCAGAGCACGACCGGCACCAGCAAGAGGAGCGCCGCCACCCCCACGGTCTGGACCAGGGTGGCGAGCAGCGCGAACGGTCCCCACTCGGCGAACGGAAGCCACGAACCTTCGGCCCCTCGCATCAGCGCCGGAAGGCTGGTCAGCCGCAGGAAGTGGTGCGGGTACGGCCGCGCGTCGTCGACCGGAGCGACGTCGAAGGGGTAGTCCTCGGCGAAGCGGGCCACGTCCTGCTCGGAGCGGCTCGCCGCGGCGGCCGCCTTCCCGAGCGAGACATCGTCGAGCACGTTGAACGGGACGCCGGTGGCGCTCTCCTCCGGAGGCCAGTCGACGTCCAGGGACCTCTCCCTGGCCCAGGCGCGCAGCCGAGCGAGCTCCCCCGCGCTGAATGCCACGGAGCGGGTCAGCACCGTCACCGTGCCCCAGTTGCGCACCACGACCAGCCTCAGCGCCGGGGGATGGCCGAGGCGCCGCAGCGCTGCGGCCGCGGTGAGCACGGTCCGCACGCTCTCCCGGGGAGGGGTGGAGATCCAGGTGGTCACCGAGAGCACGCCTTCCGGCTCGAGGCGGCGGAGGAAGAGCTCGTAGCCGTCGACGGTGTGGAGGAAGTCTTCCTGGAGTGCGCGGACTCCGCCCACGGAGGCTCCGTGTCCGACGCTGGGCCCCAGCGCCACCAGGTCGAAGGTGGAACGCTCACGGGCGAGCAGCCCGCGTGCGTTGCCGGTGCGGTCCTCCACCCGCTCCGCTTGCCAGAACCGGAGTGGAGCGAGCTGCCGCGTGAGCCGGAGAAGATCCGGATTGGGCTCGAGCGTCAGGATCCAGCGGGCGTCGGACTCGAGCGCCGCTCCGAGCGCGAGCCCGTCTCCCACTCCCAGCAGGAGAACGCGCCTCCGGGGAGCGAGCGCGTGCGCCAGGGACACCGGGAGCGCCTCGGCAACCCTGGCCGCGGCGGGGTCGGTCAGATCGGTCGCCGCGCCGGCGAGGTCCCCATCGACGAGCAACGCGGTCTGCCTGGGAAGCGGACCGCGGAAGGACAGGGACAGGCCCGGGGCAAGGTGGAAGGAAGGCGATTCGATGGCCAGCACCCAGCCGAGCGGTCCGAACCGCTCCGCGACCCGGCGCGCCTCGGGGAGCGCCGAGAGCTGCGGCAGGCTCTTGTACGGACTGAGGCGCGCGTCCCAGGACGGTCCGAGGAAGAGGACCGCCGCGGCCGCGCCCGCCCCCAGCCCCACCCACGACCTTCCGAGCACCAGCGCGGCGAGCGCGGCGAGGAGCGGCGGCATCACCAGCGACCGCGCAGGCGGGAGCACCAACAGCACCAGCAAGGCGAGGACGACGCCCAGCGCCCCTCCCCCGAAGCTCGCGCCGTAGAGGCGGCCGGTCCGCTCGGGGGCGAGCAGGAACGCGGTCAGTGTCGCCACGCCGCCGGCGAGGAAGGGAATGGCGAGGACCGCGACGAGCACCGCCAGCCGGAGCCACTGGCCGCGATCGAAGGGAAGCTGCGTCGGCTCGACGTTCAGCTGGTGCGCGAGCCAGGGTGAGGCGACCAGAGCGAGCGCCGTGGCCGCGGCCGCCGCACGAAGCCGGCGCTCGGCGCCCTCGACGTCGCGCACCGGGAAGAGCGCACCGAACGTGCCGCTCGCGCCGATCCCCAGAAGCGCGACCCCGATGGCCATGGTGGCGAAATGGTGGAAGTGCTCCACGCCGAAGAGGCGAACGAGGAGGATCTCGTTGGCGGTGGTGGACCCGGAGAGCAGCGCGACCGCGAGGGCGAGCCCGCGCCGCCCGTCCCCGCTCACCGGAGCCCGCTCAGCATCGGCACGAAGGCGACCGGGAGAAGCATGCGGGTACGCACCACCCCGTCCGCGCCCTTGTCCACCTGGATCAGATTCTGGGCGCCGTACATGCTTCCGACGGGGATGATCATGCGGCCCCCGGGGCGAAGCTGCTCCACCAGCGCCGGAGGAATGTGGGAGGAGGCGGCGGTCACCACGATGGCGTCGAAGTGGGCCTCCTCGGGCCAGCCGAGGTTCCCGTCACCGTGGCGGACCGTCGCCCGGTAGCCGAGTCGCTCGAGCCGCGTCCGGGCGCTGTTCGCCAGCTCGGCGAAGATCTCCATCGTGTAGACCCGGGCTCCCGCGGCGGCGAGCACCGCGGCCTGGTAGCCCGAGCCGGTCCCCACCTCGAGCACCTTCATTCCGGGACGTGGCCGGATCACCTCGGTCTGGTAGGCCACGATGTAGGGCTGGGAGATGGTCTGACCGAGGCCGATGGGGAGCGCCCGGTTCTGGTACGCGGCACTCGAGAGCGAGGAGGGCACGAACTCGTGCCGGGGGACCGACCGCATGGCTTCCAGCGTGGGCTGGTCCCGGATGCCCTCCGAGACCAGGTGCCGCTGAACCATCTCCAGCCGCTCGGAGGCGCGCGGATCCGCCACCCGCCCGCCGTCGGGAGCGTCGGCGAGGGCCAGACTTCCCAGGACGAAGACCGCGATCAGAGAGCGCACGGTGCCCTCGGTCGTACCGCGATGGTCGAGGATACGTGGCCACCGAACACCGTTCCAGCCGGCGCAGGCCCCCCCGCCTGCCTGGGCGCCCGCCGCGAGGTATGCAATGTGAATCTGGACGAGGGTCGGTGCGTCGTGGCGAACCGAGGAGGAACCATGATCCGGAGCAGGTGGTGGTTGGCCGCAGGGCTGGTGCTCGGCTGCGCGCGCTCACCCGAGAGTTCCCGTCCACCGGCGGACGCCCCGATGCCAGTCGTGGCGCAAGCGCAGAGCGCGCCGGCGGAGGTGGCGCTGCCCGACGCCGGGCTCACCCTCCAGCCGATGGCTGCGCCCGGGGCTGGAACGATTCCCGAGCCGCGCCTGCAGCTGCAGACCCCCACCCCAGCTGGGGCCGCGGGCATCCGGGCCACGCAGAACGACGCGCCACCGCCGACGGATCCCGGCCTCCGCCTCCCGCAGCGTCCCTACTCTCCCGTTCCGCCGAAGCCCGACTCCGAGGGGCGGATTCCGGTGCCGAGGCAGGATCCGAACACCCCGACCGTTCCCGTACGCCCCAAGGCGCCCGCCAACTCGAACGCCCCGCCCGCGAACCGCTGAGCGGTCCGCGTCGGGGCGTTCGTCCCCTCGTCCGTCTTGTTTCTAGGCCGTGCGACGGCGTCGCACGAGCAGGAACGCCACGACGATCAGGAGCCCGACCGCCGAGGCCGGCGTCCCGGTCGAGTTGCAGCCGCCCTCGTCCTTCGGCGCGTTGACCGTCACCGACTTGGACGCGGTGTTGCTCAGCCCCTTGGCGTCAGTGACCGTCAGCCCGATGGTCACGGTTCCTGCGGTGGACGGCGCGACGAACGTCGCCGTCGCAGAGGTCGTGGCACCGTTGAAGTGCCCGGCCGGTCCGCCGGTCTGGCTCCACTGGTAGGTCAGCGCGTCTCCGTCCGGATCAGACGATCCGCTGCCGCTCAGCGACACCGAGCCGCCGGTCTGGACCGTGTCGTTGCCGCTGATCGCTGCGACCGGCGCCCTGTTCACGTCTTGCACCAGGACGTGGGTGACCGCGCTCCGCGTCCCGTTCGCACCTGTCGCGTCGAGGCGGAAGGTCAGCTGGGTGTCGGCAGGCACTTCGGGCGCGGTGAACGTCGGGGTCAGGCTCGCAGGGTCGCTGAGCGTTACCGTCGGTCCGGACGTCTGGACCCACTGGACCGTGACCGGGGAGCCACTGAGATCGGGCGCGGCGCCGTGCAGCGTCGCCTGCGTCCGCTCCGCCACCGTCTGGTCCGCGCCGGCATCGGGGATCGGCACGCAGATCCCCTGGTGGTCGACGTCGGTGAGGAACGGATGGTTGGTGATGCCGGTGAGCGCGACGGTGTCCAGCTCGAAGAGCCAGGGCGGATCGAACTCGAACCAGCCGTACCCGTATCGGAACCGGATCAGCACGGTCTTCCCGGCGAAGGCGCCGTGGAAGTTCACGCTCACGTCGTCGAAACCGCCGCCGCCGAGGAGGGCCGGGTTTGCACCGGTGAAGGCATCCCGTCCCTCGAGCGGATTGCGCTGGGTCGCGACGACACCGGGACCAGCGGTGGGGACGGTGTCGGGGTAACCGTTGGTGATCGCGACGCCGGCGACGTCGATCATGTCGGTCCAGGTCGCGCCTCCGTCATCGGAGATCTCCACCACCACTCCGCCCGTCAGGTCGGCGCTGAGCCCGCCCGCCGCGGGGAAGTTGACGTAGAGGTTCTGGAACGCGAGCGTGAAGTCGCCGGTTGCGGCGACGTCGATCGGCGGAGTGACGATCGACTCGTCTGCCTGGACGTTGGTGAAGCCCTGGAACGACGTCCCGTCATCGGAGTTGCTGGTGCCATCGTTGATGCGGAACCAGACCGTGCCCGGCGGCGGCTGCTGGGTGTGCGGCGCGACCATGACGCTCCAGTTCGACCCCACCGTACCGAAGGTTTCGGTGTCCGCGTCGGGCACCTCGTCGAGATTCGCGAGGACGGTGACGGTGCGGCTCTGTGCCGCGGTCCCGCCGGTGCCCACCGTTCCGTTGATGTCGGCCTTCACCGCGACGGTGCCTCCGGTGAAGGAGCTCGCCAGGGCGATGGGGATGTGCACCGTGCCCACGGACCCGGGTGCGATGTCGTCGAACGTCGCCGTCGGTCCAGGAGCCGGGAAGGTGGCCCCGGCGGTGGCGCTGCTGGCAGTCGCCGTCACGCCGGTCAGGGTGTGCTGGCCGATGTTGCGGATGGTCACCGTCACCGTGCCGGTCTCGCCCGGATCGAGCACGCCGTCGCCGTCGCAGTTGGTGCTCCCGTCGCCGACCGCCACCGCTTCGATGCGGTAGTTGTCGGCCCAGTCGAAGCTCTCGACCACGCCGCCGTTGTTGGGGCTATTACGGGCGGGAGCGACCGCCCCGATCCCCATGCCGCGGTTGGCGAAGGCCTGGCCGAAGCGATCGTAGTCCTCCATGCTATTCGCGGCGACGACCTGGAGCAGCGCATCGCGGGCCTCGACGAAGGTCGGGAAGGCCGGCGTCACCTTGTACGAGGCCACGATGTAGTCCTTCATCGTGTTCTGCGCCTCGGCGAAGGGATGGTTCTGGAGCATGCTCACGTAGCAGTCGAAGAGCATCGCCGCCCAGATCTCGCCGGTGTTGTGCACCTCCGCCGGGTTGTCGGCCGCCGTTCCCAGGAAGGGGAAGGTCACCGTCGTTTTATCGATCGCCGTCCCGATGTACTTGAACGTGGTTCCGTTCTTCGCCGGGTCGGCGGAGTAGGTCGCACGCCGGATGCCGAACCACCGCTCGTCGTTGCTGAAGACGAACGAGGCGTAGTTGCCGACGCCGTAGGCGCCCATCCAGTTGGCGTTCCCCGGCTGGCTATCCTGTCCCTCGCGAACCATGAACAGCAGGGCGTGGAAGTCGGACCAGCCCTCGCCCATCCCTGCCCCTTGCAGCGAGTCCTGCGCTCCGGCGGCGATCAGCCGGTGCTGGATGTAGTGACCCCATTCGTGGGCGACGATGCCCATGTCCAGGGCACCATCGAGATCCTTCGCGGCGCGGGACATGTGGGCCGTCACCGGTCCGGCGATGACCGCGTTGACCAGAGCCTGCCCGTGGGGGAAGTCGATGATGATGTTGCCGACGTTGTTCTCCGGGCTGGGAGCACCGAATCCACCGCCGAAGGGCCCGTTGGTGGCATTCCAGATCAGGATGCCGATCGCCCCGGCGGCGATGCCGTTGGCCGCCTTCACGTCGAAGGTACACGCGCCGCGGTCGATGAGGACGATCTTCCCTGCCACATCGGCAGCGTTGGTCAGCGCGGTGCAGCCGTTGTTTGGAGCTGCGCGGACGACGGTCCCGGTGACGTCGAAGTTCCGGAGGCCCTGCGACATCGGCTTGAAGAAGTCCTGGTCCTGCGTGCCCAGCCCGACGTCCGGCGTGGTGGTGAGCACGGTCTGATCGGAGGGCCCGTCGAAGACGTACATCTGCATGCGCGGCGGTGAGCCATCGGCCGGGGTCCACATGTTGGCGTTGTCCACGCCGCTGAAGTCGTTGGTCTCGGCGAAGATTGGATCCTGGTCACCGCCCGCGGGGCCGCGACCGAAGTTGTCCATCTGCGCGTTGCCCGCCGCCTCGTCGAACCCGTGGTCGTAGTACCAGTCGTGGAACCAGTTCACCGTGTAGAAAAGCTGGGTGATGGCGGCCTTGTTCTGATCCACCGAGGTGTTGGCACCATCGGCGTCGGACCAGGCGTACTGGAAGGCGTTCGCTGCGGAGGTGTTGGCGGCGTAGTCCGGGCCGGGAGCGGGTTGCAGTCCGTCATCCCCTCCCAGGTCGGCGTAGGCGTGGACGTTGTTACCCACGGTCTCCGTGGCGCCGTCGGGGAGCCACGGGTCGCCCGTGCTGATCGGACCGCTCGTGATCGAGACGTCGTTCCGGGCCACGGCGGCGGGAATCACGTAGGGTGGGTTCGGCGCATTGCCCGGGGCGGGCGTCTCGCCGTTGCCCACCGGGGAGATGAACGGCTGGTGAGTGCCGCCGGAATCGGCCCACACCCGGTAGGTGAAGGGCGTGGCGTGCGCGGCAAGGTTGGTGCGGACCAGCACGCTGCCGTCACGGGCGGAGACGACGTAGCTGTAGTAGTCGAGCGACCGGGCCTGCGGATCGGGAGAGGCGACCTCCACGTAGTACGCGGGCTCGAGGCCACCCGGGCGATGGAAGAGAACCTGGCGCGCCCGACCAGGGAAGCTCAGCGGCGAGGGCGTCGAGACACCCGCGCGGAGCGTGACCCCGCGGTAGTCGCCGCGCACCACGCCGTTCTCCACGAAGGCGCCTGCACCCAGCGGGGTTCCGGTCAGATCGGCGTAGGCGGCAGCCACCGCCGCGGAGTGGCCGATCGCGAAGCTACCCACGGTGGGCCGCGGGGCGAAGCTCGAGCTGCGCGAGCTGGCCGTGAAGCTGGCCGCCGAGTCCGGGGTGGAGAGATAGCCGGTCATCCCGACCAGCCGGAGCTTGCGGTCCATCACCACGTTGAGCTCCTCGCCCCAGACCTCGAAGCCTCCGGGACGGGAGACGAACTTGACGATGATCGCCCCGCGACCGGTATCGTGGACGTGCTTCACCACTGCCGCGTCCGCCTCGCTGGTCCGCAGGAAGTACGCTCCGGCGTTCGCTCGCAGGTGCTCACGGGCCGCGTCGATGGGGGTCTTCGCCGCCGGCACCGCTCCCTTCCCGGTATGAGCGGCGCGAAGAACGGTGGGGAGCCCGAATCGCGGCTCCGAGGCGCTGGCCGAGACCTGGCGCGACAGCCGGCTGTTCACCGCCTTCAGTCCCGATGCCGAGCTCGCGCTCGACTGAGGGGAGAAGACCTGGTGGTAGTTCGGGAGATTCCGGGCCGTGGCGGCCCCGGAAGCGAGTAGTGCCAGGCCAAGAGCCCAGCGCATGCGTCGGGACATGGGGGACTTCCTCAGGTGCGTGGTGGGACGGACGAAGTGGTCGCGGAAGCTCGACCGACCGGGGCGATCGCAGGCCGCAATGGCCGATCGTTCTTGCGAACGTCGCACGAAACGCCCCAATTCGGTCCCCTCCCGCTCCGCGGTTGCGAGACGGTAGAGGTGCCACTCACCGGCGATCAAGAAGCTTCGAAGAATTTCGGCGAACGGCTCGGCGCCGGCCCACGACACCGCCGTGCCCAGGCGTTGCGCCCGCCGCGACCGACGATCAGGTGGGTCTCCGTGGACTGCGCAGCCGATGCAATTCCTTTAAGGCCCCCAAGGCAGGGGGCGGCCAGGCGGAGTTCCGGTGTGGCTGCAGACGCCGAAGTTGCTTGAGGTGGCAACGGTCGGGCACCTCACGCTGCGTCGGGGCACGGCGCCGGCTGAGAGCCACGAAGACGCTTCCCGGATCTGGGACGGAGATGCTGGGGGCGCGCCCCTCAGCGCTTCATGCACTCGCCGGGGCACGGGCAGCGAATGCACTGCACCTGGACGCAGGTGGCTCCGGGGGGGCAGTCCGCCGAGGAGCTGCATCCGGGGATGCACTGACCGGGCCCCTGACCGCAGCGGCCGCACACCCATCCACGGCCGCACTCGGCATCGGTCTGGCAGCCAGCAGCCTCGGCGCGCGGAGCCTGGCCTGCGTCGGGTGCCCCGCCCAGCTCGGGCGCGGGCGCGACCAGGGGGATGGAGGGCACCGTGGAGGACGAGCCTGAATCCATCGCCGCGACCGCCCGCTCCGGCATGGCCATCGCCGGAGGCTGGCCCCGACAGCTGGCGAGCACGGTCGCCGCAAGGACCACGGTGACCGCCAGCCAGACTCCCCGATCCGCCCGCCCGTCCATGGCACTCAGAGTCCCAGGAAGCCTCCGCGATCGGTCCGCCTGTTCATGCCGCTCAGAGCCCAAGATACGCCTCGCGGATGCTCGGGTCGGAGATGAGCTGGGAGGCCGCTCCCTCCTTCACCAGCTGACCGTGCTCGATGACATACCCGCGGTCGGAGATCTCCAGCCCCTCCATCACCTTCTGCTCGACGATCATCACCGTCACGCTCTTGGCGATCTCCCGCACCGCGGCGAGCGTCTGTTCGGTCAGCTTCGGTGACAACCCGAGCGACGGCTCGTCGAGCATCAGGAGCTTGGGCTCGGACATCAGGGCCCGGCTGATGGCCACCATCTGCTGCTCGCCGCCGGAGAGCGTGCCGGCCAGCTGCCTCCTCCGCTCGCCGAGGCGGGGGAACAGCGCGTACATGCGCTCCAGGTTCTGCGGCCGGTGCGCCCGGGCGCGCGGCAGCTGCGAGCCCAGGTAGAGGTTCTCCTCCACCGTCATCTCCGGGAACAGCTGCCGGGCCTCCGGGACGTGGGCGATGCCCAGGTCGACGATGGTGTCGGGAGGCGTGCGCGTGATGTTCTGCCCCTCGAAGTGGACGCTCCCCGAGCGCGGCCGGAGCAGCCCGGAGATGACCCGGAGGCAGGTGGTCTTCCCTGCCCCGTTGCCGCCCAGCAGGGCCAGCACCTCGTTGGGCCGCACCTCGAAGCTCACGCCGAAGAGCGCCTGGAAGTCGCCGTAGAAGGCGACCACGTCCTTGACTTGAAGGAGCGGCGCCGTCACGACCGCGCACTCCCGGCCATGAACTTCGATCCCAGGTAGGCCTCCACCACCCTCGGGTCGTGCACCACCTCGCCGGGTGGTCCCTCGGCGATCTTCCGGCCCTGGTCGAGCACCACCACCCGGGAGGCGAGCGACATGACGATGCGCATGATGTGCTCGACGCCGCCGACGCTGGTGATGCCGAACTCCCGGAGCCGGCGAATGAGGCCCACCACCTCCTCGCCCTCGCGCGGATTGAGCCCCGCCATCACCTCGTCGAGGAGGAGCAGGCTTGCACCGGTCCCGATCGCCCGCGCGACCTCCAGGAGCTTGCGCTGTGCCAGGGGCAGTCCGCTCGCCAGCTGGTCCGCCCGCGAGCGCAGGCCCATGAACTCGAGCACCTGGTCCGCGCGGTCCGCCGCATCCTTGCGGCGTGGATGGTGGAGGAACGTTCCCAGCATCACGTTCTCCCGCACCGTCAGCGCCGGCAGCGGCTGCACCACCTGGAAGGTCCGTCCGATGCCCAGTCGCGTCGCGTGGTAGGGCTCCCCGCCGGTGATGTCCCTGCCCCGGAAGCGGATGGTCCCCGCGTCCGGCTTCACGAAGCCGGTGATCAGGTTGAAGACGGTGGTCTTCCCTGCGCCATTCGGGCCGATGAGGAAGACGATCTCCCCCTCTTCGACGTGGAAGCTGACGTCGTTGGTCGCCAGCAGGCCGCCGAACCGCTTGCTCACCTTCTCGAACTCGAGGATGCGCGCCATCGCCGTCCTCGCCCTCACTGCTGGGCGCCGATGGGCCCGACCTGCCGCCGGAAGCTCCACCGCCGCGTGAAGAGGGAGATCACCCCGCCGGGAAGGAAGATCACCACCACGATCAGGAGCAGCCCGTAGACGATGAGATGGGTGTGCTCGAAGTAAGTCTTGAAGATCTCCGAGGTGAGGGTGAGGACCACCGAGCCGAGGATCGGCCCCCAGACGGTCGCCGCGCCACCGAGCATGGCGATCAGCGCCGCCTGCACCGAGATCTCGAGGGTGAGCACGGTGTCCGGCCCGACGAAGCTGAAGTAGCTCGCGTAGATGCTCCCGGCGAGCGAGGTGAACACCGCACTCGGCAGCAGCGCCAGGAGCTTGTCCACCGCGGGATTCACGCCCACTGCCATCGCGGTGTTCTCGTTCTCGCGGATCGCCCGCAGGCGGTATCCGAAGCGTGAGTTGTGAATCCAGGTGGAGAGTGCGAATGCCGCTCCCAGCAGCGGGATGACACCCCAGAAGAACTTTGCGTCCAGGTTCGGGGCCTTGAACAGGAGCGGAGCGTTGGTTCCCACTGCCCCGTGGGTGAGCTCGTCCTGGTTCTGGACCAGCACCCGGATGATCTCGGCCGCGGCGATGGTGGACAGGGCGAAGTACGGTCCCCGGAGCCGGAAGGTGATGCTTCCGATGATCAGCGCCGCCAGCGCTGCCAGCACCGCGCCGAGCAGCACGCCGATCCAGGGATTCCATCCGATCCGCTCGACCGAGAGGGTCATCGCGTAGGCGCCGATCCCGAAGTACGCCACGTGTCCGAGGCTGAGCTGCCCGGCGTAGCCCCCGACGAAGTTCCAGGCCATGCCCAGCACCGCGAAGACCAGCACGCGGAAGATCAGCTGCAGCACGTACCCGTCGTGGATCCACAGGGGCATGCTCGCGATGACCGCGAAGAACAGCGCGGTCGGCCACCACCGGCGAACGAGCGGCGTCATGCCTTTCCTCCGAAGAGACCCTGCGGCCGGAAGAGCAGCACCAGAAGGAAGATCACGAAGTTCACCACCTCGGTGTAGCGATCCGCCCAGGCGTAGGCGGTGAATTGCTCGGCGATGCCCAGGAGGAGCCCGCCCACCGCCGCGCCCTGGACGCTCCCCATCCCTCCCAGCACCACGATGACGAAGGACTTCAGGGTGTACGGCCCGCCCACGGTGGGGTTGGTCCAGAAGATGGGGAGGAGGAGTGCCCCGGCCACTCCGGCGCAGGCGATGCCCAGCCCGAACGTGATCGCCGACACGCGCTCCACTCGAATGCCCATGAGCGGGGCCACCGTGCGGTTCTGGGCCACCGCCCGGATCGCCCGCCCCATCTCGGTGTGTCCGAGGAACTGCCGCAGCGCGATGACCAGCGCGACCGAGACGACGAAGGAGAGGAGGTAGCCGACGCTGAAGTGCAGCGATCCGAACCCGGTGATCCGGTTGGCGATGGGGAGGTTGATCTGCCGGTAGTCGGCCCCGAAGACCAGCTGCGCCAGGCCGATCAGCGCCAGGCTGATCCCCTCGGTGAGGAGGATCTGGAGGAAGTCGTTGGCCCCCATCACCCGCCTCACCAGCAGCCAGTAGATGCCGAGCGCCGCCGCGAAGAGCACCGCGCCCCAGAGCGGAAAGGCCCAGTACGGGTTCAGCCCGAGCAGCACCCAGCCGTAGTAGCTGAGGTACGTCCCCACCATCAGGAACGCCCCGTGGGCGAAGTTGACCAGCCGCATGACGCCGAAGATCAGCGCCATGCCACTGGCGATCAGGGCGTAGACGCCTCCCACCAGCAGGCCATTGAGGAAGGCCTGCACCCACGCCACGTCAGCGCTCGCTCCACTTCGGGGTGGGGACGACCGGGTCGGCGGTCGCCTCGCTCTTCGGATGGACGATCTGGTACGCCCCCTTCTGGATCTGGGTCACCAGCACCGGATGGAGGTTCTGCCCGCGGGCGTCGAACTTCACCGGACCGAAGGTGGTCTCGGGCATGTTGGTGGCCTTCAGGGCATCGCGGATGGCCGTGGGGTCCCACTTTCCTGCTCGCTTCACCGCGTCCGCCATCACCTTGAGCGCGGTGTAGGCCTGGACCGCGTGGTAGGCGGGGGGCGAGCCGTACTTCGCCTCGAACTTCTTCGCGAACTCGGCGCTGCCCGGCCACTTCGACTCCGGCATCCACTGGGTCACGCTGAAGGTGTAGTCGGCGTCCTTCCCCGCGCCCTTCTCCTGGGTGGGGAACTCCGGGGTGCTGAAGCCGGTGCCGGCGGCGGTGAAGTAGCGAGGATTCAGGTCCACCTGTCGCGACTGATGCATCAGGCTGGTCGCGTCGAGCAGGTAGCTGGCGAAGTAGATCGCGTCCGGGTTCTTGTCCTTCACCTTCTGCAACATCGCGGTGTAGCTCGGCGACTTGGCGGTGTACGACTCCTCGGTGGCGATGGGGATGTTCGCCGCGGTGGCCGCCTTCTTCATCGCCGCCCCGTTGGCCTGACCGAAGTTGGTGTTCTCGTAGACGATGGCGACGCTCTTCGGAAGCCCCACGTCCTTGAAGAAGGCCACCATGGCGTTGGCGTAATCGGTCGCGCCCGAGCAGAGACGGAAGCTCCATCCCTCGGTGTTGTCGAGCACGTTGTCCGCGGTCGCGGTGGGCATGAGCAGTGGCACCCCGCGCCGGGCGACGAGCGGGACGATGGCCTTGGTGCTCTCCGACGAGTAGGAGCCGATGATTGCGCTGACCTTGTCCTGATCCACCAGCTTCGCGACGCCCTGCGCTGCGATGTCCGCCTTGCTCTGGTCGTCGTACTTCACGACCTCCAGGGGCTTCCCCAGCACTCCGCCAGAGGCGTTGATCTCTTCCAGGGCGATGTCGAATCCCCGGTCGTGAGCCTGACCGAACGCCTGCTGGGTCCCGGTGAGCGCGGTGATGATCCCGATCCGTCCGGGCTTGCTCTGCTGACAGGCCGCGAGGACGAGGACGACGGCGAGGACGAGGCGACGCATCGAATTTTCACTCCTCCATGGGTCGCGCCCGGAGTAGGTCAGCCTGCCGGCCGGTACCAGCGAAAAAGACAGGGGAAATTCAACCCAGAGACGCAACTTGGTCGCGCGTGCCGGCGCTGCCCCCCTGCCCCAGACCCTGTCCCGAGGGCGACGCCCCGCGTCTCATGCGCAACATTGCCCGGCTTTTCGCGGTTCGCGGAATGCCGGGGAACGGCGCGTGTCTGGACGGACCCCGGCCCGAGGGTGGAGAGAAGGGATGGAAAGGGGAAAGCCACCGCCGATGCCGTCGAAGACGAACTCCACCGCGCCCGACACTCGCCAGGCCGCCGGCTCCCGCCGTCCGAGCGACCAGGCATCCGAGCCCCGCCCGCAGCCGGCGCGGCCCGCGCCCGCCCCGCGCCCGTCACGGGGCGCGGCGGAGATCCCCCCACCGCGCAAGGCGGAGCTGGGGCTGCACCGGGTGGCCTACACGACCCGGCCACTGCCCACCCGCGAGCAGATCGCCGCCCGGGCTTACGAGATCTGGCAGCAAAGTGGCTGCGTGCCCGGCCGGGACGCGGAGAACTGGGCGCAGGCCGAGCGCGAGCTGTGCGCGGGCTGCACCGCCCAGGAGAGCTCAGCGCATCAGGGCTGACCGCGCGGCACGAAGCTGAGCGAAGATCCGCTCCGCCTCGAGGACGGTGCGCATCGCCAGGCCGCAGGCCGGCGTCGCCACGAAGTGGCGGAGCGCCTCCGGACGGTCGGGGAGCGCCGCGGCGAACGAGGTCTCCACCGCCCGGGCGAGCTCCTGGGGATCGGCCTCCTGCCCGAGATCCGTCGGAACCAGCCCCAGCGAGAACGCTCCGCCCTGGTCGAGGAACCGGCGAACCGCATCTGGCTCGTCCAGAACCGCGTCCAGGGACAGGCGAACGTCGAAGGACAGGAGATCGATTCCCAGCTCGAGCAGCGTGCTCCACCGGGTGTTGCCGCAGCAGTGCAGGCCCACCAGCGCGCCTTGCCGGCGCAGCGCGGTCACCAGGAGCCGGAGCTCGGTGAGCACCGCGAGGTGCGCGGGATCGGTGATGTCGAGCGCGTACAGGCCCGGCTCGTCCAGGTAGAACACCGGCGTGGCTCCGGCGGCGCGCACCGCCTGCACCAGGGCCAGCGAGCGCACCAGCAGGAGCCGGAGCACCTGTGCGTCGAGCCCTGGATGGGTCGAGAGCGGCTCGCCGTTCGACAGTCGTGAGCTCCAGCGCACCGTGGCCGGTCCGGCGAGCTGCGCCTTGGCGAAGGCCAGCTTCCGCTCACGGATCTCCCAGAGGAAGGGTCGGAGCGCGCGCGCGGCGGCGACCCCGGGAAGAAAGGCCGAGGCATCCCCGCTGCGGACCGCCGTGTCGATGCGCACGTCGAGCGCGGCGCGCCCTGCCTCCCAGTCTCCGAGATCCACGGTGCAGGCGCCGTCCTCCCCGGCCTCCAGCCCGGGTAGCCCTTCCAGCGCCGCGGGCACCATCAGCTCGGCGGGGTTCTGCGTCGGCAGCTGCGGGAGGTACGGCACGTCCGCCGCGAGCGCCATCTGCAGCGCCAGCTCCATCTGGGTGTGCGGCAGGCTCCCGATGCCGGTGATGGCGCCGCGCGGGAGCAACGAGAGTGCAGCTCGGACGTCGGCCATTCAGTGCTCCGACCGCCAGTGCTCCGACCTGGGTGTGGTGAGCATAGCGAGGCGGTCGAGACCGAAGCGAGACGGCGCACCCGAGGAGGCGTGCCTGAGTGCAGTGAGCCTGGACGCGCCGCGCGCTCGCGCGGCTCCGCGAGCCTCCCCCTGGTGCGGGGGGAGTCGAGCGGCCCAGTGACGAGGCTGCGCGTCGCAGCGAGAGGATCGGCCGCCGCAGCGGTCAGCACATCCAGGTCGGAGCACTTAGGTCACCGAGAAGTAGAACGCGTCGGGGTGGTGGAAGGCCAGCGCCGAGACGGACGCCTCGGGCTCCATCATGCAGCCCTCGGTGAGCGTCACCCCGATGTCCTCGGGCCGGAGCGCGGCGAAGAGCTGGTGCTGGTCCTCCAAGCGCGGGCAGGCCGGGTACCCGAACGAGTAACGCTTGCCGGGGTACTCGGCCCGGAAGCGCTCCAGCATCGTCATGTCCGGCCGGTCCGGCGCTCCCCACATGCTGCGGAGGCGGGAGTGGAGCAGCTCGGCGTAGGCCTCGGCGGTCTCCAGGGCCAGCGCCTGCGCGCCGTGCATCTTCACGAAGTCGCCCGCGGCCTTGTAGCGCTCGGACAGCTCGCGGATGCCCTTCCCCGCGGTGACCACGAACAGGCAGAGATTGTCGGTGGGCCGACCGCCCTCGAGGGGCCGGACGAAGTCCGCGAGGCAGATGCCCCCCGGCCGCGCCTGGCGCTGGAACTCGAAGGCCGTGATCTCCCTGCCGCTCTCCCCGTCGAAGAGGGTGATCCGGTTCCCCTCGGAGCCCGCCCGGTAGAAGCGGAACACCGCCCGGGCCTCCATTCCCACCTCGAGGAGCTCGCCCTTGAGCGCATCGAGCGTCTCCTTGAGGGCCAGCGCCTTCCGCCCGTCGTCGGTCCCGGCGAGCTTCGACTCCGCGGGAGTCTCCAGCGCCCGGGCCGCCGAGCCCTTCACCCCGAAGTGCCGGCCATAGAGCATGACCGGGTTCACGAACCGCCAGATCTGCTCCAGCGGGGTGTTGGTCAGGACGTGCCGCTCCCAGTCCGGCGGAGTGGGAACGGCCTCGAGGACGCGGACCTCGTGCGAGCGGGCCGCCGGCGCAGCGACGATGGGCGCCGGACGGTTCGCCGTCTCCGAGGCCAGCTTCTCCCGGCGGACCCGCAGCTCCTCGTCCAGCCGGCCGAGGCCACCCGGCTCCACGATCTGCTTGGCCAGATCGAGGCCGCTCATCGCGTCCTGCGCGTAGGCCACCGTCCCGGCGTAGGCCGGAGCGATGGAGCGGTCCACGAAGTTCCGTGACAGCGCCGCGCCGCCCACCAGCACCGGGACCTTCACCCCGGCCCGGGAGAGGTCCTCGGCGGTCGACACCATCTGGTGCGCGCTCTTCACCAGCAGGCCCGAGAGCCCGAGGATGTCCGGGTGGTGCTGGCGAACCGCCGCCACCAGCTGCTCGGGCGGAATCTTGATGCCCAGGTTCACCACCTGGAATCCATTGTTGGCGAAGATGATCTCCACCAGGTTCTTGCCGATGTCGTGGACATCTCCCTTCACCGTGGCCAGCACCACCTTGCCGCGGGTCGCGCTGGAGGCCTTGTCCATGTGCGGCTCGAGGTAGCTCACCGCCGCCTTCATCACCTCGGCGCTCTGGAGCACCTCGGCGACGATGAGCTCGTTCTTCCCGAAGAGGCGGCCCACCTCGTCCATCCCGGCCATCAGCGGGCCGTTGATGATCTCCAGCGGCTTCCTCTCCTTCAGCGCTTCGGCCAGGTCGGGGAGGAGCCCGTCACGGCTGCCCTCGATGACGTAGCGCTGCAACCGCTCGTCCAGGGGCAGGCTCTCGGTGGGCCGGGCCGGCGCCGCCTTCCGCTCGCGGAAGTGCGCAGCGAAGGGAGTGATGGGGTCGGCGCCGCGGTTGAAGAGGAGGTCCTCGGAGAGCCGGCGCTCCTCCTCGGGCAGCGAGGGGTAGCGCTCGAGCTTCTCGGAGTTGACCAGGGCCATGTCCAGCCCGGCCTGGGTGCAGTGGTAGAGGAAGACCGAGTTCAGCACCTCGCGCCCTGCGGTGGGCAGACCGAACGAGACGTTGGAGATGCCGAGGACCGTCTTGCTGCGCGGGAAGCGCTGCTTGATGGCGCGAACGCCCTCGATGGTCTCCACCGCGCTGCCCACGTACTGCTGGTCGCCGGAGGCGCAGGGGAACACCAGCGGGTCGAAGTAAAGGTCCTCCTCGGGGACGCCGTACTTGCGGGTCAGCAGCTCGTGACTCCGCTCGGCCACCTCCAGCTTGCGCCCGCGGCTCACCGCCATCCCGGTCTCGTCGATGCACCCGACGATGAGCGCCGCGCCGTAGCGGCGTGCGAGCGGCACCACCTTGTGGAAGCGCTCCTCGCCGTCCTCGAGATTGATGGAGTTGATGATCGCCTTGCCCTGGCAGTAGGTGAGCGCGCGCTCCACCACCTTCTCGTCGGTGGAGTCGATCATCAGGGGGACGCGCACCTTCCGGATCACCGCGGCCAGGAAGCGCTCCATGTCCCGGAGCTCCTCCCGATCGGGGTTGGCGAGGCAGACGTCGATGACCTGCGCCCCGCGCTTCACCTGGGCGCGGGCGACCTCCGAGGCGTCCTCCCACTGCTCGGCGATGATCAGGTCCTTGAACTTCCGGCTGCCGATGACGTTGGTCCGCTCGCCGACGATGACCGGCCGGACGTCGTCTCCCACCTCCAGGTAGTCCACCCCGGAGAGGCGGGACGCACGGCGTGGCTGGGCCTTCCGCGGCGGCAGCCCGCGCACCGCCTCGGCGATGGCACGGACGTACTCGGGCGTGGTGCCGCAGCAGCCGCCCACCACGTTGAGCCAGCCCTCCTCGGCGAACCGGCGGAGGCTGCGGGAGATCATCGCCGGCGATTCCAGATATCTGCCGTTCTCGTCCGGCAGCCCGGCGTTGGGGACGCAGCCCACGGGGAAGGCGGTGAGCTGGGCCAGCGACCGGAGGTGGTCGGTCATGAACTCGGGGCCGGTGGCGCAGTTGAGCCCGAGGTAGAGGAGGTCCAGGTGCTCGACGGAGGTGGCCAGCGCCTCCACCGACTGACCGGCGAGCATCGTCCCCATCGGCTCGATGGTGCCGGAGATGGCGATGGGGATGCGCCGGCCGGTCCGGGCGAACGCACGCTCGCAGCCGAGCAGCGCCGCCTTGATGTTGCGGGTGTCCTGGGCGGTCTCGATGAGGAGGTAGTCGGCGCCGCCAACCACCAGCCCCTCCGCCTGCACCGCGAAGGTGTCGGTCAGCCCGTCGAAGTCGATGCCTCCCGTGACGGTGATCGCCTTGGTGGTGGGACCGATGGAGCCGGCCACCCACCGCGGGCGCCCGTCGGCGGCCTCGGCCGCGTCCGCCGCCTCGCGGGCGAGCTCGGCGGCACGGGCGTTGATCCGGAGCGTCGAGTCCTGGAGTCCGTACTCGCCCAGCACCAGCGGGGTGGCACCGAAGGTATCGGTCTCGGTGACGTCCGCCCCCGCCGCGAAGTAGGCACGGTGGATGTCGCGGATGAGCTCCGGCCTCGTCAGGACCAGATTCTCGTTGCACCCTTCCAGCTCGGGGCCGCCGAAGTCCGCCGCTTTCAGAGTCCGGGACTGGATGAGGGTCCCCATCGCGCCGTCGAGGACGAGGATCCGCTCGGCGAGGGTCTCGCGCAGGCGCTGGATCCGCTGCTCGGGGGAGCTGCTCATCGCTTCTCTCCGGTCAGCAGGAATACCCGGAAGGGCGAGCTGCCTTGCCGTGGATGGACCTCGAGGTTCGGCCGATCGAACCCGGCCTCGCCCAGCGTCCGCTCCAGCCCCTCGGGCTCGAAGCCCAGGTGCCGGTGGCCCAGCCGCTCACGAACCCAGGTCTCGTCGTGCGGCATGAGCTCCAGCACCACGACCTTCCCGCCCGGGGCGAGGATGCGGGCCGCCTCGCCGAGCACCGCCGCCGGCTCCTCCACGTGGTGCAGGCTCTGGGAAAGCACCACCAGCCCGGTCCTGTCCGAGGGAAGCGAGAGGTGGTGCAGGTCCTCGCGGAGGAAGGTCACGTTGCGGAGACCCTCGCGCCTCGCCCGGGCACGGGCCTGGGCCAGAGCGGCGCGGTTCTGGTCGATGGCCACCACCGAGCGGGCCCAGCGGGCGATGGACACGCTCAGCACCCCGGTGCCACAGCCGAAATCCGCGACGTCGACCGGGGGGAGCAGCGAGGCGAGCGCCCCCGCCCAGAGGAACCAGGACTGGCCGGGCTCGAGGAGGCGCTCGTTGAGGAGCTGCCGGTCCTCGCGCTGGCGGAGGAGGTCCTTGAGCCTCGCCAGGTCGCCGGTGCGGTCCTCGGCCTCGCAGGCCATCTTGATGAGCGGCGCCTGGACGTCGCCGGCGTCCACCGCCAGCGAGTAGTAGGTGAAGCCCGCCGCGCGCTCCTCGCGGACCAGGCCGAGCTGGCGGAGCTTCCCCAGGTGGTGGCTCACCGAGGACTGGGCGACGCCGACGACCGAGACCAGCTCGGAGACGTTCAGGGGCGCCGCGGCGACCAGGCGGAGGATGCGCAGCCGCGTCGGATCGCCCAGGGCGCGGAAGGACTGGGAGAGGGCCTCCATATCAATGAGTGTTCATATGTCGATGGGGAGGCCGAGGCAAGGCGAAGCGCCCCGATCCGCCCCCGGAGGCATCCAGGTATGTCGGCTAGCGGCGTGTATCGGCCAGCGGAGCGAGGTCAGGCCTGGAGGGCCGTCTCCGAGCTGCGTCAACCGAGCGAGGACCCCGCCGGAGCGGACGAGGCCGCGCGTCGTGCCCGTCGCATCCCCGAACCAGTCGTCCTCGCCTCGCGGAGCGGCGGATGAGGCCCGCGCGGGAGCGGATGGACCGCCCCCGCGCGATCGCCCTCGAACCGACCCGCCGACCGCCTCAGCTGAAGAGGCTCCAGAACGAGCGCCGCGACGAGATGCGCTCGAATGCGTCCTGGAGGTCCTCGTCGTAGTCGGCGCGGTTGGCGATGTCCGCCATGCTGATGATTCCCAGCAGCCGATCGTTCCGGTCCACCACCGGGACCCGGCGGATCTGCTTCCGGCCCATGAGGTCGAGGACCGAGGTCAGCGGTTCGTCCTCGGTCACCGCCGACACGTCGTCGGTCATCACTTCCTGCACCTGGAGCTGTGCGAAGCTCTCGTTCGCCACCCCGCGCACCACGATGTCGCGGTCGGTCAGGATGCCTTCGAGACGCCCCGCCGCGTCACACACCGGCACCACCCCGCAGTTCTCCTCGCGCATGATGCTCGCCGCCTCGCGGTGCGAGGACTGCCGGGTCACCGTCTTGGGGTTCCGGGTCATCACGTCACGCGCCGCGAGTGGCTCGCGCTGCCAGAACCGGCGGCCCTGCCCGCGATCGCGGTCCCGCGCGGTCTCGCCCCAGTCGGCGGCCCGCTGCTCGTCACGGCCGAACCCGTAGGAGGCGCCCGCACCCGCGTACGAGGCGGACATGCCCGTGGCCCCGCTCTGCCTGCTCCGCTCGCTCCAGCGATCCTGGCGATTCCAGTCCCCGCGGCTCCAGTCGTCGCGTCCGGGGTCCTGGAATCCACGCTCGGTCCCGATCTGCCGCTCGTTCGGAGGCTCTGCGAGGCCGTAGCTCTCTCCGGCGCTCCTCCCCAGAGACCGCTGGCCCAGACTGCCGCGGTTCTCGAAGCTTGGGCCCGGTTGTTCATAGGAGCCCTGCCCGGAGGTGCCGAGGCTCTGCCCGTACGTGCCGCGACCGGTGCCGCCGCCGCCGCCGAACCTCGCCGGGTCCCGCTCGGAGCTGCCCTGGCCGGCGTAGCTGCCCTGGCCATAGCTGCTTCCCTGGCCGTAGGTGCTTCCCTGGCCGGAGCTGCTTGCCTCGCCGTAGCTGCTCTGGCCCTGTCCGCTCCCGCCCCGGTATCGCTCGTACGCGCCGCCGGGGTCCCCGCTGGGGCCGCCCCGGTAGCTCGGGTTCCGGTCGTCGCTCGACCGGCCGAGGTCGCTCCATTCACCCTGGCTGCGCTCGTAGCGCCCGGAACGCCCGGGCCGCCAGCCGCCGGTGCGATAGCTGAGCTGGTCGCGGTTGCGCTCGTCGCGGACCTCGTCCCGGCGCTGCTCCGAGTCGTCGTCGCGTCCGGACAGACGCTCCATGGCGCGCCGGAAGAAACGGCCGATCTTCTCGCCCGCGGTCTCGTCGTCGCGCTGGCCCACCTCGGATCCGCTGACACCGGAGGCCGTCCCGCCCGCGTTCCCCCGCTGCTCGGTGATTCCATTCGGCGCGGTGTACGACGGGCTGTTCAGATTGCCTTCGGTGACCCGGCTCTTGGGATCGTTCGCCATGTCGATTGCTCTCCTGAAAGGGTCGAGCAATGACGATCGGCATCGCCGGCAGGGCCGACCATGCCTTCGCGACCAATCACCGCGCCTGCCCCTTCGGCGAACGGGCAGCCGCGCGATGCGTCAAGCGTAGCGGCGGTGATCCACCATCAGGCAGCGGTCCTGCACCACGTCGATGCCGGCAGCGGCCAGCCGGTCGGCCACCGCGTCGTTCCGGATCCCTGCCTGGAACCAGACGGCCTTCGGTTTCTTGGCCAGGATGTCGTCCAGGTGAGACTCGAGGTCCTTGGGGCGCCGGAAGACGTCCACCAGATCCAGCTCACCCGGCACGTCCACCAGCCGCCGGTACACGGGCCGGGCGAGGATCTCCTTCACCTCGGGGTAGTAGACCGGGACGGGGATGACCTCGATGCCCACCGAATGCAGGTACTCGGGCACGTAGAAGGCGGGCTGGTCCGACTGCGCCTCGGTCTTGATGCCCAGCACCGCGACCCGGCGAATGCGCTTCACCAGGTCGCGAATGGCTTCCTCGGTCTCCAGACGATGGGGTGATCCCATGGGAGGACACTACCTCGCCCGGGTCAGGGATGCCGGGTGTGACCCGGTGGAGCACCCTCCACCAGATCCCGCCCCAGGTTTCGCCGATCCCGGTTCACCCCGTCGTCGTCCCCTGCACGCCCCATCGCCATCCGCCGCGCGGCCTCGGCGAAATCGCGGAGCACGTCCTCCTTCGTTTCGTACCGTCCCTCGGGCAGGCACTTGAGAAGATTGATGACCTCGACGGTCGCGCCATTGTCCTCCGCGGTGCGCACCAGCGTGTCACGCCACACCGGGTACTCCACCCCTTCCAGCTGCGCCGCGGGAGAACGCCCCGGATCCTCGGTTTCGCTTCTCGCCATGAGGAGGAAGGTTCGGACGACCCCCCCATGGCGCCAAGGGCCCCCATGTTGACCGCCGGGGTGGCAGGGGGGCATGACATCCCCGTGGACGACTTCTTCCCTGCCGCCGAGTCCCTGCTGGAGGAGATGATCTCCCAGCAGCGGGCCAAGGTGCTGCGGCTCGCCCGCGAGGCCGTTCCCCACATCGGCCCGGAAGATGTCCTCAACCCTCACGATTTCCCGGAGCTGAAGGCGCATCCCACCTTCGAGTTCGAGGACGGTCTGCTCAGCGGCCTGGTCGCCGCCCAGGTCGCTCTTCGCGCCGAGCGGCGGAGGCAGGCGGACCCCTGATGCGCAGCCTCGCCCTCCACAGCAACCGGGCGCGCGCGCTCCTGTCCGAGGGGCTGGGCTCGGAGCCTCCGCGGCTCGACCTCGCCGCCTGCGCGGTGGCCGCGCTGGAGGACGAGGGGCTCGACCTGGGCCGGGTGCTGCACACGCTGGATTCGCTCGGCGCCCGGGTCCGGGCCCTGGAACCGGCACGGCTCGACGCGCTCGGGCGGGCCCAGGCGCTCCGGCGCGTCCTCGCCGACGAGGAAGGCTTCTGGGGGGACACCGACACCTACGACGCGCCGGAGAACAGCTTCCTCGACCGGGTCCTGCTCCGGAAGAAGGGCCTTCCCATCACCCTTGCCGTCGTCTACCTCGAGGTCGCGCGGCGCGCCGGCGTTCCGCTGTTCGGGGTCTCCTTCCCCGGCCACTTCCTCGTCGCCTGTCCCTCCGAGGAAGGGAAGCTGGTGGTGGACCCGTTCCAGGGCGGGAAGATCCTCACCGAGGCCGGCTGCCAGGACCTCCTTGCGAAGGTCGCGCCGCAGGTCAGGTTCCAGCCCCGGCTGCTCGCCCCCGCGCCGGCCAAGGTCATCGTCTGGCGCATGCTCAACAACGTGAAGCGCTCCTGGCTGGAGCGCACGCAGGGGGAACGGGCCGCGCGCGCGGTGGACCTCCTGCTGCAGCTCCATCCCGACCATCCAGGGGAGCTGCGGGCCCGGGCCACCATCCTCTCGGCGCTGGGCGCCTACCGGGCCGCGCTCGCGGACGTCGAGCGCTGCCTGGAGCTGTCGCCCGATGCGCCGGACCAGGCGCAGCTCGAGCTGACCGCCCAGGCGCTCCGCCATCGGCTGGAGTTTCTGAATTGAGCACCGGCTGGCGGACGCTCCGCCGCGGCGACGAGCGCGACCTCACCATCCTCCGCATCCGCGAGGACCTGGTGGCCGACCCCGCTGGACGTCCGCACCCGCGGGTGATCATCAGCGCGCCGGACTGGGTGCACGTGCTCGCCCTGACCACCGAGGGTGAGGTGGTGCTGGTCCGCCAGTTCCGCGCCGGAATTCACGGCGACACCCTGGAGTTCCCGGGCGGCATGGTGGACCAGGGAGAGACGCCAGCCGAGGCCGCGGCGCGAGAGCTCGCGGAGGAGACTGGCTTCGTCGCCGGACGATGGATGGCGCTCGGCAGCTGCCATCCCAACCCGGCGCTCCAGACGAATCGCCTGCATACCTTCCTCGCCCAGGACTGCCGGAGGACCTCCGCGCCGCGGCTCGACGCCGGCGAGGACGTCCGGGTGGAGCTGGTCCCGGCCGCCTCGCTGCGCGCGCGGGTGGCCGCCGGGGAGATCACCCACGGCCTGGTGCTCGCCTCGCTGCTCCAGGCCGATGTCCGCGGAGTGCTCCCCTGATGGCGGAAACCGAGTGGGTCGATCGGCCCTCGCTTGCCTTCAGGGCCGATCTCGGCGTCGCTCGTCGGTCACGGGACCCGAGCCCCGCTCCCTCCTCGCTCCTTGACCTCGTCCGCGAAATGGCAGCGCGATCATCCGACCAACCCACTCGGTCTCCGCCATGAGCGCCGTGCTCGCCCTGGTGGTCTCGCTCGCGCTCTCCCCCGAGGCCGCAGCGGCGCGACAGGGTCCGATGCTCTTCGGCAGTGGCCAGGCGACGTTCCTCGTCCTCGGCCCCGCGGGACCCGGCGAAACGCTCCGCCTGGCGCGCGTGCGAGTGAGGCACCCCGACCTTTCCGAGACTCGCAGCTTCGACGACGCCGAGTACCGCCTGGCCGTCGATGTTCCGGCGAGCATCAAGCCGGGGCAGAACCTCACCGGCGCACTGTGGCGGTTCGGCGCCGAGAGCCCCGAGGGCCGGAAGATGGAGGACGGAGTCCGGGTGGAGATCCAGCGTGAGGACCGCGTCGCGCCCGCGCCGACCCGTGGGCTCGCCTACCGTGCGCTGGGAACCCCCGATCGCCTCTACCTGGTCCACGCCGGCACCCGCTTCGCGCAGATCCTCCGTGTCCAGACCACGAGCGAGCTGGAGATTCCCCCGGGTGGGCTTCCGGTCCGGGTGGATCGTCCCTCGCAGGAGGCCGCCACGCGCATCCTCCCCGGAGAGGTCGCCAAGGTCATCTTCGGCGAAGGACGCACGACGCGGGTCTCGGCTCAGGCCGAGATCTGGTTCTCCAGCGCGCCACACTGAACAGACGGGTTCGTCACGCCGTCGTCCGCGAATCTAGACCGGCCCGCCGCCGGCCCCTGGAGACATCCGGTGGCGTTATGGTCCGGAGCGTGGCGTCGCCAGAACCACCCTCGCGCGTCGCGGCGCTCGGGTTCTCGGTCCACACGGGCTGGGCCGCGCTGGTCGCGGTGTCGCGATCGGCCTCGGGCCCGACCGTGCTCGACCGGCGGCGGGTAGATCTCCTACCGATCCCGGCCCGGCCCGGGCAGGACACGTACCCCTACGTGTTTCACGCCGCGCGGGAGCTGTCGCTCGAGGAGGCCGAGCGCTTCGTCCGCAAGGCGGAGGCGGAGGCGCGCGCCACGGCCCAGGATGCTCTCCGGGCGACGGTGGAGAATCTCCGCACCGCGGGCCACCGCGTCGGGATGAGCGCGATCATCACCGCCCGCGAGGGCCCGCGCCGGTCCCTGGAGGAGATCCTCCAGAGCCATACGCTGGTCCACGCCGCGGAGGGCGCGATGTTCCGGGCGGTGATCCGCGGGGCGAGCGAGGACCTCGGCCTCGGCGTCTTCCAGGTTCCGGCCCCCGAGCTCGTCCAGCGTGCCGCCCGGGCGCTCGGGCTCGACAAGGACGAGGTCCCCGGGTTCCTGACGAAGGTGGGCCGCCCGCTCGGGCCGCCGTGGACCGCGGATCACAAGGCGGCGACGCTGGCGGCGGTGCTCGCGCTGAGCTGAGCCTGCGCTACAGCGCGGCGAGGAAGGATTCCAGATCTGCCTTCTCCCTTTCCGTGAGCTTCAGGGCGAAGCGAACGTCGTAGAAGCTCACCACCTCCGCCAGGGTGCGGGCCGAGCCGTTGTGGAAGTACGGCGCCCGGCTCGCCAGCCCGCGCAGGATGGGCCCCTTGAACCGGGCGATGTCCTTCCACTTCCCGGTGAGCAACGCCCGGCCGGGGTCGGTGACGCGGACCGTCTCGCCCGTGGTCAGGTTGCGGAGCGTGTAGATGGGCAATCCGGACACGTCGAGGC
>JBKPMY010000331.1:0-18735 GCA_046732375.1 Myxococcota bacterium
GTGGCACCTCGAGCTTCAGCGCCGCCTCGAAGGCCATGTTCAGCGCCTGCTCGTTGGTCATCGGGGCGACGTAGTCGTTCTTGTCGACGATGGGGGTGATCTGCACGTAGGCCAGCGTCTCGCAGAGCTTCTCCACCGCGCGGTGGAGGTAGCCCACGTGCGGCACGACCTTCACCACCTTCTCCCCGTCCAGGTAGAGGTCCATGCGGAACACACCGTGCGTGGACGGGTGCTGCGGCCCGAAGTGGAGGAGCATCAGCTCCCCCTCGGGGTCGTACCGGTCGACCGAAAGGTGCGGGTCGACGCGCCGGGTGATCTGGACCGTCCGGAGTGCGGTCATCGCCAGGGCGCGTACGGCAGATTGGCCGGCAGGTCGCGCCGGAGTGGGAAGCGGTCGTAGTTCTCTGGCATCATCAGCCGGCGGAGGTCGGGATGGTCGGCGAACACGACCCCGACCAGGTCGTACTGCTCGCGCTCCTGCCAGTCCGCGCCGGCGAAGAGCTGGAACAGGGACGGGACCACCTCGCCGAGCCCCAGCCGCACCGTCCAGGTCGCAATCCGCGAGCCAAGACCGACGGTCCGGAGCAAGTAGGTCACCTCGTAGTGCTCGGGCTCGTCCGGAGCCTTCCCCTTCCGCCCCGTGCCCGGAATCCAGTGGGTGGCGATGACCGACACGAAGTGCCGGTACCCCCGGGCCTTGAGGCGGCCCGCCAGCTCGAGGTGCCTGGCGACCGGGACCAGCGGAGGGCCGCCCTCTGCGGTCGCCGCGATGCCCAGCTCCGCCAGCACCACCGCCAGGTCCGACCCCGCCGGTTCGGGACTCGGGGCCACTGGCTCCGGGGCCTCGACCGGGAGCGAGGCGCGCACCGGCGGCGTCACCTCCGCCTCGGTGGCGATGTCCGCCGACTCGACCTGGGCGCGGTCCAGCTCGGGCGTGCGGTCCGCGTCGACGAGGCGGGGCAGCGAAGGCTTCGTGACCCGGAGCAGTTCGGGGTTCGGCTCCGGGACGACGTTCTCACCCTTGCGCTGCCTGCGGATTTTCTCCTGGAGCCGGAGGAACCCGTGCATCAGCGCCTCCGGGTTCGGCGGGCAGCCGGGGACGTAAACGTCGACGGGCATGAAGGTGTCCACCCCCGGAACGACGCTGTAGAGGTTCCGGTAGAAGTCGCCGGAGATCGCGCAGCTGCCCATGGCGATGCACCACTTGGGCTCGGGCATCTGGTCCCAGAGCTTCTTCACCCGGGGCGCCATCTTCACGGTGATGGTTCCGGCGACCACCATCACGTCCGCCTGCCGCGGCGTGGCCCGGACGATGGTACCCATCCGGTCGATGTCCACCCGGCTCGCGGCGGTGGCCATGAACTCGATCCCGCAGCAGCTGGTGGCCATGGGGAAGACCCACAAGGCGTTGCTCGTGCCCCAGGTGAGCACCTGGTCCAGCACCGTGGTGGCCACCGTGAGCCCCGGCATCCTGAGCAGCGTCCGGTAGAGTGGATGCTCGAACGCTGCGCCGTCGTCGACCGTCCTCACACCCACTCCAGCGCCCCTTTCCGGACCGCCCAGGCCCAGCCGAGCATCAGCACTCCGACGAAGGTCCCCACTGCCACGAGCCCCGCCGTTCCCACCTCCCGGACAATGGTTCCCCAGGGGAGGATGAGCGCGGCCTCGATGTCGAAGAGGACGAAGAACAGCGCCACCACGTAGTACCGCGCGTGGAACCGGACCCAGGCCATCCCCTGGGGGGACTCCCCGCACTCGTAGGTCTCGCGCTTGAGGGGGCTGTCCACCCGCGCGCGCACCCGGAGGATCTTCGCGCCGACGAGGAGGCTCCCCACGGCGAGGAAGGAGACGAGGAGGAAGGCGAGGAGGGCGAGGCCCTGAGTCATGAACGTGCTCCCGGACCTCCGTCCTACTGCGCGACCGGGTCGTCCGCATAGGCCTCTGATTCGTCGGGCTTCTCCGGACAGCGCGCCAGCTCGGCCTTGACCAGGGCTTGGTGGTGCACCTCCTCGTCCCGGAGCTCCTGAAAGAGCGCCTTCAACTCCGGGTCCTTGACGCGTGGCAGCGCCTCGCTGAAGAACGCATGGGCCTTGACCTCGGACGCAAGCACGGTCTCGAGCGCCTGCCTGACGCCCATGAAGGCGCGAGCCTCCTCGTACCCGGGCGCCTCGACGTCGAAGATCTGGCGCCGCTCGACCGTGGAGGGGGAGCTCCCGAAGAGCGTGTTCCGCCGCGCGAGCAGCTCGGTCCGGTGCCGCTCCTCGATCCGCGCCATCCGGGCGAAGAAATCGGCCACCTCCGGGGTGGCGTGGGTGGAGAGCTGCTCGGCGAACTCCAGATACCGGTCGCGGGCCTCCTCCTCGATGAGCACGGCCAGGTCGAGCGCGTCCCGGAGGGTGATCCGCGCGAAGTCGATGCCGGTGACGGGAGTCATGGCGCTGGTCCTCCTCAGCCGTTCAGGAAAGCGTCGAGCACCCGGGCCCGGGCCCGCGGCTCTCCGCACTGGAGCTCCGCCTGCCGCGCGCGCATCAGGGCGTCGTACGTCGGAGGTGGGCTGGGATTCCGGTAGAAGACGCCGGTGTACAGCTCGGTGCCGTACGCCCGGGCGAGGTCCAGCGCGGCGAGCTGGTCTGCCGGGTCGTGACCCAGGCTGGCCAGGGGCTTCATCCGCCCCTTGTGAGCCTTGAGCTGCTGCTCCTCCTCGCCGAAGGTGATGCACGGCGATTGGATGTTGACGAAGGAGAACCCCGGGTAGCGGATGGCCTCCTCGATGAGGGCGGTCATCCCCGGCATGTCCGCCGGCGTGGCCTGGGCGACGAAGCCCGCGCCGTAGGCCAGCACGGTGAGGAGCGGGTTGATGGGCTGCTCGAGGCTTCCCAGCGGTGAGGTGACCGTCTTCAGTCCCCGGGGCGAGGTGGGCGACAGCTGCCCCTTGGTGAGCCCATACACCTGGTTGTCCATCACCAGGTAGGTGAGGTCCACGTTGCGGCGGATGGCGTGCGGAACGTGGCCACCCCCGATGGAGAAGCCGTCCCCGTCCCCGCCGGCGACGATGACCAGGAGGTCCGGGTTGGCCAGCTTCACTCCCTGGGCGATGGGGAGGGCCCGGCCGTGCACGGTGTTGAAGCCATAGGCGGTGGTGTAGCCCGGGATGCGGCTGCTGCAGCCGATCCCGGAGATGAAGGCAATCTCGTGGGGCGGCCGTCCCACGGCGCTGAGCGCCCGGTAGAGGGCCTGCAGGACCCCGTAGTCCCCGCATCCCGGGCACCAGATGGGCTTGAGCGGGCTCTTGTAGTCGTTGGGGGCGAGCAGGGGGTTCATCCGAGGGCCTCCGCCTGCCGCTGCAGCCGTTCCAGCACCTCGTCGGCCCGGAAGGGCTGAGCGCCGCTCCGGGAGAACGACGTCACCCCCGGTGGCAGGTCGACGAACATCCGGAGCACCCGGTACAGCTGGCCCTGGTGCGACAGCTCCAGCACCAGCCCGGCGCGGACGCCCTCGAAGAAGGCGCGGAACACCGGCTCGGCCACCGGGTAGAGCAGTGTGGGAACCAGCAGCTTGACCGGAAGGTCACGCGCCCGGGCCAGGGCGAAGGCCTCTCGCGCCACCCCCGCCGAGCTTCCCCAGCTCACCAGGGCGAGCGGCGCGTCCGCAGGGCCATGGCGCTCGAACAGGTCCGCTCTCTCTTGGAGAGCAGCGAGCTTCCGGAAGCGCTTCTCGTTCATCGCCGCGTGAATGGCCCCGCTCGCGGTGGGCGCCCCCTTCACGTCGTGCTCGATGCCGGCGGCCAGGTAGTTCCCGCCTTCCATCCCCGGATGGCTGAGCGGGCTGACCCCCGACGGCGTGGGGGCGAAGCGCTGGTACCCGCCCTCGAGCTGTCCGGCAGTGGGGCGCAGGCGCTCGACCACCTCCAGCCGGGAGACGTCGATCGGGTCCACCGTCTCCTTCCGCTGGGCGATCTCCTGGTCGGAGAGGATGACCACCGGTGTCTGGTACCGCTCGGCGAGATTGAAGGCCTCGACGGTGACCCGGAAGGTGTCCTCGACGGTGGTGGGAGCGAGCACCGGGCGGAGCACGTCGCCGTGCGCGCTGAACGCCGCCTGGAACAGATCTGCCTGCTCAGGCTTGGTGGGAATTCCGGTGGACGGCCCTCCACGCTGCACGTTCAGGAGAACCAGCGGCAGCTCGGCGATCGACGCCAGGCCGAGCACCTCGGTCTTCAGCGACATCCCCGGACCCGAGGTGGCGGTCATGGCCTTCTTCCCCGCGAACGAGGCGCCGACGGTAGCCCCCACCCCGCTGATCTCGTCCTCGGCCTGAAGCACCACTCCCCCGTACCGGGGCAGCTCCCGGGAGAGGATCTGCATCACCTCGGTGGAGGGGGTGATGGGGTAGCCGCCGAAGAACTCGCAGCCGCTGAAGATGGCCGCCGAGGCGCACATCTCGTTGCCGTCACAGAGCATCTTCGGTGAGGCGGCGGCCGGCTGGGCCAGCGTCCGGGGCGTGGCGAGCCGGTGCTCGCGGGCGAAGGAGATCCCGGTCGCCAGGGCCTTCCGGTTGGCCTCCAGCAGCCCCTCTCCCTTCCGGGCGAACTTCTTCTGCAATCCACGGTCGAGCGCTTCCTTCGGGACGCCGAACCAGCCGGAGAGGACCCCGAGCACCACGGTGGTCTTCGCTCGATCGGTTCCCGCCGAGGACTTCGCCAGCTCGGTCAGCGGAACGCCGACCACCTCGCGCGGCATCCTGCCGCCGGGCGCGAGGTCCGGTGGTGGCGGGCCGGCCTTCGCCTCGTGGATGAGAACTGTGTCCGGGCCGAGGGGGAGCTCGGCGCCGAAGCGGCGGAAGTCCTCCCAGTTGAGCGCCACGGCGACGTCCAGCACACCGCCGGGGTTCAGCACCTTGCGGGTCGAGAGGCGGACGCGGCAGGAGGACTCGCCCCCGCGGATCTGCGAGCCGAAGCTCTTGGTCATCAGGGCATAGAAGCCCTGGGACGACGCCGCAGCGAGCAGGGACTCGCCGGCGCTCACCACTCCGTCCCCGCCCGAGCCGGCCAGCCCGACGACGAGATCCTCGATCATCCTCGACCCCGCAGTGTTGGTCGTCGCCGTGGCGCTGCGCGCCCGTGCTCACTGGGTCCGATGCAAGCCACCGGCCTCGGCCCCCGAGGGAGGTGGAGCCGCCTCCGTCGCGCAGAGACTGCGCGCGCGGGACGGCGCCGCGCCGGGGCTGCGGCCGCGATGCGCCGTCCCCCGCCACCGCACCCGGGAAGCCGAGCCTGCCGAAGGCGTCAGATTCCGCTCGGGCCCGGCTGCGCCGACAACCGGTCCACCCTACACTCCGCGCACCGGCAGGCTTCGAATCTCGCGGCGAGGACATGCAGGCAACCCACGAATTCCTCAAGGCGATCACGGTCGTGCTCTGCGTGGCCGCGGTCACCACCGTGCTCTTCCGGAAGCTCCGGCAACCGGTGGTGCTCGGATACATCCTCGCCGGGCTGATCGTCGGCCCCCACGTCCCGATCCCCCTCGTCGCCGATCGGCCCACCATCGTCGTCCTCTCCGAGCTGGGAGTGATCCTCCTGATGTTCGCGCTGGGCCTCGAGTTCAGCGTGCGGAAGCTGATGCGGGTCGGACCGACGGCCGGACTGACCGCCGTCATCCAGTCGAGCATCATGATCTGGCTGGGGTTCCTCGCTGGACGTGCCTTCGGCTGGAGCTCGCGGGAGAGTCTCTTCGCCGGGGCAGTGATCGCCATCTCCAGCACCACCATCATCGCCAAGGTCTTCGACGAGCAGCAGATCCGGGGAAGGCTCCGCGACCTCGTGGTTGGCGTGCTCATCGTGGAGGACCTGATCGCCATCCTCCTGATGGCGGTGCTCACCGCCCTGTCCAGCGGTGAGGGCATGTCCGCCGGAACCCTGCTCACCTCCAGCGTGCGGCTGGCGGCGTTCCTCGTCGCGCTGATCGCCATCGGGCTCCTGGTCGTCCCGCGCACGGTGCGGATGGTGGTCCGGCTGGAGCGGCCCGAGACCACGATCGTGGCCACCATCGGCTTCTGCTTCGCCACTGCTCTGCTCGCCCAGGCCTTCGGTTACTCGGTGGCGCTCGGGGCGTTCATCGCCGGCTCCCTGGTGGGCGAATCGGGAGAGGAGGCCGAGGTCGCCAACCTCGTGCTGCCGATCCGGGACCTGTTCGCCGCGATCTTCTTCGTCTCGGTGGGCATGCTGATCGATCCCGCGATCATCGTCGCGAACTGGTTTCCGGTGCTGGTCTTCACCGCCCTGGTCATCGGCGGGAAGGTGCTCGGGGTCACTGTGGGCGCGTTCCTGGCCGGCAGCGGCACCCGGACCGCAGTCCAGGCCGGAATGAGCCTGGCCCAGATCGGCGAGTTCTCGTTCATCATCGCCGCGCTCGGGCTGTCGCTCGGAGCCACCCGGGATTTCATCTATCCCATCGCGGTGGCGGTCTCGGCGATCACCACCCTAACCACTCCCCTGCTGATCCGCCTCGCGGGACCGGTGGCCTCGTACGTCGATCGCAAGCTGCCGCGACCGATCCAGACCTTCGCCGCCCTGTACGGGACCTGGCTGGAGGATCTCAAGGCACGCCCCCGGAGGAGCACGGAAGCGGCACGCATCACCCGGCTGGTGCGCCTCCTGCTGCTCGATGCCGCGTTGCTCGTCGCCCTGGTGATCGCGACCGCCTTCTCGCTCGATGAGGTGGTCGCCTTCGCCTCGGCGCGGCTCGGCCTCTCCGAGGAGGTCGCCCGGAGCGTGACCATCGCGGCGGCCGCGGTCGTGGCCGGACCCCTGGTGGTCGGAATCTTCAGGCTCGCTGGTGGGCTTGCCCTGGCCCTGGCCGACGTGGCCCTTCCGGCGACGGGCAGGGGCAAGCCGGACCTCGCCGAAGCGCCGCGCCGGGCGCTGGTGGTCACGGTCCAGCTGGCGCTGGTGCTCCTGGTGGGGTTACCCGTCATCGCGCTCACCCAGCCCTTCGTCCCGACCTGGGCCGCGGTCGCGGTCCTGGGAGCGCTCCTGGTGCTGCTGGGCGTTCTCTTCTGGCGGAGTGCCATCAATCTCCAGGGCCACGTGAAGGCGGGGGCACAGGTCATCGTCGAGGCCCTGGTCGCCCAGGCCGGAACACCACACGGCCCGGAGACGACCGGCCTCGAGCGGGTCACCGAGCTCCTTCCCGGACTCGGCGACCCGCTTCCGGTGCGCCTGGAGGCCGGCAGCCCGGCGGTGGGGAAGAGCCTGGCCCAGCTCGGCGTACGCGGAGTGACCGGCGCCTCCGTCCTGGCCATCGTCCGGGGTGACGGGGGCGTCCTCGTGCCCTCCGCCGCCGAGGTGCTGCGGGCGGGCGACACCCTGGCCCTCGCCGGGACGCACGAGGCGGTGGCGGCCGCAGTGGAGCTGCTGACCGGCTCCCCTCCCGCAGCTCCCGGGGGCCCGGTCCGGGAGCGATCCCTCGTCCGCTGAAGGCAGGCTCCGACCGTACCGGGGCGCCGTGGGCAGCGACCCCATCGACCTCGAGGGATTCACCGAGCACCCTGTGCACGGGACGCCCGGGCTAGAACGCCTGACCCGGGAGAACGGGATGAGAAACGTGGAGAGAGAGCTCGCTTTCCTGCGCGTCTACGCGGTCGCCTCGACGCTGGTCTTCGCGGCGGCCCTTGGTTGGGTCTACCTAAGTTGCGACCCGAGCCGGGTACGGGTGCTCGCGCTCGAGCGACTCGACGTCGTGAGCCCCGACGGAAAGCTGGCCCTGACCCTGGCAGGCAGGGGAAAGCTCCCTGGGCCGAGGCTCGATGGTCATCAGTACCCACCCGAGACGTCCGCAGGCCGGACGTCGAGCGCGGGGATGATCTTCTTCAACGAGAGCGGGGACGAGGTCGGCGGCCTCATCTACTCCGGGACCGATCGCCCGGGTGGGTACGACGCGGCGGTGCACCTCTCCATGGACCAGTGGAAACAGGACCAGGTCGTCGTCCTCCGCTACCTGGACGACAGCTCGCACCGCAGCGCGGGGCTCACCGTCTCGGATCGCCCGACCGACTTTCCGCTCTCGAAGATGCGCCCCAAGGTGGCAGCGTGGAAGGCGGCGACCGGAGCCGAGCGGCAGCGTCTCGACGCCGAGCTGGCCGCCCTCGACCGCGAGGGGAAGTTCGGTGCGCCGCGCGTCTTTCTCGGCACGGAGGATCGCGGCGCCCTGCTGAGCCTCAAGGACAAGACCGGCAAGGAAAGGATCCGGCTTTCGGTGGGGGCGGACGACGCCGCGCGGCTGGATTTCCTCGATGCCAAGGGAGCGGTCGTCGCCTCCTTCCCATGAGCTGTTTCGAGGGCAAAGGGCCTCACTCCGCCTGGAGGGCGATCAGAGGATCGACGCGGGTCGCTCGCTGCGCGGGGACCCAGGCCGCCAGTGCGGCGACCGCGAGGATGAGGGCGGAGACCAGCAGCATCACCACCGGGTCCGCCACTGCGGTCTCGTAGAGGACGCTGGAGAAGGTGCCCCGGAGGAGAAACGACGCCAGGAGCACTCCCAGAAGACCGGCCCCTGCCCCCCAGAGCGCGAGGCCCACGCTCTGGCCAAGGACCATCGTCCGGACGCGGCGCGATTGCGCGCCGAGCGCGAGGCGTACACCGAGCTCCCGGGTGCGCTGCTCGACGGTGTAGGAGATGACCCCGTAGACGCCGGTCGCAGCCAGCGTCAGTGCCAGGACCGCGAACAGCGACATCAGCACGGTGATGAAACGAGGCTTGGCGGCCGACTCCCACACGACCTCGTCCATGGTCCGGACGAGGGAAAGCGGCAGAGAGTTGTCGAGCCTTCGCACCGCCGCCTCCACGGTCGAGACCAGCGCGGCTGGAGCGCCGGATCGGACGATGCCCCTCAGCCGCTGAGGCGTCTTGAACTTGATGGTGGTTGCGGCTCGCAGCGGGAGATACACGACGTCGCCGGCAGGCTGGTCGAGCCCCGACTGCTTGGCGTCCGCCACCACGCCGACCACGGTCTCGAACGGGCTTCCCTCCTTCCAGGGATTGACCCGAATCTGCTGACCGATCGGATCACGGCCCGGGAAGAACTTCCGGGCCGCGGACTGGTTGATGACCACGGCCAGCCGATCGTCGTCGCGGAGGTACCGGCCCTGAAGGAGGCGAATCCCCAGCGTTTCGAAGTAACGATCACCGACGATGTGCCACTCCGCGATCGGCGCACCCTTGTCGGTGTAGGGAGGAGCGCCCTCGAACCAGATCACGGCCGTGCTGACCGATGTGGCCATCGGCAGCTGTGAGCTGAGCGTTGCCGCGGTCACCCCAGGCAGGGCCGAGAGCTCTCGCTGAAGCCGATCCCAGAACTCCTGCTGTTTCTCCTCGGTGGAGTAGCTCGGAGGTGGGAGCTCCATCTCGAAGGAGAGAAGCCCCTCGGGGCGAAAGCCGAGATCGACCTGCGAGAGCCGGGCAAAGCTCTTGAGCATCACTCCGCAACCGATGACGAGGAGGAGCGCAGCTGCCACCTCACCCGCGACCAGGACGTTGCGAAGCCGCGAGTGGGAGGTCGTGGCCATTCCGCCCTCGCCGAGGCGGGCGTGGAGGTTGCTCACGCGGGTGTAGAGCAGCGGCACGAGCCCGACGCCAAGGCTGGTAGCGAGCGCACAGCCCAGCCCGAATCCCAGCACTCTCGCGTCAAGTCCGATCTCCGCAGCACGCGGAGCACCGTCCGGTAGGAGAGGCAGGACCAGGTGCAGCACTCCCGCGGCCACGGCGATGCCCAGCAAGCCTCCGGCGATCCCGAGAGTGAGCGTCTCGGTGAGGAACAGCCGCGCCAGTGTGCTGCGGCCCGCTCCGAGCGCCGCCCGGATCACCAGCTCCCGCCGCCGGGACTCGGCTCGCGCCAGGAGGAGGTTGCCCACGTTGGCGCAGGCGATGAGCAGGATGAGCAGCACCGCCGCCTGGAGGATCCAGAGCGGCGCCTGTGCCTCACCGACGATCTCCGAGCGCAGGGAGGAGACCCCGAGCGGATGCTCCTCGGGGTCGACGGTGTGCCAGGCCGGACTGGCGAGCGTGCTCTGGTTCCGGGTCAGCTCGGCAAGCTCCGCCCGTGCGGAGGCCAGCGTGCGGTCGCGCTGGAGTCGACCGACGACACGGAGAAAGTGGCTGGACCGGTCGCGCACGGTATCCCCCCGCTCGAGCCCCAGCGGAAGCCAGGCCTGGACGTCCGGCCGAGGGAAGCTGAATCCCTCGGGCAGGACTCCGACGACGGTGAGCCGGTACCCATCGAGGAGGACATCACGCCCCACCACCGCCGGGTCGGCCCCGAAGGCCTGTCTCCACAGCCGATGGCCAAGGACCACCACCCGGGGATCGCCGGGAACGTCCTCGCCGGGGTCGAAGTAGCGACCCAGCACCGGGGTCACCCCCAGGGTCTGGAGGAACTCCCAGGTGGTGTACGCCGCCGGCACGCGGACGGGACGCACGATGTCTCCGAACGTCGCCGTCCCGACCGAGTAGGCCGCCAGGGACTGGAAGGAGCGGCTCTCCCGCTGGAGCTCCAGGAACTCGGCACGCGACAGCGACACTCGCTCCTGCCGGTAGGAGCGGAAATCCGTGGAAACGCTCACCAGCCGCTCCGGTTGCCCGTAGGGCAAGGGCCGGAGCAGGACCGCGTCGAGGACGCTGAAGATGGCGGTGTTCACCCCGATCGCCAGGCCCAGGGTGCCGATGACGATCAGCGAGAAGCTCGGGCGCTTCCAGAGCGAGCGCAGTGCGACGAGAAGCCCGTGCATGGCCGCAATCCCGGGGCAACGCCCATGCCAGCGAGAGTGCGAGGGATTTCCGGAAACTGAGCTGCCCCGATCGCGCGACCGCGAGACGTCGCGTCCCAGAACCGGGCAGGACGCCGTGCGGCGAGCGCGGCACCGGAGCGACGAGGTCGGGGCGCCGCGGAGGCGCCTCACCCGAGCAGCGCGGGCCCGTCAGCCCCTGGGGCGGAGCTTCCCGTCGCCGAGGGCGAGGAGCAGCGAGGAGAGGTCCACCCGCGCCGTCCGGAGGAAGATCCGCAGCGCACGCTCGGCGCCGGCGGCGAGAGCCGCCATCTTCTCCAGGCGGGCCATCCGCTCGCGCCCTACCCCGCTGGCCGCCGCCAGCCGCCGGGCCTCCTCCAGGTTGGCGCGGATGCGGGTGATGAACGCGGTCTCGCGCTCCTGGACGACCCTCCGGACCATCTGCACGAGGTCGGTCTCGGCGCGGAAGTGCCAGGCTCCGGTGCCGGGCTGGCGGATGCGGACCACCACCCCCCAGCGCTCGAGGTCACGGACCAGCATCGAGACCGCGCCCTTGCTGAGGCCCAGCTCCTCCTCGAGCTGGGTCGCGGTCATCGACATCCCGCGGAGGTAGAGCACTGCCCAGACGCGTCCCTGGTTGTGCTTGAAGCCCCAGAACTCGATGACGTTGCCCACCGCGTCGATGGCCAGCGCCTCCCAGCGAGGGAGCCCTGGCGCGGGGTCGGCCGCCACCATGCGGGGAGCATCGGACCAGCTGTAACCCTTGGCCGGCATGATGGCGGTCCTAGCGGAAGGCCGCGCCGAGGCGCCGCGCCCAGTCGGTGAGCTCGTCGGCGCCGGGCGAGTCCCGGAGAGGGCCCAGGGCATCCAGAGCGGCGTCGATCTCGCGGTCCATGAGGGTGAGGGCCGCGCGGGGAGCGTCGGTGGCCAGCACCGCGGTCCCCAGCTCGCGCACCCGCTCGTCGGCCATCGAGCCGAAGGCCCAGAGGTCCTTGATCCGCCGCCGGAGGGGCTCGTCCATCTGCGCGGCGAGGAGGATGGGGAGGGACGGAGTCCGGGACTTGAAGTCGGCGAAGACCGGCTTGCCCGGGTCGCCACCGTTGAGGTCCTTGAGGTCGTCGGCAATCTGGAAGGCCACTCCCAGGTGCCGGCCGAAGGCCTCGAACCTCCGGGCGACCTCGTCCCTGCCCGCGAGCCGGCCCGCGGCGGCGCCGCAGAACCCGAAGAGCGCGCCGGTCTTGCCCTCCATGATCGCGCGGAAGCGCTCCACCGAGAGCGAGAGGTCGCCCCGGGCCTCGACCTCGCCGATGGTCGCCCGGGTCATCTCGGCGACCGTGCGTACCGCCGCGAAGGTGACCTCGCGGTCGAGCGTGGCCAGCTCGTCGAGCGCGAGGGTCAGGAGGAGGTCCCCGCCCATGACCGCGACGACGTTGCCCCACAGCGCGTTCACCGTCGGACGTCCGCGGCGGTACATCCCCGCATCGACCACGTCGTCGTGGAGGAGGCTCGCCGAGTGCACCAGCTCCGCGGCCACCGCGACGTGGAGGAGCGATGGCTCCGCAGCGCCGGCGGCCAGCCCGAAGAGGTGGACCATGGTCGGGCGGACCCGCTTGCCACCGCTGCCGATGCAGAGGTGACGGCCGGCGTTGAGGAGCGTGTCGGACTGGCCCACCTCGCCCGAGCCGTGCGAGAGGACCGAGGTGAGGCGCGCCTCCGTCGCCTCCAGGAACCGGGCTGCCTCCGGCGTGGTCTCCATCTGGTTCACCCTGTTCAAGACTACTTGAACTCCGTGCGCCCCGCCGCGACTTCCGGGCTCCGGGGCTTCTCGAAGGAACAAGGCCCGCTTGGGGCCGTCACCGCGGCCTGGACCGCCGCCCGGTCCACCTTCCCCGCCGCGGTCCGGGGGAGCGCGCTCGCCAGGAGCACCTCCGCCGGGACCTTGAAGGGGGCGAGCCGGACCCGCGCCCAGGCTCGGAGGCCCTGCAGCTCGTCCGGGGAGGCAGCGGGCCGGGGCACGACCACCGCCACCGGGACATGACCCCACCGGGGGTCCGGCCGGCCCACCACCGCCACCTCCGCCACCGCCGGGTGGGTGGCGAGCACCGCCTCCACCTCCGCGGGATAGACGTTCTCGCCTCCGGAGAGGATGAGGTCCGTCCGGCGGGCGACGACCGTCAGGCGGCCGCGCGCATCGAGCCGGCCGATGTCCCCGGTGAGGAGCCACCCCTCCCGGAGCACCTCGGCGGTGGCCGTGTCGTCGTCGAGGTAGCCGGCCATCACCGTGGGCCCGCGGACGGCGATCCCGCCCTCCTCCCCCTCCGGGACCGGCAGCCGGTCCGGGCCGACGATCTGGACCTCGAGACCTGGGAGTGGCACGCCGGCGGTCCGGCCGTCGGCCTCGCGCGGCCGCTCGGTGGTCACCTGGGAGCAGGCCTCGGTCAGCCCGTAGGTGAGGACCGCCGGGATACCGGCCTCGCGGGCGCGATCGACCACCGCCGGGGGGACCGGGCCGCCGCCCACCAGCACGTTCCGGAGGCTTCCTCGCCGCAGACCGGCGTCGAGACACTGCTCCAGCGTGCGGGCGACGAGGCTCAGATGGGTGACGCCCTGCTCATGCGTCGCCCGGACGACCGCCTCCGCGTCGAAGCGGGAGTGGAGCAGCAGCGTCGCTCCGTCGTGGGCACAGCGCACCGCCATTCCGAGCCCACCGACATGGAAGAGGGGGAGGTTGCAGAGCCAGCGGTCGTCGGGCCTGGACCCGAGATTCGCCGCCGACGCGCGGGCCAACGCGTCGAAGGCCCGGACCGGGAGGCGAGCCACCTTCGGAGCTCCGGAGGTCCCGGAGGTGAAGAGGAGCGCCCAGTCGATCCCCGGGTCGACCGGCTCGGCGGAGGGCTCCGGCGCCCTGGCCGTCGCCGGTTTCGCCCACGGCTCGAGCGGCTCGGCACCGGCCACTGCCCCCATCCGTTCCGCGTCGGCGAGGAGCAGTCGCGGGCGCACGCGCTCCACCTGCGCGCGGAGCTCGGGAGCGGCCAGGCGGACGTTCAGCGGAACGAGCGCCGCTCCGGTGCGCCGGGCAGCGAAGAGGAGCAGGAGGGTGGCCGGATGGTTCGCGGCGAGCACGGCGATTCGCTCGCCGGGGCCGAAGGACCGCTCCCGGAGCTGCCCGGCGACCCGCGAGACCGCGTCGTCGAGCTCGCTCCACGTCCACCGATGGTCGGCGGCGACCAGGGCGAGCCCACCCGGGTTCCCCCGAGCCTGGGTCCGGACCGGGCAGTCGGAGGTCACCATCCGATCACCTCGGGGTCGATCGCGAGCCCAGGTCCGTCGGGCATGTGGCAGAGGCCGTGCGAGATGGCGTATCCGCCCGCGTCGGTCTCCAGCAGATGGCCGGTGGCGAGCCCGTGCGCGGGCCCCTCGACGGGAAGCGTGCAGGCGAGGTGGGCGGCGCCCGCACGCGACACCGCGCCGTCCAGCGCGCTGGTCACCACCACCTCGACCCCCACCTGCCAGGCCAGGGTGGCGTACCGGCGCGCCCGGAGCAGTCCTCCCACCACCGGGAGCTTGAACATCAGCACGTCCACCGCCGGGCGCTTGCCGCCGAAGAGGCCCTCGCGCGCGCCGGGGATGCCGAGGGACTCGTCGGCGGCGATCCGAGCCAGGGAGCGAAGCTTCCGCAGACCGTCGAAGTCGGTCGCGGGGACCGGCTGCTCGATGAACTCCAGCCGCGCCGGGGCGAAGGCCTGGAGCCGCGTCCGCGCCTCGGCTTCGGACCAGGCCCCGTTGCCGTCGACGCGGATCCGGGTGTTGGGGCCGACGGCCGCGCGCACGGCGCCAAGCCGGGCGGCGTCCATCTCCGCCGGATGGGCCCCCACCTTGATCTTCAGGGTGTCGAAGTTCTCGTGCGCTCGCGCCCGCGCCTCGGAGGCGAGCGCGTCGGGCTCGTCGTCGGTGAGGAGCGCGTTCACCCGGACTGAGCGAAGCTCGGCGCCGAGCCAGATGGCGAGCGGTGTGCCCGCGTGCCGGGCCCCGGCGTCCAGCAGCGCGAGCTCCACCCCTGCGCGGGTGGCCGGCGTCTCGTGGAGGATGGCGATCTTCCGGATCCGGTCGGCGACCTCGTCGCAGCTCCCCGGCGGCGCGGTCCCCCGCAGCGCCGAGGCCGCCTCCCCGAGCGCGGTCTTGGCGCGGTCCATCGACTCGGTGCCGAATCCCGGGAGGAGAGTGACTTCGCCGAGGCCATCCCCCAGCCGGAGCCAGAAGCCCTCCACGCCGATGCGCATCCCCGCCCCGGTGGAGATTCCGGAGCGGTAGCGGAGGGTGCGGTGCCGGATGAGGAGCTCGGTGGTCATGCGCGTCCCAGCCAGGTGCCGACTGCGAGGAGGAGACCGAACGCCGCCTGGAAGCGTGCGGTGGTCCCGAGCGCCGGGTTGAGCGCCGCCCCGGTGGTACGCAGCACCCGCGACAGCGGGGGCCAGGCCAGCGGGAGGGCGAGCACCGAGAGCAGCACCGTCGGACGGGCCCACCCCATCGTGACCATCAGCAGCGGCATCGCCAGCGCGAGGAGCAGCAGCGCCACGTACTCCGCGCGACCGAACCCCCGACCGAAGCGGACCACCAGGGTGCGCTTGCCGGCCCGTGCGTCGGTGTCGAGATCGCGGAGGTTGTTGACCACCAGGATCATCGTGCCGGTCGCGCCGATGGCCACCGCCGCAGGCCAGACCGCCGGCACCAGCTGGAGCGCCTGGGCGTAGAAGGTACCCGGGACCGCGACCAGGCCGAAGAAGACCATGACGAAGAGGTCTCCCAGTCCGTGGTACCCGAGCGGGTACGGCCCTCCGGTGTACGCCCACCCGGCGAGAACCGACGCCAGGCCGATGACCACGAAGGGCCACCCACCGCGGGCGACGAGGAAGATGCCGACGACGACCGCCAGCGCGAAGCAGGCCGCGCCCGCGGCGAGCACGGTCTGCGGCGCGATGAGCCCGCTCTGCGTCACCCGGGTGGGGCCCAGTCGCTCGTGGGTGTCCGCGCCCTTGCGAAAGTCGTAGTAGTCGTTGGTGAGGTTGGTGCCGATCTGGATCAGCACCGCTCCCGCCAGCGCCGCCAGCGCGGGCCACAGCACGGCCATCCCCTGCCCCAGCGCGAGCCCGGTCCCCACCACCACCGGCACCACGGCGGCGGTGAGCGTCTTCGGCCTGGCCGCGAGCAGCCAGGTCCGGAGCGACGGCGTGGTGAGGGGGGCGGCGGTGGTCACGGGCGGCGGGGGAACTTGTTGAAGTCGGGCTTCCGCCGCTCGACGTACGCGTTGCGGCCCTCCTGGGCCTCGGCGGACATGTAGTAGAGCAGCGTCGCGTTGCCGGCGAGCTCCTGGATGCCGGCCTGCCCGTCCAGATCGGCGTTGAAGCTGGACTTGAGCAGCCGGAGGGCCAGCGGGCTGAGCTGCAGCATCTCCTGGCACCAGCGGATGGTCTCCGCCTCCAGATCGGCGAGCGGGACGACCGTGTTGACCAGCCCCATCTGGAGCGCCTGCTGGGCGTCGTACTGCCGGCAGAGGAACCAGATCTCCCGGGCCTTCTTCTGTCCCACGATGGAGGCCAGGTAGCTCGCGCCGAACCCGCCGTCGAAGCTCCCCACCCGCGGCCCGGTCTGGCCGAAGCGGGCGTTCTCCGCGGCGATGGTCAGATCGCAGACCACGTGGAGCACGTGCCCCCCGCCGATGGCGTAGCCCGCCACCATCGCCACCACCGGCTTGGGCAGGGAGCGGATCTGCTTCTGGAGATCCAGCACGTTGAGACGGGGCACCCCGTCGCTCCCCACGTAGCCCTCGTTGCCGCGGATCCGCTGGTCACCGCCCGAGCAGAACGCCTGGTCGCCGGCTCCGGTGAGGATGACCACGCCCACCGAGGGGTCCTCGCGGGAGTCGTTGAAGGCAGAGCTCAGCTCGAAGAGCGTCTGGGGCCGGAAGGCATTGCGGACCTCCGGGCGGTTGATGGTGATCTTCGCGATTCCGTTCCACTTCTCGTAGACGATGTCCTGATCGTCCCGGACCTTCTTCCACTCTGGCTTCATGCCTGGTTGCTCCCGAGCTCGCTGTCCACGAGCGGCCGTTCGATCCACGGAGCCAAGAGGAAGGAGGTCACCTCGCGGGCCCATTCCTCCGGCGACTCCAGATGTGGCGCGTGCCCCGCGCCGGGGAAGACGTGGCCCCAGACCAGCGGCATCTCCGCCGCCATGGCCCGGGCGATTCCGGTGAACTTCTCGTCCCGGCTCCCGGTGAGGAGCAGCGACGGCGCGCGCACCGTCCATAGCCGCGCCCAGTAGCTCGGCTGGGCTCCCAGGGACAGCGCCCGGAGCGAGCCGGCCAGTGCTTCCGGGCGATGGGCGAGGCGCCGCTCGTGGAGCCTCTCCCGCAGCTCCTCGGGCAGGTTCCGGAGCCCGTCGAACAGCGGGAGCGCCTCCCACTGGCGCACGAACGCCTCGAGCCCGTCGCGCTCGATGACCTCTGCGAGCGCGTCGTCGTCGCGGCGTCGCTGGCCACGCTCACGGCGGCGGCGGAGGCCCGGGCTTCCCGATTCGAGGACCAGGCGTCTGACGCGGTCCGGAGCGCGAAGGCAGAGGCCGAGCGCGACGCGCGCTCCCAGCGAGTAGCCGGCGACGTCCACCCGCTCGAGCTCGTGAGCGTCGAGAAGCGCGAGCAGCTGCTCCAGGGCGCGGTCGAAGGTGGTGTCCGCGGTGATGGGGCTCTCTCCGTGTCCCGGCAGGTCGGGGGCGAGCACCCGGAAGCGCACCCCCAGCAGCGGGCGGAGATGGTTCCACGCGTCTCGATTCCCGGTGAATCCGTGGACGAGGAGCAGGGGCGAGCCCTCTCCCCAGCTGGCGTGGGCGAGCAGGCTCATGGGCCGCCCTCGTCGAGCGCGCGGGCCACGGCCGCTCCGAGCCTCTGGTGAACCTCGACGTTGGTCGCGCGGTCGACGACGCGCGCCTCGACGATGCGGAGCCCCGGGCGGCCGGCGTTCTCGAGCGCGGCGGCCAGCTCGGCCGGCGTCTCCGCCCGGAGGAACTGCGCATCCCCGAGCGCCGCCGCCGCCGCGAGGTCGGTCCCGTGCGGCGTGCCGAACAGGGCCTCGAAGCGCGGCGTGCTCCCGGCAATGGGAAGGAAGGAGAAGATGCCGCCGCCGTCATTGTTGACCACCACCACCGTCAGCGGGAGGGCGGCGCGCCGAGCGAGCACCAGCGCGCCGACGTCGTGGAGGAAGGCCAGGTCTCCCACCAGCGCAACCGTGGGCGCCCCGGAAGCGGTGGCCACTCCGAGCGCGGTGCTCACGTTCCCGTCGATGCCGTTGAGCCCGCGGTTGGCCAGAACCCGGACCGGTCCGGCGGGCGTGCCGGCGAACGCGTCCACGTCCCGGATGGGCATGCTGCTTCCGAGCACCAGGCGGGACCCCGCGGGGAGCGCGGACACGATCGCCCGGGCGACGCCGGGCTCGGTCAGCCTGCGCTCGGAGACCAGGGCGGAAGCGACCGCGGACTCGGCGCGGGCGGCGGCGCGGAGGAAGTCGTCGGCCCAGGCGGCGCGGCGCGGGGCGGTGGCGGCAGTGAGAGCCTCGCAGATGCCGACCGCATCGCCCTCCAGCACCAGGCCGGCCCGATGCTGGGGATCGACCGGCTCGGTGCCCTCGGAGACGAGCACGACCTCGGCGCCCGAGCCGTCGAGCCACTCGGTGACCCGGCGCGAGGACAGCCCTCCACCCAGACGCACCACCAGGTCCGGGCGAGCGGAGAGCGCCCAGCCCTCGTTCCGTAGCAGGAGATCCAGGTGCCCGACCGCTGGCTGCCCCGTCGCCCATCGCACGTTGCTCGCCACCTCGGCGAGCAGCGGGTAGCCGTACGAGGCGGCCAGGGCACGCGCCGCGGTGCCGAGCCGGTCGGCACGGGCGCGAGGCCCGACCACGACCACCC
>JBKPMY010000332.1:0-6427 GCA_046732375.1 Myxococcota bacterium
CGCGCGCCCATGCTGCTCGAAGAGGCCCGGTTGCTGGTACAGGATCACGCTTCCCGCGGGGAGCGCCCGCCGGGAGATACCCCAGCGCTCGAGCTCGCGGGCGTCGAACGTGGGAACGACGCCCGGCTCCTCCACCAGCGGAATCGACGACGCCGCCTCTCCGCCGAGGACCCGGAGCGCCAGCTCTGCCGAGACCCTCCCCGCGGTTCCCATGCTCACCAGGACGCCACCGACGATCCCCGCGCCGAGATCCTCGCGGATCACGCCGAACACGGGCCGACGGCTCGCCCACGAGATCCGGGTCAGGGGCCCGGTCGAGTCGTCGTCCCGGCCGTCGGCGTCCCGGAGGAAGCTCCCGAAGAGTACCAGCGCGTCGTCGGGCAGCTCCGCAACGCGCGACTCCACCTGCTCCTGCGTGAGGTCAACCGTGTCCGACAGCTCGAGGCGATTGGCGAAGGGGGCGAAGAGATTCCTGGCCTGCCCGGCCTGTCCTCGCTCGTGGGCGCTCGAGCCGAGGACGAGGAGGATGCGGCGGGTGGACGGGTAGAGCGAGAGCATCAGCTCCACCGTGGGAACGGCCGTCTGCGCAGGCAGGATGCCCGTCAGCTCGCGCCGGGTCTGCCGTGCCGACTGGACCAGGCGCCGGGCAACGTAGCTCGCCACCACCGGGACCTCGGGGAGGAAGTTCCGCGCGGTGACGAACTCGAACGCGTCGGTTCCTTGCACGACCAGGAGATCGATCTTCTGCGCCCCGTACTTCTGGCGGTACAGCGCGAGCAGGGCGTCCTCGTAGGCCGGGCCCGCGAAGCGGTCGAGACCGGTGTACTCCCCGTAGATGTCCACCGAGGCCGAGCCCTTGCGGATTCCCTGGGTGAGAGCCGTGCTCAGCTCGTAGACCCCGGACCCCTCCGGCGGATTCGAGAAGAGCACGACGATCGTCTGCCGCTCGGCCGGGGCAGCCGGGCTTGCGGTGACCGCGGTCAACAAGAGGGCGGCGACGGCCGGGCCCATGGCCGCCCCGTACCATACCTGGCGGGGGCGCCCGCCAGGGGCCCGGGACCAAGGACCCATGGACCCGACAGGCGAGCCCCCGACTCAGGGGAACTCGCCCTCGAGCGCCTCGGCGGTGAGGTACCTCGGGGCGACGTCGACCGGCACCTTGCCCAGTCGTGACAGCACCCGCTGGGTCTCCGGCCGGTTGGTCACCAGCCGATCGAGGAGCGTCTTCGCGCGCGCCTTGTCGCCGGTGGCCTCGATGGTGAGGAGCTCGCGGGCCAGGGACTCGATCGCCGGCCCCAGCTTCTCGGGCGCCAGGGTGAAGCGCCCGTCGGGGGCAACCTTGAAGGCCCCGGCGTCCAGCAGCCAGTTCAGCTGCACCGCGGTCCCCTTCCCGTGCGCCTCGTTCAGGCCGAAGCGGATGGAGCGGAACATCCCGGCGAGCACGGTGGGCCCGAGCGTCTTCCCCATCTCCGCTGGAAGCTGTCCCTCCGAGACCAGACGCTGCATCGCCCAGATGCCGACGACGTCCGCCTTGCACTCCTCGATCGTCCCGGAGAGCTCCTGGAGCTCGGCTCGCGGGGTGGTCTCGCGCCCGTTCAGCACGATGCGCTGCGGACCGATGCCGTGCATCAACTCGTGCATCAGGATCTGCGTGAAGAAGGGATCGAACTGCACCGACTTCACGAGGTCGGGCGGGATCGCGATCTTGGCGATGGGGACCAGGGTCCTCTCGAACTTCGCCAGATCGATGTTCCGGAGAAGGATCCGCTTGCTTCCGTGGGCGGCCACGGTGCGCTCGTCGTTGGGGAGGTTGTAGGCCGCGGTCTGCACGCCCCGGTTGGCGTCTCCGGCCGCGAACAAGGTGTTCACCACCCGGATCGGAGCGAGCGCGCCGATCTTCGGATTCTTGAACCGGTCGTCCATGGGCAGCGCGTTCTCCAGCGCCTGGAGCTGCGACGAGAAGCGCTTCAGCTTCTCCGTCTCCTTTGCGTCCACGACGGTGATGACCGCCTCGAAGGCGGCCTTCTGGTTGAACCACTCGTCCTCGTAGGTCTCGTAGGGACCGAAGGTCGGGTCGATGCTGGTGTCGAGCTGCATCCACGCCACGTCCGACTCGGCATAGTCGTCGTTGAGCAAGGCCGGGGCGCGCTTCTCCAGGAAGCTGCGGAGCGCCGGCTGCTGGGTGGCGCCCGCCGCCTCGCGGAGCAGCTCTGCTGCGCGAGCCAGCTCGCCCTGGTACTCGAGGCTGTAGGGCACGATGGTGAAGCTGCCGTTGGGCGCCCGGCGGATGGTGGTGAAGAAGCTTTCGGCCCGCCTCCGCTCCTGGGGGGAAAGCGTGGACAGCCAGCGGGACACGTCCTCCTTGGTCGCTCCGGCCGGATAGAAGTTCCCCGAGGCCGGCTTCGGCGGAACGCCGGGCAGGAACGGGGCGTCGTGCGCGAGCCGGTCCCACGGTCCCTGGTTCAGGAGAAAGAGCCGGAGACGAGCCTGGCCCAGCGGCGTGGTGTCCCGGGCCAGCTTCACCAGCCAGGCCTCGCTACCCGCCCAGGACTGGCGGAGGAACAGCGGGTCCATCACCCGGGCCGCCTGGACCAGCCGCGCGAGCGTCTTCCGCTCCGAGGCAGGCATCCCGCCGAGATCCACCGTCATCGGCGTCGGGATGAGCTGGTCCGCCGCGGCCTTCAGCTCGGGCAGGCCTGGCAGCGGCGCGGCGGTGACGACGGCGGCGGTGACGAGGCTCGAGAGGAGGGCGGCGCGCATGCGGCGTCGGCGCTTACCACCTCAGCGGGGCGCCAGGCGAGACCAGCCAGCTCCGTTCCCACCACGGTGCGGCGAGGCCGCTGGATGGGCGTGATAGACGTCGCCGCCCTCGTGGACAGACCTTCACCTACCGACAGCTCGACGCAGTGCGAGCTCCGACGCCGCGCACAGAAGACGGGCGAGTAGCGCGGATGAGCCTCGTGCCGCTGCTGACCTGCGGCTCGGTCGAGGAGGCTGCGACGTACAAGGGCGTGCTCGACGCCCACGGCATCCCCTGCGTCATCCAGGGCGAGCACCACCGCGCACTGCTGGGGATGCTCGGGCCCTACGTCGAGGTGCGGCTGCTCGTTCCCGCGGAGCAGGAGGGGACGGCACGCCGGCTGTTGCAGCCCGCGCCGTCCCTGGTCGCGGACGAGGAGCTCGGCCCGGATCCGCGCCCTGTGCGGAGGCGGCGCCTGCTGGGCTGGATCGCGCTCGCGGTGCTGGGCGGACCCTCGCTGGTCGCCGCCGTCCTGGGATTGCTCGCGCGCTGCGGCTGAGCCTCACCGGTGGCGCGCCCCTGCGCGCTTCGTCGAGCGACCCCCTGCTGCTGCGAGAGCTGACCCGGCATTCTGACCGGGCCCGCCCGGACAAGGCATCAGCGGGGCGGCGCGAGCGGTCCCTTCGACGATGGCTCCGCCTTCGGGCGGATGGCGCTCATCGCCAGGCCGATCATCGCTCCCACGTCACTGAGGTTCGACGGCACGACCAGCGTGTTGGCCGATTTGGCGAGCTTGCCGAACTCGTTGATGTACTGCTCGGCGACGCGGAGCTGGACCGCCTCGAAGCCACCGGTGGAGTTGATGGACTCTGCGACCGCCCGGATGCCCTCGGCGGTGGCCCGGGCGACGGCAAGGATGGCCGAGGCCTGACCCTCGGCCTCGTTGATCTGCTGCTGCTTCTTGGCTTCCGACTGCTTGATGACCTGCTGCTTCTGCCCCTCGGCGGAGTTGATGGCTGCGTCGCGCTCGCCCTCGGACTGGAGGACGGTGGCCCGCTTCTCCCGCTCGGCGCGCATCTGCTTCTCCATCGCGGCGATGACGTCCCGAGGCGGGGTGATGTTCTTGATCTCGTAGCGGAGCACCTTCACCCCCCAGGCCTCGGAGGCCTTGTCGACCTCGGTCACCACCTGCCCGTTGATCTGGGTCCGCTCCTCGAAGGTCTTGTCCAGGTCGATCTTCCCCACCTCGCTCCGCAGCGTGGTCTGGGCCAGCTGGGTGATGGCGAAGACGTAGTTGGTGATCCCGTACGAGGCCCGCCGCGCGTCCATCACCTTCATGTAGAGGATGCCGTCCACCCCCACCTGCACGTTGTCCCTGGTGATGCAGATCTGCTCGGGGATGTCGATCGCCTGCTCCTTCAGGGTGTGGCGGTAGCGAATGGCGTCGAAGAAGGGCACCAGGATGTGGAAGCCGGCCTCCTTCACCTCACTGAACCGGCCCAGCCGCTCGACCACGAAGGCGTTCTGCTGCGGGACCACCACGGCGGTCTTGAACAGGATCACCGCGACGAGGATCGCGACGAGAACTCCGACTACCAGCAACGCTTCGGTCATGTGCTTCCTCCGCCGGGGGTCCACCCGCCGCGGCCGTCGGTTCCACCGAGCCAGACGGTCAACCCTTCGATTCGCTCCACCGGAACCCGCTCGCCGACACGGACGGTCCGGTTCGCGCGGGCGCTCCAGGACGTTCCGCGCAGCTCCACCTTGCCCACGTCACCGGGGCGAACCTCCTCCGTCACCAACGCCCACTCGCCGCGCATCTCCTCGGACGGCAGCGCCGGCGCGCCCACGCCCAGCCGCTGCATGACCGGCTTCCGGAGCAGCACCACACCTGCGACGGAGAAGATGCTGAACAGGAGCCACTGCAGCCACTCCGGCCCGGCGAGATGAATCGCCGTGAGCAAGCCCACCAGGATGGCGGCGGCGCCGAAAAAGAACGCGAAGAAGCCGCCCGGTGTGACGAGCTCGAAGACGAGGAGGCCGACACCGGCCGCGAACCACATCCACCAGACCACGATGCCCGGGGACGCTAGCACGCGGGCAGGTGCGCGAACGCATCGGCGAGCACCCGGGTCGCATCCGCCTCCACCGGATCTCCATGCGCGGGGAGCAGCCGCTCCGGGGCGAGCGCCAGCAGCCGATCGAGCGTCCTGCGGAGCGCCCTTCGGTCCCTCACCATCGCGCGTGCGCTTCGCGAGTGCGCGAGGCGTCCGTACGCTCCATTCAGCCGCATGAAGAGCCGGGTCGGCAGGTGGTCGCTCGTCCGGACGTTGAACGCCAGGTCGGTCACCCACAGCGTCCGCGAGCTCCGGTGGAAGAGGACCGTCTCCTCCCTCCGTGGCATCCCCTCCACGGGCACCAGCTCCACCGAGCCCGACCATGGCATCCGGGGACCGTCCACCAGCGGTTCGGGCAGCGGCTGACAGGAGATCTTCGCCGCCAGCCTCGGGGAACCGAAACTCCGGGCCGCCGGGAAGGCCGCCCGCGCCGCGGCGAGGCCCAGGTGGTGGAGCGCGTTCGGCTCGACGATGGCCGACACCGGCCCCAGCGCGGAGATCTCGGCAGCCAGCTCCCCGATGCGGGGCGTCGGTGAGACCAGCATCAGCGACCCGTCCCCGAGCCGGAGCACCCCGACCCGGACCGGGAAGCGGATTCCCGGGAGCCGGAGGATCTCCGCCGAGGTCCAGACCCCGGGGGCGAGATTGACGAGGGTCATGCCCATTCAGTAAAGAGCGCTTGACCATTTCGTCAAGGCCCTTGTCCAAATCCTCGTCACCACCTCGCTTTTCCGCCGCCGACCTGGCCCTCCTCGAACGGCGAAAGCGGTCCTCGCTCTTCCAGGAGCTGTTCCGTCTGGCGCGGCTCCTGGACGAGGCAGCCGTCGCCCGGGTTGCCGGGGCCGGGGCGCCGGCGCTCCGGACCTCTCACACCGCGCTGCTCCCCCATCTGGATCTCGAGGGCACCCGGCTGGTGGACCTGGCGGCGCGGGTCGGCGTCAGCAAGCAGGCGGTGGGGCAGCTGGTGGACGACCTCGAGTCCATGGGCGTCGTGGAGCGCGTCCCCGACCCGGAGGACGGGCGCGCCCGGCGAGTGCGCTTCACGCGGCCGGGGGTCCAGGCCCTGCTCCATGGCCTCGACGTCCTGGACGGGCTGGAACGGCAGCTCGTCGCGGCCATCGGCCGTCGGACGGTGGACGAGCTCCGCGAGAGCGTGGAGGCCGCGCTCCGGGCGGTCGAGTCCGGGGCCCTGACCCAGGAGGCTCCGGCCCGCGCTCCCCGGAGGCGTCGGTGAGCCGGCTCCGCGCAGCGGGCGACCGGCTCCGGCAGGCGGTGTTGCCCTCGTTCCTGGTCCTCGGAGTCCTGCTCGCGCTCAACCCCCGGCGGGGCATCGACTTCACCGTCTTCCGGACCGCCGGGGAACGCTGGCTCGCCGGCACCTCGCTCTACCGGGCCGAGGACGGGCCGATGCCCTTCAAGTACGCCCCGCAGGTGGCAGTGCTGCTCGCATTCCTCGCCCTGATCCCCCGCGGCCTCGGTGCGGTGCTCTGGAACGCCGTCTCGGTGGTGCTCCTGCACGTCGCCCTCGTCCAGCTGCAGCGGCTCGACCCCGCGCCCAGCGGTGCCGACG
>JBKPMY010000333.1:0-9985 GCA_046732375.1 Myxococcota bacterium
TCTAGGCCTCGGCCGCGGTTGCGGCGCGATCATCTGGTCGATCCAGGTGGTCTCGGCGTTCATCCTCGCCGTCGCCTCCGCCGCGCGAGCCGCACCGGTGGTGGAGGCCGAACCTTCCCGGCTGGTGCTCGGGCCCCGCGCCCGCGTGGAGATCACCGTGCGCAACGCGGAGGCCGGGCTCCACGGCGCGGTCTCGATGGGGACGCTCACCGCCGTCACGTCGGGGGAGGACTTCACCCGCTACCTCTGGACCCCCTCGCCCGACGTACGCGCCCCCACGCTGGTGCTCTTCGCCTTCTGGACCGGGGAGTCGCCGACGCTCGCCGACGTCACCGTGCTCGCTCTTCCCTGCGCCGGGCGCACCGAGCTCGCGATCGAGACCGAGCCCTCGGCGCAGGTGACGGTCGAGGTCGCCGGGGCGCGCTTCGGGCCCCGACGAGCCGACCGGCAGGGGCGGTTGAAGCTTCCGGTGGAGGTGGGCCCGCATGCCCACGAGGCGCGGGTCATCGCCGAGCTGGCGGACCAGAGCAAGATCCGGGTCATCCCCCTGAGCCTGCCGCCCTCGCCCTGGCTGGTGGGCCTCGCTCCGGACTCGAGCGTCGACGGCGCGCCGGCGCACGCCCTGGTGGTGGTGCCCGACACCGAGGAGTCGGCCGGGACCGAGCTCGTGGCGGAGGGAGCGAAGGTCGAGCGGGAGCAGGAATCGGGACGGCGACTCCTCTTCCGGATCAGCCCCGAGGCGGGTCGGAGCACGGTCCCGCTCCTGGCGCGGACGCTGGACGGCTCGGTCCGGGCCCAGAAGACGCTGGAGGTGGTCCGCGCGGTGAAGCCGGCCGTCGCGCCGGCTCCTCCCCAGCCCCCGACCCCCGAACGCTGGGTCCTGGGCGCCGCGATCGGCGGATACGTCGGCGGCGGGTCGAACGCCGGCCCCCAGGCAGCCTTCGTCGTGGGCTACGGGCCTCGCAACCTCCCGGTGGTCCTGGAGCTCGAGCTGGGCGTACGGTCCCAGTCGATGAGCACGCAGGTGGGCACGCTGGGCATCCAGGATTCTTCCCTGCTCCTGTTCCCCATCGAGCTCGCGATCCGGTGGGAAGCGGTCTCCGCGGGGACCTTCCGCCTCGGCCTGCGCGCCGGAGGAGGCGTGCTACCGGGCAGTCACCACCTCTCGAGCAACTTCGACGCCCCGCTGTCCGAGGCCGTGCTGGGCTGGGAGATCTTCGCCGCCGTCCAGGCCGGGCTGCGAGTGGGCCCGGTGGAGCCGTACATCGAGGTGCGGCCGGCGCTGTCCAAGGTGAGCACCGACCATCTCGAAGCCCGTCCCGGCGGCGGCATCTTCTCGGTGGGCGTGCGGGGAGAGCTCCGGTGACCCGCGTCCTTCGCCTGCTCGGGACGCTCTGTCTCGCCGGCTGCACCGGGGCCACCCTGCCTCCACCCGTCGTGATGTCGGTGAGCCCGGCGCAGCGGCCCGCCTCGAGCAGCGGACCGGTGACGGTGATGGTCGACGCCGTGCTCCCCACGTTCGTCGACCACAGCGTTCAGGCGGTCAGCGTGGACGATCGGCTGACCCTGAGCATCGGCCCCCGTCCGTTCGGTCCCTCCCGGTGGGCGGACGGCGGAGTGATCACCGATTTCCTGCCCTCCGTCCTGCCCCAGGGAAGCTACGACGTGACGGTGGAGCTGGCGGACGGGCGACTGGCCACGGCCACCGACGCCTTCCGGGTCAGCGCAGGCACCTGGCCGGTGGGCTACACCATCGACACCATCCCCGACCAGCACTCGGGCATTCCCTTCGGCGTCACACTCCGTGCCCAGGGCGGGCAGGATGGCGGCTACATCGGGACGGTGAACTTCTCCGTCCCCGGAGCCACGGTGTCCCCCGCGATCAGCGGACCCTTCGTCTCCGGAGTCCGGGTGGAGGTCATCACCGTCACGGTGGACCGTCCCGCCAGCTACCGGCTCCTGGTCTCGGACCTGGGCGGCGGCCCGGGCGGTACATCCCTGTTCTTCTACGTCGATCGCTGACGCAGCAGGGCCAGCGCGCGGGCCATGTCCGCGGGCAGCGGCGCCGAGACGTCGACCGGAGGCAGACCCTCGGCCCCGGGCAGGACGAGGCGCGCGGCGTGGAGCGGGGTCCTGGCGAGCACCACCGCGTCCGAGACTCCGCCCAGGCGCCGCTCGGTGACCGGCTCGGGGCGGCCGTACTGTGAGTCGACCAGGAGCGGCGCCCCTGCATGGCGCAGATGCACGCGGATCTGGTGGGTCCGCCCGGTGAGCGGCCTTGCCTCCACCAGCGCCACGTCGCCGAACGTCTCGACCGGGGCCAGCTCGGTCACGGCCGGCTTCCCCTCCTCCCCCGGCCTGGCCAGCCGCATCCGGGCGCGACGGGCCGTCACCAGCGCCGCGTCCACCCGGAGCGGCCCAGGGAGCGGAGGAGAGACAAGCGCGAGGTACCGCTTGTCGGTGACACCGTGCTCGAAGGCCACGCTCGCCGCCCGGTGCGTCCGGCCATCGAGCGCGAAGAGGAGAACCCCCGAGGTGTCGCGGTCGAGCCGGTGCACCACCCAGACGCGCCGGCCGAGCTGGGCCTCGAGGCGCTCGCGGAGGGGAGCTCCACCCCCCTCGGTCCGCCCGGGGATGACCGGCATGCCGGCGGGCTTGTCCACCGCCACCAGTCCCCCGGCGGACCAGAGGACGGGAATCACAGCACGTCGTCGGCGGAGAGGACCTCCACCGGGCCGAAGCGCTCCAGCTGAGGCCGGAGCCGTTCGGCAGGACCGACCACGACGGTGAGCGGCGCCTCGGGGAAGCAATAGCGGCCCGCGGCCTCACGCGCCTCGGCCCTCGTCACCGCGCGCACCCGGTCGCGGTAGCGGTCCAGCCAGTCGTCACCGAGCCCGTAGAGGGCCATGTCCGCCAGCACCGCCGCGAGCGACTCGTTGGTCTCGGTGCGCAGGGGAAAGAGGCCCGCCAGGTAGCGCTGGGCCTTCTCCACCTCGGCCTGGGTGGGGCCTCGCTCGCGCATGCGGTCCACCTCCTGCCGCATCACCGAGAGGAGCTGCCCGGTGGTCTCCACCTTGGTGAAGCTGGAGACGGAGAACAGCCCGCCCGCCCGCAGCGCGTCGAACGAGGAGCCCACTCCGTAGGAGAGGCCGCGCTTGACCCGGACCTCGCGCACCAGCCGCGAGGTGAAGCCTCCGCCGAGGGTGACGTTCACGATCTGGGCGGCGAACTGGACCGGGGCGCCGCGGCGATATGCCGGCCCGGCGAGGCGGACCTGGCTCTGGGTCTGCTCGGGCCGGTCGACCACCACGACGGTGCCCGCGCAGGCCACGCCCCCCGGCGGTGGAATCTGCACCCCGCGGTCCGGGCCCCCGGCCCACGGCCCGAAGGCCTTCTCCACCTGACTGGCGACGGCGTCGGGATCCACCGCGCCCACCACGAAGAGATGCGCGGGTCGCGGCCCGAAGTAGGCGGCGTGGAACCCGGCGGGGTCCTGCCGGGTGAAGCTCGCCACCGAGGCCCGGGTGCCGGACACGTCGTGCCCGTAGGGATGCCCGGCCCAGGCCGTGCGGAGCAGCGCCCGGTCGGCCAGAAGCGAGGGGTCGTCCACGTCGTTGGCGAACTGTCCGAGGGTCCGCTCGCGCTCCGTGCGCACCTCCTCCTCGGGGAAGACGGGGCTCCGGGCAAGCTCGGAGAGTACGCCGAGCATCGCCGGGAGGTGCTCGGCGGGGGTGGTGAGGGCGACCGCCACCTGGTCCTCGCCGGCGAACAGCCCCAGCGAGGCGCCGACGAACTCGATGGCCTCGTCGAGCGAGTGCGCGTCGCGCTGCGCGGTCCCGCGGCGGAGGAGGCGCATCGTGAAGTCGGCCAGTCCCTCCTTGCTGCCAGGGTCGCCCGCGGAACCGGAGGCCAGGACCAGGCGCACGGCGACCAGGGGAATGCGGCCACGCCGGGCGAGGGTGACCGGGAGCCCGCCCGGAGTCTCGAACCGGTGCAGGCGCAGGCCGCGACCCACGGCGAGCGCCCGGACGGTGCGCTGCTTGGCGGCGGTCACGTCCGGGCGTCCTCCGGGACCAGGGTCACCACCGAGCGCTGGGTGGGGTCGAGCCAGCGGCGGGCCGCGGCCTGGACCTTCGCCGCGTCGATGCGGCCGTACGCCTCGGCGAGCGAGAGCCCTTCCTCCCAGCGCCCGAGGAACAGCTCGTAGGTTCCCAGCGCGTGCGCGCGGCCGGAGTTGGAGGTGAACTCGCGGAGCAGGTGCGCCCGGAGGTTGTTGCGTGCCTTCTCCACCTCACGCGGCTCCACGCCGTGCTCGGCGATCCGGTTGAGCTCGTCGTACAGTGCGGCCTCGGCGCCTCGCACGTCGGCGTCCGGCTGCAGCTCGAGGTGGAAGGAGAAGACGCCGGGATCACGGCGCCAGCTCCAGTCGACGCCCACGTTGACCGCCAGCCGCTTGTCGTAGACCAGCGCTCGCTGGAGCCGGCTTCCCTCGCCCACGCCGAGGATGAACTGCAGCACGTCCAGGGTCAGGGTGTCCGGGTCGGTCACCTGGGGACCGCGGAAGGCGATCAGCAGGGACGGCGCGCGCGAGGGGTGGCGGAGCTCGGCCCGGCGCTCGCCGCGCTGCGCGGGCTCGGAGTTGATCACCGCAGGCACCGGCGGGCCCTCGGGAATGTCGCCGTAGACCTTGCGGATCCGCTTGAGGAGCGCATCGGGCTCGAAGTCTCCGGCCACCCAGAGCGTCGCGTTGTTCGGGGCGTAGAAGGTGCGGAAGTAGGCCTCGCAGTCCTCGCGACGGATGGCCTCGATGTCCCCCATCCAGCCGATGACCGGCCAGCGGTAGGGGTGCGCCTCGTAGACCAGCGCGTGGAGCGCCTCGTCCATCAGGCCCGCGGGCTCGTTGTCCACCCGGAGCCGGCGCTCCTCCTTCACCACCTCGCGCTCGCTCTTGAGCGAACGGTCGTCGATGGTGAGCGAGCGCATCCGGTCCGACTCGAGATCCAGCACCGTGTCCAGGGCCTCGGCGGCGAAGTCCTCGTAGTACACCGTCGCGTCGTGGGTGGTGTAGGCGTTGGAGCGGCCGCCGTTCGACTCCAGCACCTCGTCGAACTCCTTCGGGCCGTACTTCGCCGCCCCGTTGAACATCATGTGCTCGAAGAGGTGGCTGATGCCGGTGATGCCGGGACGCTCGTTGCGCGAGCCCACCTGGAAGAAGGTGTAGAGGCTCACCACCGGGGCGTCGTGATCCGGGACCATCCGGACGCGGAGGCCGTTCGAGAGGCGGGCCTCGTGGACGGGGAAGAAGTCGCCCCGGCGCCGGCGCGCCGAGCTTCCGCGGTCAGTCTTGGCTCGTGGGCTCACGGGAAGGGCCCTGAATACCGCCCCCCCGGCGCCTTCGCACCGACTTCGCACGCCTTCGGCGTACCGCGGCGAAGACGAAGCCGCACCAGACACACTCGCCCCCACGTGGGCCCGGGGGGAGCTCGAGGAGGCACCCCGGGCAGAGGTCGGCCGTGGAGGCCGGGCCGACCGTCTGGGCGCCCCGGGAAGCCCGCCGGCGCGCAGGCCTCCGCCCCAGCTGCCGCTCGAGCGTGCGCAGCCGGTCCTCCAGCTCGGCGATGCGGTCGAGCAGCGCGCTGTCCTCGATTCGACGGGTACCGGCGCGCGCGTTCACCACCCGCGCTACGCTGCCAGCGGGGGCCTCGGCCCGCAAGAAACCGGACTTCCAGGAACACCCCCGACCACCGATGCTCCGCCGCGACGACTCCTCCCCCCCTCCCGAGCAGCCGCTCCACGGCGGCCTCCACATCCGCCCTTCCCTGCCCGAGGCGGTCCGCGCCGAGGAGGAAGCGGCCCGGATGCTCTCGGACGCCGAGCTCGCCCGCCTGCTGGACGGGACGGCGCGGATGCCGGTGGAGCGGGCGCGCCAGGTCTTCGTCAACCGCAATCTCCGGCTGGGGAACGTGGAGATGGTGGGGTTCGACATGGACTACACCCTGGCCATCTACCACCTGCGCCGGATCGAGCAGCTCTCGTTCGACCTGACGCTGTCGCGGCTGGTGACCGAGTTCGGCTACCCGCGCGAGCTGGGGCTGCTCCAGTACGACCACGGCTTCGTGATGCGCGGGCTGGTGGTGGACAAGGCGCAGGGCAACCTCATCAAAATGGATCGGTTCGGGAGCGTGGGACGTGCGTACCACGGCCTTTCGCCGCTTCCGGCGGATACCTGCCAGCGCCTCTACCGGAACGAGCTGATCCGTCTGACCAGCGATCGCTACGCCTGGATCGACACGCTGTTCTCGCTGCCGGAGGCCTGGCTCTACGCGGCGATCATCGACCTCCTGGAGCGGCAGGGGCAGACGGTGGAGTACGGCCGGCTCTACGACGACGTCCGGGAGGCGATCGACGCGGTCCACCGGGACGACTCGCTGAAGCGCGAGGTGCGGAAGGACATCGGCCGCTACATCTTCCGCGACCCGGAGCTCGGGCCCGCGCTGCACAAGCTGCGCTCGGGCGGGAAGAAGCTTTTCCTCCTGACCAACTCGCTCTGGGACTACACCGACGTGGTGATGTCGTTCCTGCTGGACGGGGTGGTGAGCGAGTACCCGTCGTGGCGGAACTACTTCGACCTGGTCATCACCGGGGCGATGAAGCCGGCGTTCTTCACCGAGGGGCGTCCCTTCGTGGAGATCGATTCCACCACCCGGGACAACACGGTGCTCGGAGAGGCGAAGACGCTCGAGCGGTGGAAGGTGTACCAGGGCGGGAACCTCCCTGCGCTGGAGCGCATGACCGGCATCGGCGGGGAGAAGGTCCTCTACGTCGGCGATCACATTTACGGAGACATCCTCCGGAGCCGGAAGGCCTCGCTGTGGCGGACATGCATGGTGGTGCAGGAGCTGGAGGACGAGATCCGCTACACCGAAGGCCGCGCCGACGAGATCTCCCGCCTCGGTGAGGTGGAGCTGCTCATCGCCCGGCTCGACGACGAGCTGAACGTCCGGAAGGGCCTGCTCAACGCGCTGGACCGCTGCCTGGACCGGAACGGTGGCGCGGACGGCGACCGGGCGCTGCTGGAGGAGGAACGGCGGAAGGCGAAGCACGAGCTGGAGCGACTCCGGCGGGCGCTGCGGACGAGCACGGAGATCGCCGACGTGCTGGAGCGCGACGTGGAGCTGGGGTTCAACCCTTTCTGGGGGCTGATGTTCAAGGAAGGGAACGAGAACAGCCGCTTCGGCTCGCAGGTCGAGCAGTACGCCTGCCTGTACACGTCACGGGTGTCGAACTTCCTGTACGTGTCCCCGATGCAGTACCTGCGGGCACAGCGGGACCGGATGCCCCACGAGATGGCGGGCGCGCCAACGGGGCGGATGGCTCCGATGGGGAGCGAGGGGCCGTCGAAGGGCGCGGGGCGCGGGTGACAACCGGGGCCGGTGCGCTCAGCGGCCGTCGACCACCTGCTTGAAGCGCTCGGGCTCCTCGTAGAAGTGTCCCCTGCAATCGAGGACCACGAGGCGAGAGCCGGGGATGGCCCCGGCGAAGCGGACGGCGTCCGCGCGCCGTTCAAGCGTTCGCAGCGGGAGTTCCGCGGATCCGGAGCTCTGCCGACTGCCGGAAGATCTTGTAGTGGAGCCGCAGGACCGGAAGTCCCAGGAACCGGACCGCGTGGTCGCAGCGGAGCGTTCCCTCCGCGTCGACGTAGACGTGGAATTTCTCCTTGAGCGACCGAACGTGCCACACGCGGACCCGGTCCGGCCTTGGCGCGTGAAGGCGGTAGAAGCCGGGATCGCCGAACTGCGTCCCGCTCGAATCGAGGATCAACGAGCCGCCGTCAGCGAGCTCGGGCCGGAGCAGGACCGTGGCATTGCCGTGGGGCATCGGGAAGCAGACCTTGACGCACGGGCCAGCGGCGCCCGGCACCCGCTCGCTCATGTAGAAGCCTGTGTAGAGGACGCGGCGCTGGCCGGTGAGCGTGCGGAACCATCCGGTGTAGCGCACGGTTCCGTCGGGGCGGCGGAGCAGGATGATCTCGCTGCTCATGCCCCGGGCGGTGTCCAGCGGTGAGAGCGGGAAGTTCAGCTGGTTCACCATCCGGCTGATGGTGGTGACCAGGAGCCAGAGGCCGATGCTCATCGGCCAGTAGGTCTGGCTCCAGACGTCCATCCCGAACTCGGCGGTGTGCTCGTAGAAGTCGCGCACCAGGGGGTGAAGCCCCGCCGGGTCGAAGGACTCGCTCCGAAGTGCAGCGAAGCTGGGGAGCAGTCCGCCTCGTCCGGCTCTGCGCTCGAGGGTCAATCCCTCCTCGACCGCGACCTCCGCGTACGGAGCCTCACCGATCTTCTGCTTGCCGAGTGGACCCGCCAGCCAGCGGACGTCCTCCCACCGGTACGTTCGGCCGAAGATCCAGATCAGCCGGTAGATGATCCACGCGCCGATGGTCCCGATCGTGGCGGCGAACCAGCCGACGCGCGGCGGCGCCGCCTCCGGGTGGGCAGCGATGGTGACTGGAGGGTCCAGGCGTCCATCATCTCACGGCGCACGCCTTCACTGTCCTTCGGGCTCAGCGCGCCTGTAGGTGCAGCGGCGAGCACCCGGTCGCCCGGAGCGGTGTAGGTGCCTACGTTCGGGATCAGGGTCCGGCGTCGCGCTCTTCCCTCCGGAAGGTCAGCGGATACTCGACGGCAGCCGCCTTGCCGTCGGACGGTGGCGGGAAGCGCCATGTCCGGACGAGCTGGAGCACACAGCGGTGCATCGAGAGCGACTGGAGCGAGGAGCCCTGGATGCCCGCCGAGCCCACCGTGCCGTTCTTGTCGATGACGATCCGCACGGTGCAGGTGCCGGAGAGCGTCGGGTTCTCGAGGATTCCCCGCTCGTAGCAGCTCAGCAGCGCCGCCTGCTGGCCCGAGACGACCTGCCTGACCTTGTCCCCGTCGAGAGACCCGTGGGCGCGGAGAGGAGGCGAGACGGCGGACGTGTCAACGACCAGGCTCGGGAAAGCCTTCCGCTCGGCCTCGGAGCGATCCGGGGCCGCGGCACCCGCGTCCTCACCACCCGCTCCGAGCATCGAGATGGCGAGCAAGGTCGCGAACCCCATCGGTCCTCCCCTCCGGGTACCGGACGCTCACGCCATCTTAGCGCCGAAACCACTTGGATCGATCCGTCCCTCGCTTGCCCTCGCGGCCGATCCCCGCGTCGCTCCTCCGTCACGTGACGACGGCCACGCTCCGTCGTCGCTCCTCGGCCTCGGCCGCGATTGCGGCGCGATCATCCGGTCGATCCAAGTGGTCTCGGCGTTAGCTCACGGTGGGATCGGCCGCCCCGAGGCTGCCGGCACCCGCGCCCAGACCACCGGGGCGCTGCGAGAGGCGTGCTCGTGACGCAGCCCGAGGTTCCGGAGCATCGGCGTGTACCGGGCTGCCTTCACCAGCACCACCCGCCGGGCGACCCGTCGCGCCTCGGCGAGCACCTCGGCCCTGAGCGGACTCGGGTTCGCCAGCCGGCGCAGCATCTCGAAGCCCGGCTGCGAGGCCAGCACGCGGCCGAACATCGGGTCGAAGAGCACCACGTCCACGCTCGCCGCCGGCAATCCCCGGAGCACCTCGCTGGAATCGGCGTGCCGAACCTCGATCGCCGAGCCCTCCCGGCGGAGCGAGGCATCGGCCAGGACCGCCAGCGACATGCTGGACTCGATGCCCAGGACCGAGCCGGCCGACCCCACCAGCCGCGCCGCCACCCGCGCGTCCTGCGCGAAACCCAGCGTCGCGTCCAGCACTCGTTCCCCGGGCGCGAGCTCACCGATGCGCTGGAGCGGGTCCTCGGCCCTCCCCTTCGCGATCTCCTTCAGCCGCAGGGCCGCGAGCCCCGGTCCACCGGGCACGTGGCCCTGCCGATCCCACAGCGACACCGCGTTCTCCCCGAACACCACCAGCACTCTCGCCTGCACGAACAATCCGCTCAGCGGTGCCTTCGGCCGGCGGAGCAGCAG
>JBKPMY010000334.1:0-13278 GCA_046732375.1 Myxococcota bacterium
ATGGTGAGTTCGAGCTACAGCTGAGCGCGAAGATGGTCACCCCGGATCCGCGGTACCCGGGCGTGGGCACCTCCATCGCCGCCCTCAAGGTGACGGTGCAGTCCGGAAGCCAGGCCAGCGGTGGCTGCACCGCGCTGCCTCTGGGTGCTCCGGCCGCCGGTCTGGCCCTCGCTGCCCTCGGTCTCCTCGTCCGCCGCCGCCGGCAGTAAGCCGGCGCCGGTCCCGGGGGATTTCAGGTAACCCGATCGAACCGACGAACGTGAACTCGAAATCCCCGCTGTTGCTCACCACGGCGAGCCTCGTGCTCGCCGTGGTGTTGTCGTCCTGTAGCGGCGCCGCGCTGGAGAAGAAGGCGACGCAGGTCAACGCGCTCGACAATCACCTGTCGGTGCGCGGCCGCGTGTGCACCGATCCTCCGGACCCCAACGGCTTCCCGGTGAAGGTGGTGCTGCTCGTCGACCAGTCCGGGTCGATGTGCATCAGCGATCCTCCGGGCAGCCAGGGCACCGGCGGCCTCTGCCAGGCTTTCGCCACCGCGGTGGGCATCCAGACTCCGGCCCGGGTGCGGGCGCTGCAGGCGCTCACCCAGCAGTTCGCGACGCAGCCCAACGTCCAGGTGAGCATCGTTCCCTGGGACACCAACGTGAAGAACGTCTGGCCGCCGGTGGCCACCGGCCAGCGCTTCGCGCGGCCCATCGGGATCGACACCTACATCGCGAACCTCCAGGCCCAGCTGGGCAAGGGCACCGACTTCCAGGGAGCGCTCAGCTACGCCTACGGCGTCATCGCCTCCGACATCGCGGACACCAACACCAACAACCCGCAGCTGCTGCCCCGGACCCGCTACGTGGTGGTGCTGCTGACCGACGGAACGCCCTACCCGCGCTGCTCGGCCAACGACAACCTGAGCCAGTACGCAGATCCGCAGAACCCCGAGCTCATCTGGGCCGACTCGCTGCCCGACTTCTGCAACATCACCCAGGGCCAGGACCCGATCAGCGGGTTCGTCGTGGGCACGGACCGCAACCAGAACTACCAGATCTTCAGCTACGTCGATCAGCTGATGCAGCTGAAGCCCGCCTACAACGTGGGCGACATCCGGCTGCACACCGTGCTGCTGTTCAGCGACCAGGGCATCCAGACCTGCCAGTCCCTCGGTCTGCTCTGCCAGGACATCTACGGCGTGTACCCCAACACCGCGCCCGCGGATTACCCGATGGCCGCGCACCAGGTGGCCACCTGGCTCCTGCAGCAGATGGCGGCCCGGGGGAACGGCGTGTTCCAGGAGTTCCGGAACAACGACATCCAGAACCTGGGCCTGGGTGCGCTCGACTACACCTCGCTGGCCAGCAAGAACGTGCTCAAGTCCCTCATCGTCCGCTCGCTGCGGAGCGTGCCCAACGGCAGCGGCCGCGCGGTGGACAGCGACGGCGACGGCCTCAAGGACGACCTGGACCAGCCATTCGCGGAGAAGAGCAACCAGTTCATCGGCGACACCGACGGGGACTGCTTCGACGACAACTTCGAGGTCATCCACTCCGACCTGGGCTTCACTCCGGACCGGAAGGACGTGCGCGGCTGTGACCCGGCCTCGCCACTGACCCGCAACTGCATCTGCCGGGACACCGATGGAGACGGGCTCAGCCAGTTCGCGGAGGCCTACCTCAAGACGCGCTCCGGGCTCGCCGACAGCGACGGCGACGGGCTCCCGGACGGGCTGGAGGCGCAGTACGGGCTGGATCCGTTGAACCGGAACTACAACGTCGACACCGACAACGATGGAATCGCCGACGACGAGGAGATCCGCGCCGGCACCGACCCCACCCGACCTGACCGCAACCTCTACGACCTCGCCGCAGTTCAGTACACCAGCTCGGCGGAGGTTCAGGCCGACGGCAGCGTCTGCTACGACTACGTGGTGAGCAACCTCGAGCTGGTGACTCCGCCAAACGGAGTCGGCGCGGCTCAGGCGGGATACAATCTCTTCAAGGTGTGGTTCGCCGAGGCCCCGGAGAGCGCGGTGTCGTCCGACTACGGAGTATGGAAGACCGCCTGCGCCTGGGCGCAGTACGACCCCTCGGGGATCCGCGTGCCCGCGGGTCCTGACATCCAGGTGGACAACTCGGCGTTTCTCCCGCCCAACCTCCTGGTGAGCGATCCCGACTACCTCACCCGCTGCGTCGGTCTGCCCCCGGGGTCCGTCCCGTGACGAAACAGCGGGCGCGGCTCGCGGCCGCGGCCCTCGCGGGGATGCTCGGCCTCGGGGTCGCCTGCACGCAAAGTTACCTCTACGACGAACGGCGGCGAGACCAGCTCCCTACCGACCGGACCCTCACGCTCGAGGGGCGCTTCTGCACCCTCGGGACCAACGATGTGGTCCGGCCGATCAAGATCCTCTTCGCCTTCGACGCCTCGCAGTCGATGCGGGTCAGCGACCCCAACGGCACCCGGGCCTTCGCGGTGGTGCAGCTGCTCAACTCGCTGCCCCGTGATCCGAACATCGAGTTCAGCGTCATGCTCTTCGCCGGGAGCACGACCGCCTCGCTGACCAAGAGCGGGCTGGCGGAGTTCGAGCCCCTGCTCTCCTACAGCCCGGCGGACTTCACCCGGCTCGAGGACCAGATCCTCAACTACACCAACCCCAACTCCAACCGCGACTCGACGGACTTCATCAAGGCGCTCTCCGAGATCTACGCCATCCTCAGCACCGACATCACCGCCAACCGGAACGCGGCGGTGGGCGCGCAGGTCGACGCGAGGCCGCGGTACATCGTCATCTTCCTCTCCGACGGTCACCCCACCTTCAACCAGGACGACGAGCTCTTCCAGGGAGACGCGGTGAAGCGGATCCGCCAGCTGCGCATCCTGGTGGACGACGTCATCTTCAACACCGTGCACGTCTTCGCCCCGGTCCAGCCGGTGTCGAGCATCTGTGACGTGACCGGGGATGCAGGCTGCCCGCTCCTGATCGTCAACCAGGACGCCGAACGGCTGGAGAAGATGGCCACCCTGGGAGGAGGAAACTTCCGCGACTTCCGGAACAACGAGGCGGTCAACTTCCTCAACTTCAACATCGGCCAGACGCGCAGGGCCTACGTCCTCAAGGAGTTCGTGGCCTCCAACATGTCCGCCATGGCCGACTCCCCGCCAGACGCCGGAGACAGCGATCGCGACGGGCTCACCGACGATCAGGAGATCGCGCTGGGCACCGATCCCAACGTCGCCGACACCGACGGCGACGGGTTCAGCGACGGGGTCGAGGTGCACTTCTCCCAGCTCGGCGCCAACTTCAATCCCCTGGGCTTCATGCTTCCCGACGGCGGGGGACTGGACCCGGGCTGCCCGCCGGCGCTGCGGGGCGTGGACAGCGACTGCGACGGGCTGAACGACTGCGACGAGCAGATCATCGGCACCAACTCCACGCTCATCGACTCTGACAACGACGGAGTGCCGGACAGCATCGAGTGGCAACTCGCCACCCAACCCTCGTCGCAGGACCTCGACGAGGATCCGGACAACGACGGGCTGGTGAACCGCAACGAGATCCGCTTCCACACCAACCCCCTTCTCTCGGACACCGCCACCCTGGGGGTGAACGGCTACCGGTACGTTCTCGAGGAGGACGGGCCGGTCGACGAGCAGGGTCGCCAGTGCTACCGGTTCCGGGTGGAGAACGTCTCGCTGGTCTCCACCCTCCCCAACCGCCCGGACGGGGGAATCTCCCTCCCCGACGGTGGTCAGCTCTTCCTCCCCGATGGCGGGCTCCTCTTCCCTGACGGAGGGACCGGTTACGGTGCCGGCTGGAACCAGATCCAGATCTCGATCGCCATGCTCCCGGCCGACGACCCCGCGGGCCGCACCATCCTTCGCACCTTCCACACCACCGCCGCGCGCTACCCGGTGGGCGGGATCAAGCAGACGGTGGACGGGGTCATCCGGGTCGAGCCGGGCGACTTCATTCCCAGCTGCTACGTCCCCCCGACCATCGATGGCGGAGTCGACGGTGGCTACGACGCCGGGCCCTGAGCGCCAGGGGTGATCCGTTGCTGCGAGGAGGATCGATGAGCCGTGCCGTTCCCGGTGCCCGGTCGCGACGGGCGCCGAGCTTCCTGGGTGGGCTGCTCCTTCTGGCCGCGGCCGCCGGCTGCATCAAGGGAGAGGTGGGTGGGGTGCCCGAACCGCCGATCACCCATCCGGACCTGGCCTGCAACACCGCTCCCGAGGCGAGGGACAATCCTGACTGCCGGCTGCAGCTCAACGTCGAGAAGCAGGAGTACATCCAGCAGCAGAACGACAAGGACTGGTGGGTGGTCAACGTGGGGACGCTGCCCACGCGGGCCATCGTGCACGTGGTGGCCGGCTACAAGCCGGGAGCTGGGCAGGACGCGGGCAACTTCAACACCGCGGTCAACTTCAAGATCAACGTCCTCGACTCGAACAACGGGGTGGTGGCCACCAGCATGGCCTTCGCGCAGGACCAGCACGGCTCGAACCCGCCGAAGATGCTGGACCTCACCTTCCGCTACACCAAGGGAGCGAACGACCTCTACATCCTCGTGGAGGACGACAACGGCCGGAAGTACGACAACCTCTCCCCCTACAGCGTCTTCGTCGAGGTGGTGCCCGATCCAGACGCCAACGAGCCGAACGACACCCCGGCCAGCGCAACCCCGGTCACGCTCACCCCGACGCCCGATGGAGTGCAGGGGAACACGGGCGGAGTCCTCGCCACCCCGGGTGACTCCGATTACTTCTCCATCAACGCGCCGAACCCGAACTCGGTGATGTGGATTCACGTGGTTCAGGACTGCACCGTCACCACCTGCCCGGCGCCGCACGCGTACCGGCTCGAGTACTTCCTTCGCTCTCCCGCGCCCGGAAACCCGGTGATCGCCACCGACTCCGCGGGCGCCGGATCGCTGGTCTCCGACCAGCTGATGGAGGTCGGCACCGCGCGACTGCTCCCGGTCACCGGGCTCTACACGCTGCAAGTGAGAGCCTACGTCGATCCCAACAACCAGACGGTGATCCCGCCGGGCGATCTCAAGTTCCAGTACAAGGTGGAGGTCATCATCGTTCCGCTCCAGGACCCGAAGGAGCCGAACAACAGCATCGAGGACGCGAAGGCCAAGCCCTCGCCCGACCTGACCATCGGCGCCGGCGGGTCAGGCAGCTTCACCGGAAGAATCAGCTTCGTGCCCGACCCCGACTGGTACCGGGTGAAGCTCTCCGGAGCGTCCGCCGCACCGCACCTCCTGCACTACCGGGTCACGCCCTCGAACGCGCCGGCGCGCTTCCCGCCGGTCCCCGGCCGGAAGGATCGCCACCTCAACGTGACCACGGAGATTCCCAACGGCGCCCAGTCCGAGTGTGCCGCGGGCGATGCCGGGGTGTGCATCATCAGCGCGCCGACCAGCAACTTCAATTACCCGATCGCGACCAACTTCTGTCAGCAGGCGACGCCGCAGTGCCTGCAGTCCGCGCGCTACGAGAACTACGACGTGCCGCCGAAGTTCCCCGACCTCGTCAACTTCGAGGGCGTTCTTCAAGTCCCGCCACATCCCGGCGACGTGGACTACTTCTTCCAGTTCGAGGACGAGGGGGTGAACTGGGCGGACGACACCGACTACACCATCTTCATCGAGTGGCTGGCGGAGCCGGAGCCCGCCCTGGAGGCTCTCCCCGAAGCGCAGCGTCCGGCGACCATGGGGTCGGGCGGGCCTGTGACCCCGCTCACCGGTTACCTGAGCTACGGCATCGGAGCGACCGACACCAGCCTGGGCATCGCGCCGGTCACCGACGTGAAGGACTACGACGGGCGCGGCGATGACGTGGACACCTACGCGGTGGACATCCCGGTGGGCGCGGTGCCCGACGGCGCCCGGCTCTTCTGGCAGTGGCGAATCCCTTCCGCGGGGACGACGCCCCCCTATGACCTGGGCATCCGGCTGGGCTTCTGCGTGCCGGACGCCGGCCCTCCGGCCTCCGACTGCGCGACCATCCAGACCCGAACCCAGGCCGGCAACAGCCAGCTCGGGCTCATCTACACCGATCAGGACGTGACCTCGTGGTGGAACAGTCCGCAGGTCACCCCGCTCGAGCATGCCTACGACCGCACCTACTCGGGCACGATGCCCACCGGGAACGTCCTCACCCAGCTGCGCGACTACGCCTGCGGTTGCCTCGAGCCGCGGCTGATCCCCGCTTCCGGCACGGCAAAGATGTTCGTCTCCGTGTTCCCCATCAACCGCCAGACCTGGGTCACGAACATCCCCTACACGGTGGAGACCGGGTTCGGAGCCTATCCGTACTCCTTCACCCCGAACGGCGGCGGCACGCTGAGCTGCCCCACGCCGTGCAACTTCACCCGACGGTAGGAAAAGAAAAACCGGGCGAGCATCGCTGCCCGCCCGGCCCGAAAAGAAAGACGTTCAGAAAACCATCAGGGAGCCACGGCAGGGCCGCAGCTCACCTGGATGGTCTTGGTCGGGGCGTTCTTCGCGTTGGAGGTGATGGTCAGGGTCCCGTCGATGGTCTCACCAGCACTGGTCGGCTTGCACGCCATGTTGATGAAGGCCGTCTTGTTGGACTTCACGATGGCGCTCGGCGCGCTCTCGGGCTGGAAGAGGTTCGGCGAGGTGTTCGACAGGGTCCATCCGGTGTCGGCCTGGAGCGTGAATGCACTCACCACCAGATCCTGCTGACCCTTGTTGGTGATCTGCAGAGTCTGGTTCTTCTGCTGGCCTGCGAAGATCGCTTGGTCCACGATAGAGTCGCGATCGGTCACGATCTGCGGCTCCGGCGGAAGGTCAGCACCCGAGTCACCGCCGCAAGAAATTCCCGCGGCACCGAGCAGCACCGCACAGGAGACGAGAAGGCGCTTGATCATGAAGAGAAGTCTACCGGTCCCCAGCAGCTCCTTCCAGCCACGAACCGCGATCGCCGCGGCGCTGCTGGTGTGGCTTTGTGGGTGTAGCAGCGGTCGCGACGACTTCATCGGCGCACGGGTGAAGGACAGCTGCAACGGGAGCTGGCCGGTGTGCAACCAGACCGCGAGTTGCTTCATCGGCGACGAGAGCTACATCGAGGGCCGCTTCCCCGGACAGGGGAAGATCATCGTCCGCCTCGAGGAGCCGAGCGAGGTGAAGGTCAGCTTCTTCTTCGACGACATCTCGGCGGTGGGCACGCTCACCTCCATCGTCTGGTACGAGACCGGCTGCAAGGCCAGCACCCGCGCCGACGTGGAAGGTCAGACCGTGGCGACCGAATCGAACTCCACCGGCGTCTTCGAGCGGAGCGCGAACCTGCTCGAGAAGGACGAGCACCTCATCTCCTTCAAGAGCGACCTCGAAGCCACCTACTTGATGAAGGTGGAGATCACCCCCGCGGTTTTCTAGAGGGATCACAGCGGAGACCAGCCTGATTTCCGCTGTCAGAGCTTTCCTGACTTCACTCTCCGCACAAGCCTGTCGGCGACCCGGTAAGAGTTGGCCATGATGGTGAGGGTGTTGGGATTGCCGCCGCTGGTGGGCATGAAGCTCCCGTCGACCACGTAGAGGTTGGGGACCGTGTGCGCGCGGCAGTCACGGTCCAGAACGCTCGTGGCCGGGTCGTTCCCGAAGCGGCAGGTGCCGTGCTGGAGGATGGTGGTCTCGCCCGCCTCGGTGACCCGCCACAGCGCGTCCGGCTCCATCGCCCGGAGGAGATCTTCGCCTCGCTCGATGAGGTAGCGGGTCACCGGCAGGTCCGCCGGGTGCCGGTCGATGGTGATCGCCGCCACCGGCAGCCCGTAGCGGTCCAGCACCGAGTCCTCCACCGAGACGTAGGTGCCCGCGGTGGGTAGCCACTCGGCGTAGGTCTCGAACTGGAGCACCTTGCTGTCGCGGAACACGCGGAAGCGCTCCTTCAACTCCTTGCCGAACGCCCCCCTGCCGCCCTGGGCCAGGACGATCCCCTGGCTGATCGGCGCAGGGTGTTCCCAGAGGAACCCGATTGCCCCGCCCTTGCGGCTCCCCAGCTTCGTCGAGGCAGGGAGCACGTAGTGGTCGGAGAGGCTGCGCTGGACGAATGGCGCCGGATCGTCGAGCCAGGGCCAGCTCTGCTTGCGCTTGCTGATCCGGAACGAGGCCCGCGAGCGCCCGAAGCCACTGAACGTGAGGTTCTTGCCGACGAGGCCGCTGTCGTTGGCCAGCCCCTTCGGCCAGCGCGGCGATCGAGAGTTGAGGAGAAGCCGCGCGCTCTCCACGGCGGTGCAGGAGACCACCACGATGCGCGCCGGCTGTTCCTGCAGCTCGCCCTTCTCGTCGATGTACACCACGCTCTTCGCCCGGCCGTCGGCGCTCACCTCCACGCTGCGGGCCATGCATCGGGGCCGGAGCTCCACCTTGCCGGTCTCCAGGGCGAGCGGGATGAGCGTGGAGTGAGTGCTGGACTTCGCTCCGCTCTCGCAGCCGTAGCTCCCGCAGAACACGCAGTAGATGCACCCGGCGCGACCGCGGTAGGGCCGGCTGTTGATCGCGCGGGCGGTGGGGTACGGGTGAACGCCGATCTTCTTCCCCGCCCGGTCGATCTCCTTCGCGATGGGATGCTCGTCGAGCGGTGGCAGCGGATACGGTTTCCGGCGGGGCTCGGCCCAGGGATGGTTGGTCACCACGCCCGAGACGCCGATCTCCTCCTCCACCTGCTCGTAGTAGGGAAGCAGGTCCTCGTAGCGGATGGGCCAGTCCACCACCGTCGAGCCCGCCGGCGCGCCGAGCATCGACTTCATCCGGAAGTCCACCGGCTTGAGCCGGTAGAAGAAGCCGCTCATGTGGACGGTGCCGCCGCCGACGCAGTTGGCGGTCCAGGCATCGTTGGTGCGCGCGTACTTGCCGGTCTGGCCCACCCGCCAGAGGTGCGGCTCGTCCCAGGGCAGGGGCATGAAGAAGTTGCGGCGCGCGATGGCGATCTCGTCGTGGGTGAAGTCCGCAAGGCCGTACTGCGGGCCCTTCTCCAGCAGGACCACCTTGAGCCCCGCGCGCGCGAGCTGCAGCGCCATGGGCGCTCCGCCCGCACCGCTGCCCACGACCACCACGTCGACCTCGGAGAAGGACATGCCCGGGCTAGCCTTTCCTGGTCTCGCAGCCGTCGTGGTGGTGATGGTGCCCGGAGGGGTCGGCACACCCGCGCCGGCCCTGGCCGAAGCCGATCAGCTCCCAGCCACGGCCGGCTCGGTTGCCGCCGTGCACCGGATCGCCGAAGAGCCCTTCCATGGTGAGCCCGATCAGCACCGTCCAGTAGTGCTGCTCGCCCGAGCCGGCGGGGGAATTCTTGAACTCGGTGAGGAGCGCATCCTGGACCTCGGGAGCGAGCGCGGGGAACGGCTTGTCGTGCTGCGCCCGGGCCCTTCGCATCAGCACCTCCGTGCCGCGGACGAAATCGTCGCGGACGTGGCTGAGCGTGGGCGTGGCCAGCGCGCGATCGATGTACTCGGGCACGCCCAGATCGATGGCGCCCGGCTCCTCGTCACGCGGGCAGATCCGCTCCACCGCCGCGGCCACCGTGTCGTATTCGTCGTTGGTGAGGGAGCGATGGGAGGTCGCGAGCGCCGGCCCGACCGTGGCCTCGGATTTCTTCGGCTCTGACGGTTTGCACGCCGCGTAGAGCAGCGCGGTTCCGGACATGAAGCCGACGTGCTCGATGAAGTTCCGGCGCGTCATTTCCTCCGGAGCCGCGTCCGGAGGAGTGGGTGGAAGTGTCTCCGACATGCGGAGGAGTGTCCTCCGGGAAATCGACGAGCCGCAAGGCGATGCGTGCACGGGAACCGCCGAACGCGCTGGTAGAATGCGAGCCCGGATCCGGGGGTGAAAGTGAAGGAAGGGATGCGTCCCACATCGATGGCGCTGGCCGTCGTCGGCGCCACGGCCGCGCTCGCGCTCGCCAGCTGCAGCGACAAGCTCGGTGAGCTCATCTACAACGACAGCTTGCTGTGCGGTGATCAGGACCAGGCCTGCGAGCCGGACGGCGGGCGGTTCGACATCTACATCGTGGACCGCACCACCTTCGAGGTCGCCAATCCCGCGATCCCCTCCTTCGACATGGTGGCCAAGCCCAACAGCAACGTCGTGGGCTTCACGTACCTCGTGAAGAGCCCGCGGCAGGACTCGGGGGTGATCGCCATGTTCCCCGACGCGGGCCTCGTCGATTACGACATCATGTTCCGCGAGTTCGACGTCGACGCCGGCGTCGCCTCGCCCGCGCAGCTGGTGCAGACCGTCCAGCGGTTCTTCGGCGCCAGCGTGGCTTACCAGATCAACGGCGCGCCGGCGGTGGCCTACCTCGGCGGCCCGGCCGACTTCACCGCGGCCTTCTGGTACCAGAACGACGCGGCCATCGCCTACAACCAGAACGGGCGCTGGCTGGAGTCGGTGGCCGCGACCAACTCGTCTCCGCCCACCTCCGGCTCAGCGCCGAGCGACAACGGCATCATCGTGGGCTTCTATCCAGCCCTGATCTTCGAGGGGAACAACGCCGTGCTCGCCTACCGCGACGGCCACTTCGGCCAGTCGGCGGGCACCGGCGACTGGAACGCGGCCGATCTCGAGATGGCGATCGGCGGGCCCACTGCCTGGACCCCCGTGGCGCTGCTCCAGGCCGGAAATGCCAAGGGCGCGGGACAGGGAGGCTACGGCGGGCGCAACCGGATCATCTACGGGGCCAACACGCTGAGCAGCGGGCTGAGGGCCGCGGCGGTGGTCTCCGATCGCGCTGGGACCGCGCCCGACACCTTCGGGGCGGACATCGAGTTCTCCGAGCAGCAGAGTGACGGGACCTGGAGGACCTGCGGCGCGCTCCAGCCGCTCACCGGCTCGTCGGAATATCCCAGCATCCTCGGCAACACCGGCGCGACGATGATGCCCAACACCCACGCCGGCCCCTCCATCGACTACCGCGCCAACTTCGGCTACGCGATCGCCGTCACCAATCGCAGCCAGAACGGCGTCTTCTTCACCGCCTGCACCCTCGGAAGCGACTGCCTCCAGCCCTCGGGCTGGGACACCCTGGACCCGGTGTTCCAGCGCGGCACCGGCGGCTGGTACGCCTCGGTGGCCATCTCTCCCGACGGTGACCCCTCGGTCGCGTATTACGTCTGCTCTCGCCAGGCGAACCAGAACGAGAACAGCTGCACCGCGGACCACTACCTCGCGGTGGCCAATCGCGGGCTGAGCGCGGTGTGGAGCGACCACGAGGTGGTGGTGGACACCGGCGCCGCCTTCCAGACTCGCATGGTCTTCATGGGCAACCGGCGGGTGATCGGCTACCGGAACGGCGCGAGCGGCGTCCTGCAGATCGCGGTCGAGAAACCATGACTCGTCGGACGCTGATCCTCGTTGCTGCCGCGGCGATCGCGGCCTCCCTGGCGTGCGGGAAGGGAGAGAACTCGCTCGACGGCAGCCTCTCCGAGGTGTTCGACCTCGACGTGTCCACCGTGCACGTGCTCCGCAATTACGACGCCCTGGTGGTGAGCTACGAGCACAACTCCGGGCGGGACATCGACCTGGTCCTCCGCTTCACCCTCGCGCTGGACCAGCTCGAGCTACAAGACGGCCGGAGGACGGACATCGCCGGCCACACCGACGGCGGAACACTCCGGGCCACATTCCTCCACAACGCCGCCGGGGAGCCCGCCCGCGTCCTGGCGAACGTCTCCATCGGCGAGTTCACCCTCGACAAGGGCGGAAACCCTGGAGACGACACGGCCGGCAGCTTCAGCGCGTCCTTCGTCGCCGACGGCACTTACGGGAGCGGACGCGCCGTGTCGGGGAGATTCCACGCCATCGCTCTGGACGGCGGATACGGGGACGACTGAACCCATGTGTGCGCATCACTCAGCACAGGTGGGATTGACGGAATTCGTCAGGGGAATCGCGTCGGTGCATGCGTTGACAGCTCTCCACAGCGTTCGATTTACTCGGCGTCGACCCATGCGAGCTCGAACTGCGCTCCGCGTCGTGGCGCTCGTGTCCACGCTCGCGGGATCGGTGGTGCTTTCGTCCGACGCGGCGGCCGCCACGTCGAAGAAGACTGCCGCCAAGTCCTCTTCGAAGAAGTCGTCCTCGTCGGCGAAGTCCAAGTCCAGCGCGTCGAAGAGCAGCAGCAAGAGCAAGATCTCGTCCACCGCCAAGGCCAGTCCGGCCAAGGCCTCTTCCTCGTCCACGAGCTCCGCGGCGAAGGCCGCGTACGATCCGGTTTCGCCGTCCACCTCCATTCCCGCCGCCCCGGCCACCGCCGCGGCCGGCGGTCCACCTCCGCAGCGCGGACCCACCCGCATCGACTTCGACGACCGGCTCATCCAGGGCCAGACCAACAAGTCGGGCGCGGTGTACCTCTATGACCGGAAGGAGCTGAAGCAGCGCTCGATGATCAAGAAGCGCGAAACCTTCCGGGAAGAGATCGTCGGCGCGGTCTACGACTCCGAGCTCTGACGTGAGCGGCCAACCGGCAGTGCTCCAGGTGGTCATCCTTCGCGACGGTCTCCTGGTGGGGACCGAGGTCTTCGTGCCCGGCTCGTACGTGCTGGGCAGCGCGGACGATGCCGATCTGCGCCTCGACGACTCGGCGGTGGATCCGCATCACGCCGTCCTCTATTTCCAGAACGGCAAGGCGGCGGTGCAGGACTCGGGCTCGGTCGGCGGGCTGTACGTGAACGGCCACCAGGTCACCGCCTGCGAGATTCGCTCCGTGGACGAGGTGGTGCTCGGGCCCTTCGTGCTCAAGACGCGGGTCCTCGGTCCGCGCACCACCCCGAAGACCACGCCGCCACCGGAGGTCTCGGCGCTGCTCGGGAGCGTGCCCCCCGCGGCCATCCCCCAGGTCGCGCCGATCTCCGCGCCGAAGCGCTCCTCCTCGCCGCCGCCCCCGCCCGCGGAGCCCGACGCCACCGCCCCGGCGCCGTACTCCACCCGGGGACGGGTCGCCAACGGCAAGGTGGAAGGCCCCGGGACCGTTCCCTCCGCGCGCCGCCGCAAGGGCAAGGCGGTTCCCCATCACGAGGACGAGCCGCTGGGTCCGTTCCCCTCGGCCGTTCCCTTCGAGCCCGCGGCCCCGGTGGAGGCCGCTCCCCGTCCGCCACGCCCCGCACCGGAGCGCCCCTGGGACCCGACCCCGGCCTGGAATCAGCCGGCATCGGCGCGCGCGCCCGAGCCGCACCGGCCGCCGCCGCCACCGCCCGCGGCCGTCGTTCCCGCGGCGCCCGCCCCCCGGACCGTTCCGGTTCCGCGCCGCCACTTCGCCGGAGCC
>JBKPMY010000335.1:0-13964 GCA_046732375.1 Myxococcota bacterium
CCGCAGCGCCTACCTCTTCATCCCCGACATCTGGCTGAAGCTCGAGCGCAAGGCATTCCGCCTCGAGCTGGAGGTGGCGGCGTACCTCGGGAAGGCCCGAGGCTGCCTCTCGAACCTCAACGGCACGAGCACCAACTGCGACTTCGCGCAGGAGCTCACCATCGCCCAGTACGGCGGCGCGCTGCAGACCGAGTGGCGGTTCATCGAGGGCGCGCTGAAGATCGGCCTGGAGGTCGGCGCTGCGAGCGGTGACTCGGCGCCGGGATGGGGCGCCAAGCCCAATCGCCCGAGCCGCCAGACGCGCCCGGCCTCTACCGCCTCGGGCGCCCAGTGGGGCGACTACGACGGTGCGCAGTACGGGCAGCGTCCGTGCACTCCGACCGGCCCGCAGAACCAGCTCTGCCAGGACAACGACATCCGGAACTTCCGCTTCAACCAGGACTACCGGATCGACCTCATCCTCTGGCGCGAGATCATCGGCGGCATCACCGACGCGCTGTACGTGAAGCCCGGCGTCTCCTACGCCTTCAACGACTCGCTGAGCGTCTTCGGCGCGTTCATCTATTCCAAGGCGCTCAAGCCGACGAGCACCCCGTCGGGGGACAGCACCCAGCTCGGGTTCGAGATCAACGCCGGCGTGCGATACCAGACCGACGATGGCTTCTACGCTCAGCTCGCCTACGGGATCCTCTTCCCGTTCGACGGGCTGAAGTTCAACTACACGCAGCCGCCCACCGCTAGCCCGTTCATCAGCACTCCGATCTCTCCCGGGATCGCGCAGGCAATCCGTGCCCAGCTCGGCATCCGCTTCTAGGCGCGCCGGACTCCTGGCGCTGATCCTGCTCGCCACGGGCTGCGGGGTCCGGCCGAACAATCTCCGCGCGCCGGCTCCCGCGCCGGCAGGCGTCCCCGCCTCGCCGACGGCCCCCGTTCCGTCCCCCGGCGATGCCAATCCCGCCCCGGGCCGTGCCCCCACCGCCCGCGGCCCGATCGAGACCTCGGCTCCCCCGCCGGACGCCGGGCGTTAACGCCGAAACCACCTGGTCGTTCCGTCCCTCGGTTGCCCTCGCGGCCGATCACGTCGTCGCTCCTCCGTCACGTGACGACGGCCACGCTCCGTCGTCGCTCCTGGTCCTCGGCCGCGATTGCGGCACGATCATCCGGTCGACCCAGGTGGTCTCGGCGTTAGGCTCGGGTCCCGATGGACCACTTCCGTCCAGTCCGCGGCGTGCTGCATGCCGAGGGCATCTCGCTCGAGCGTCTCGCCGCCCGCGTGGGGACTCCCACCTACGTCTACTCGGAGGCGACCCTCCGGAGGCACTTCCGGGTGGTGGACCAGGCCTTCGATGGCGCGCCGCACCTGGTCTGCTACTCGGTGAAGGCCAGCGGAAACCTCGCCCTGCTCGCCTCGCTGGCCCGCTGGGGTTCGGGGTTCGACGTCGTCTCCGGCGGGGAGCTGGCTCGCGTGCTGGCCGCGGGGGGAGACCCGGGCCGCACCGTCTTCGCCGGGGTGGGGAAGACCGAGGCCGAGATGGCCTTCGCGCTCCGGACCGGCATCGGGATGTTCAACGTGGAGAGCGCCGAGGAGCTCGAGGCGCTGGACCGGGTGGGGCGCCGCCTCCGACGGCGCGCTCCGTTCGCCATCCGGGTCAATCCCGGGGTCGACGCCGGGACCCACCGCCACATCTCCACCGGGCTGCCCACCTCGAAGTTTGGCGTGCCGTTCGAAGAGGCGCGCCGGCTCTACGCGCGGGCCCGCCGGATGCGCGGGCTCCGGGCCCGGGGCGTCGACTGCCACATCGGCAGCCAGCTCACCCGGCTCGGCCCGCTGGCGGCCGCGCTCCGCCAGGTGGCCGGTCTGTACCGGGTGCTTCGGGCCGAGGGCCACCCGCTGGAGTGGCTCGACGTGGGCGGTGGGCTGGGCATCCGCTACCGGGACGAGGCGCCTCCCTCCCCGGACCGCTGGGCGGCCACGGTGCGGACCGCGACCCGCGGCACCGGGGCCACCGTGCTGGTCGAGCCCGGTCGGGTGCTGGTGGGGAACGCCGGGGTTCTCCTCACCCGCGTGCTCTACCGCAAACGCGCCGGTGGCCGGACGCTGGTGGTGGTGGACGCGGGCATGAACGACCTGCTGCGGCCCGCGCTCTACGGCGCCGAGCACGCCATCGTCCCGGTACGGGCCCGCCGAGGCCGGCCCCGGAGGGTCGACGTCGTGGGCCCGGTGTGCGAGTCCACCGACGTGCTGGGCCGCGACCGGCAGCTGGTCCTCCCCGAGCCCGGAGAGCTGCTCGCCATTCGCGGCGCGGGCGCGTACGGAATGAGCATGGCCAGCACCTACAACGGGCGGCCCCGGCCGGCGGAGGTGCTGGTGTCCGGGAAGCGGGCCCGTGTGGTCCGGCGGAGGGAGCGCGTCGAGGACCTCTGGCGCGGCGAGGCGGCCGGACGGTAGGGTGACCGGCGCCATGAAGCTCCAGGGATCGATGACTGCGCTGGCCACGCCGTTCCGTGGCGGAGCGCTGGACGAGGATGCGTACCGCGCGCTGGTGCGTCAGCAGCTCGCCGGCGGCACTGCGGGCCTGGTGCCCTGTGGCACCACCGGCGAGGCGGTGACCATGACCGCCACGGAGAAGGTCCGCGCGGTGCGGGTGGTGGTCGAGGAGGCGAAGGGCCGCGTTCCGGTGGTGGCAGGTGCGGGGAGCAACAGCACCGCGGACACCATCGAGGCAATGGGCCGCGTCCGCGAGGTCGGTGCGGACGCCGCGCTGGTGGTGACGCCCTACTACAACAAGCCGAACCAGGCCGGGCTCATCGAGCACTACCGCGCCTGCGTGCGCGCGCACCCCGGCTTCCCCATCGTCGTCTACAACGTGCCGGGTCGCACCGGTGGAGACATCCTGCCCGAGACGATGCAGCGGCTCTGCGAGCTGGAGGAGATCGTCGCCATCAAGGAGGCGACGGCGAGCATGATCCGCGCGGTGGACCTGCGCGAGAAGTGCGGCGCGCGGCTGACGATGCTCTCCGGCGACGACTTCACGGTGGTGCCCTTCATCGCCTGCGGCGGCGAGGGCGTCATCTCGGTGTCCTCGAACGTCGCGCCGCGGCTGATGGCGGACCTGGTGGAGGCGGCGCGGCGCGGCGAGCGGGAGCGGGCGCTGGAGCTGCAAGTCAGGCTCAACCCGCTGCATCGTCTGCTGTTCATCGAGCCGAACCCCATTCCCGTGAAATGGGCGCTCCATCTCATGGGGATGTTCGGCCCGGAGATTCGCCTCCCACTGGTGCCGCTCGGCGAGCCGATCCGCATCGCCCTGGCGACCGAGCTGCGGCGCCTCGGGCTGCTGAGCTGACCTGCTCTGTACCGGTGGCGGCGACGCCGGCGCGTTAGACGTGGTGTCCGCCGATGCCGACCGCGACTCGCACCTCGACGGGCGTGCTCTTCGCCCTCTGCTCCATCTTCCTTGTGCAGATCGGCGCGGCGGCGTCCACCGCGATGTTCGCCCGCATCGGGCCTGCGGGTACGGCCTGGCTGCGTCTGTGCTGGGCGGCCCTGATCTTCGTCGCGGTGGCCCGACCGAGATTCAGGGCGTTCCGGCGGCGTGACCTGGGCGCTGCGCTGATCCTCGGCGTGGTGAGCGGCGGGCTGACGCTCTTCTTCTTCGAGGCCATCGACCGGATTCCCCTCGCGAGCGCGGTGGCCATCGAGTTCCTCGGCCCGCTGGGTGTCGCGGTGCTCCGGAGGTCCAGCCGCTGGGGACTGGTCTGGCCGCCGCTGGCCTTCCTCGGCGTGCTCCTCGTCACCCAGCCCTGGGCCGGCCTCACCGACGCGGTGGGAATCGCGTTCGCGCTGGCGGCCGGCATCTGCTGGGGCGCCTACATCCTGCTCACGCAGAGGATCGGCCAGCGGTTCCACGGCGTCGCCGGCCTCGCGGTCTCCATGCCCGCCGCCGCGCTCGCCACCACGCCCCTCGGTCTGCTGCAGGCGCACGGCCACATCACGCCGATGGTCCTCCTCGGCTGTCTCGTTCTCGCCCTCTTCGTCCCGGTTGTCCCGTACACGCTCGAGCTGCTCGCGCTCCGGCGCCTCGACGCGGGCACGTTCGGAACGCTGATGAGCGTGGAGCCCGCCGCCGCCGCTCTCGTGGGTGCGGTGATGCTCCAGCAGATCCCGGGCTGGGGTCAGGCGCTCGGCATCGCGCTGGTGACCATTGCGGCCATCGGCGCCGCGCGGACCGGCCGGGCCGCGGAATCCTCGGCCGAAGCCGCAGCTCCCGCGCCCGGCTGAGCTCCGCCAGCGGGTGAGCTCACCCGGCTTGCGGGTCGATCCGCGCCTGGCGGTGGGCCCGCTCCCCACGAGTGCGGGCAAAGTGGACGCCGCGGCCGTGACGAAAGCGTGCCGGTGGCCTCGGGCCTGCCTGACGCCGCGGTCGTGACCAATGGGGTGTCCCGGTGGTCGAGGCTTGCGACCGCGACGACGCCGTGAGCGGCCGGCCGTGCTACACCCGTCGGCAGTGGCCGCCATCACCCTCCTCGTCGCGGGCGTCCCGGGCCGCATGGGCTCGGCCGTCGTACGCGCGGCCTCCGAGGAGCCCGGGGTGAAGGTGGTGGGAGCGGTCGCCCGCCCCGGGGCTCCCGCCCGCGGAAGGGACGTGGGAACGCTCGCCGGCGTCGGAGCCCTGCACCTCCCACTCCGGGACGACTTCTCCGCCGCGCTGATGGAGGTCCGTCCGGACGTGGCGGTGGACTTCACCACCCCGGAATCGGCGACCGACTTCGCCGAGGCCTGCGCTCGCCAGGGCGTTCCCTTCGTCACCGGAACGACCGGCTTCACCGTGGCCCACCGGGAGCGGCTCGACCGGGTGGCGGCGCGCATCCCGCTCGTCGTCTCGCCCAACATGTCGGTCGGCGTCCACGTGATGCTCGAGGCCGCCTCGCTCCTCGGCCGCGTCCTGGGCACCGGCTGGGACGCCGAGGTGCTCGAGCTGCACCACCGGCTGAAGATGGACGCGCCGAGCGGGACCGCCCTCCGCATCGCCGAGGTGGTCGCCAAGGCACGTGGCCAGGACGCGGGCGTGATGCGCCTGGTTCGCGCCGGTCAGGTGGGGGAGAGGCCCGCCGGAGAGATCGGCGTGCAGACGCTCCGGGGCGGTGACGTGGTCGGCGAGCACACCGTCTTCTTCCTCGCCCCCGGCGAGCGCATCGAGCTCAGCCACCGGGCCTCCAGCCGCGACCAGTTCGCCAAGGGCGCGGTCCGCGCTGCGCTCTGGATCCGGGGCCAGCCTCCCGGCCAGTACGGGATGCGGGACGTCCTCGGGCTGTGAGCCGCGCCTCCCCGAGCGAGAACGGACCCGTCTACGTGGGCCTGGGCGCGAACCTGGGGGACCCGGAGCGGATGCTCGTCGCCGCGGTCGAGGACCTCTCCCGTCTTCCGGACGTCGAGCTGCGGCGCTGTTCGTCCCTCTATGCCGCGGCACCCGTCGGGCCCGCCCAGCCCGAGTTCAGGAACGCGGTGGTCTCCCTGGTCGTCGCATGCAGCCCTGAGTCGCTCCTTGCCGCCCTCCTGGACATCGAGCGGGCGCACGGGCGCGTGCGAAGCCAGCGCTGGGGACCCCGCCTCCTCGATCTGGACATCCTCCTCTGGGGAGAGCGGGTCGTGGACCAGCCCGGCCTTCACGTCCCCCATCCGGAGCTGCATCGGCGGCGGTTCGCGCTCGAGCCCCTGGCCGAGCTCGATCCCCGGGCCCGCCATCCCGTTCTCCAGAAAACGGTCGCCGAGCTGCTGGCCGGCGTGAGAGATCAACCCGTGCAGCGCCTCGATTCCATGCTGTGGAGACCTCGATGACGATGGCCGCAACCGCCCTGGCGCTCCTGCTCGCCCAGGGCCAGGCGCTTCCGCCGGGACACCCGTCCCTCGACGGCACCGCCGTGCCCGCGAAGCCATTGCCGCAAGGGGCCTCTGCCAGCCAGAGGTCCGACGAGCAGGGGCTGCCCCCCGGCCACCCGCCGCTCGCGCCGGGGAATCAGGGCGCCGGCGCAGCCAATCCCACCGAAGGCCTTCCCGCCGGTCACCCCAGCGTCGCCCCCGGCGCGGCGGCTCCGACCTCCGACGAGCTCCTCAAGAAGATGGACGCCACCCCGGACCTCAAGACGCGTCCCAAGCCCTTCGAGGTCGCGGCGGCGATCGGGAAGCTCTACTACGGGCGCGCGCGCTGGGCCGACGCACGGGACTTCTTCACCCAGGCCGAGAAGACCGCCGAGCCGGTCCGTAACCTCTTCCTCCAGCAGAGGAAGCTGGTGACGGGCGAGCTCCCCGATGCCTCCACCGCGGGCTGCCGGATCGCCGGCGACATGACCGGGGACAAGGCGGCGGAGCGGGCCCGTACCCTCGCGGCGCAGAAGCAGTCCGGGCCTGCGGCAGCGTGCGCCCTCGCGGCCCTCGGCCCGGTCGTCGACTCCACCACGCTCCTGGGCCACTCCCTGGCGCTGCTGGGAGACCTGAAGGGCGCGCTCGCGGCCTACGAGCGCGTGCTCCAGATCCAGCCGCGCGATGCGGCCGCCCTCTACGGACACGGCGCGGTCACCCTCGACCTCAAGGGGGACGACCTCCAGGCGCTGAAGGCCGCCCGGAAGGAGCTGCAGACCTCCGCGGAGATCGCGCCGTCGACCCCCCAGGCCAACTCCGCGCGTGCGCTGGCCGAGCGCATCGACCAGGTCGTCGCCGCGGGCGGCGCGAGCAAGTTCGCCCGCCAGCAGGAGAAGCTGCGGGCCGAGGCGCCGCCGGTCGTCGCCGCTGCCCCCCCCATGGGTAGGCCACCGATGGCGGCTCCCCCGCCGTCGCAGCCGGGAGCGCAGGCGTCCGGTCCGGCCGCGCCGCCCCAGCTCAGCAAGGAGACCATGGAGGCGTTCCAGAAGGTCGAGGTGACGCCGGAGATGAAGGCCAACTTCGCCCGGCTGATCGAGGACGGGGAAGCGAAGCTCGCGGCCAACAAGTACCAGGACGCCCTCGACAACTACCGCCAGGTGATGCCCTACCAGCCGGAGAACCCGCGGCTTCGCGCCGGGATGGCCTGGGCGCTGGTCGGCCTGCAGCGCCAGCCGATGGCGGACAACGTGTGGCGGGTGGCGGTGACCTCGGATCCGGCCGCGGTGGATGCGCTGGGGGACCGGCTTTCGAAGGCCGGGAACAAGGAGAGCGCCCGCGCCATCTGGACGAAGCTTCAGGCCACCGCGCCGGACTACGCCTCGAAGTCCGGCGTTCAGAAGAAGCTCAGCGGCTCACCCTGAGCTCGCCCGCTGCCGGCGCCCCCGGCACCTCCTTCATCGTCGCCGGCCCGGCGAGGGTGGGCACGGCGAAGGTGACCTCTTCACGGCCGAGGAACTGAGCCGGCCCGTCGAGCAGCCGGAGCATCCCGCGCCGCCTCATCCACGCCACCGACAGGGTCAGCAGGACGGCGGCCGAGGCCATGGTGAGGCGGAGCCCCACGTGGTCGCCGAGCCAGGAGAGCGCGAGCAGCCCCGTCGCGTAGCCCGCGCCGAGCACCATGACGTAAAGGCTGCTCACCCTCGCCTGGAGCAGGCGCGAGACACGGCTCATGCAGGTGGCATTCACCCCGGTGAGGGTGGACAGGTACGCCCCCCCGAGCAGGGCCACCAGCACCACCGCCATCCAGAAGGAGGGGACGAGCCAGTACACGATGGCGACGGTGCCGAGCAGGAGCGTCATCCGGCTCACCAGGCGCCGGCGCCCCCATCGGTCGGCGAGCGTCCCGGTGAGCACCGCGGCAGCGATGGCCCCGACGCCCTGAGACGTGGCGAGCAGGGAGGTGCCGGAGGCCCCATGACCGAAGACGGTGATGGCGTACACCGGGATCAGAGCGATGAAGGGTGCCACGAGGACCGAGATGAGGCTGGTCAGAACGAGGGCGGTCCGGATCCCGGCGTCCTCGCGCGCCACCCGGAACCCGGTGACGATCTCCGCCCACAGGTCGTCATGCTCCCGGTGCTCGGGTCGGGGCGGCAAGCGCACCAGCATGAGCGAGACCAGCACCGCGACGAAGCTGGCCGCGTTGCAGAAAAACGCCGCCGCCAGCCCGCCGGCTGCCATGGCCAGCGCCGCCAGTGAGGGCCCGATGATGCGGCCCAGGTTGTACTGCGCCGAGCTGAGGCTCAGCGCGGAGAGGAGATCCTCGGCGGGCACGAGCTCGGCCAGGAGCGAGGAGTAGACCGGCGCGACCAGCGCGTTCACGCAACCGGCGAGCAAGGCCAGCACCCCCACCGCGGGCACCGACAGCCGTCCGGTGAGGGCGAGCACCGCCAGCACCGCGGCGATGAGGGTCTGCGCAGTGGTCAGGAGGGAGAGGAGGCGCCGCCGATCGATCCGGTCGGCGAGCGCGCCCGCCAGCGGCCCCAGCACCAGCGTCGGCAGGTACATGAGCGCCGCCACCGTGCCCGTCCAGCCGGCCCGGCCGGTGGCCTCGGTGACGTAGACGCCCACGCCGATGGTCTCCATCCACGTGCCGACGTTGGAGATGAACGCGCCCACCCAGAAGCGGACGAAGTTCGGATGGCGAAAGGCGCGAAGCGAGGACAGCCGGTCCTGCCTCGCGCGCACGGGGCGAGCGACAGCGAGATCCAAGGGAGGGTGACCGGAATCAAGTCTATCCGGTCGCCGGTGGCATCGCAGGCACAGTCCAGCACCGTTTCCGGCCGCAGCGAAGGCTTGCAGCACGGGCAGGGTCCCTGGCAATGAAGGAGGACCGGAGCCCACCCGTGTTCGCCTTCGTCGACACGCCGCGTCCTTCTCATCCCCGGCGCCGTGCGCTGCGCGGGCCTCTCGTCGCCCTCGTCGGAGCCATCGCCCTGTATGTCGCGCTCTGGGTCATTCCGTGGCGGCTTCACCCTTCCACCGGGCAGGGTGCGCTGCGCGTCTACCAGGTGGGACAGGACGAGGCGCTGCGGGAAGTCCCCGAGGGCGGAGCGGTGGCCGCGGGCTCGAAGGTGGCGTTCGGGATCAGCTCGGAGCGCGAGGCCTCGGTGGTGGTCCTGGGGCTCCTTCCCCGGCGGGTGGTGCTGGTCAGCCCGTCGCAGCCCGCGACCGGGGCGATCGAGCGCATCCGTCCTGGCGGGCCGACCGTGCTCGCCGACCGGCCCACCATCGTGGGGCCACCGGGGACGGTTCGGTTCCTGGCGGTGTTCTGCAAGAGCGCGCTGCCGCCGGCCACGATCTTCAAGGCCGGCGAGCGGGCGCTCGCGGTGGCGAAGGGAGACCCGGACGCGGTCCGTACCCTCGACCTGGGCTGCGGAGAAGCGTTCGCCAGCGCGCGAGTGGCTGCACCCTCGGCGGGCCCGCAGCGCTAGATAAGCCGTGCAGCGAGCAGGTCCTGCACGTCGATGAGCCCCACCGGGTGCCCGTCGGCGTTCACCACCGGGAGCTGGTCCACGTGTGCCTCGCGCATCAACGCGGCGGCGGTGAGCGCGAGGTCCTCGGGCGACACGCAGCGCGGGTGGTGGCCCATGACCGCCGAGACCGGGAGATCGAAGTCCGTCTTCCCGCGCTCCACCATCCTCCGCAGGTCGCCGTCGGTGAAGATGCCCACCAGTCGGCCCGACGCGTCGATCACGTTGGTGGCGCCGGGACGTCCCGGGGTGTTGGTCATCACAACCACCGCCTCGTGAAGCGGGGCGTCGGCGCGCACCACCGGATTGGCCTGACCGGCGCGCATCACCTCCAGTACCCGCATCACGCTTCGCCCCAGCTTCCCGCCGGGGTGGAGCGCCGCGTACTCCTCGCTGCTGAACTGCCGCGTCTTGAGGAGGGTCATCGCCAGGGCATCCGAGACCGCGTGGAGCGCGGCCGAGCTGGCGGTGGGCACCAGCCCCAGGGGGCACGCCTCGGGGATGGCCCCCACGTCGAGCACCACGTCCGCACCCCGGGCCAGCGGTGAGTCGCCGTCCCCGGTGATGGCAATGACGGTGGCGCCAAGCCGCCGGAGCGAGGGGAGCAGCCGCACCAGCTCCTCGGTGGACCCGCTGTTGGACAGGGCCAGCACCACGTCTCCGCGGCTGACCCGCCCCAGGTCGCCGTGGAGCGCCTCAGAAGGATGGAGGTACAGCGAGGGCACGCCGGTCGAGGCCAGGGTCGCGGACAGCTTCTGCGCGATGAACCCCGGCTTCCCGAGCCCGGTGACCACGATGTGTCCCTCGCAGGCCCGCATCAGCTCCAGCGCCCGGAGGAAGCCCGTGCCCAGGCGGCCCTTGGCGCCGAGGATGGCCGCTGCCTCCGCGTCGAGCACACCCCGGGCGTAGGCGAGGGCGTCCGCGCGCTGGGCCACCCTCCTTCGCGAGGCCGAGGGACGGGAGCGCACGCGGGAAGGTCGGGAGACGGGGCGTCGCATCGGGTGCCGGAAAGGCGCTCATACTCCGGGGCGCCGGTTGAGGCCAGTGGTCCGAACGGGCTGTGCCGGGCAGGCGAGGGGGCCGAGACGAAGCGAATCGGCGCACACGAGGAGCGAGCAGCGGAGACGCCCTCGTGCTACGTCGAGCAGAGCAGCGACGAGGCTGCGCGTCGCAGCGAGAGGAACGGTAGACGCAGCGTTCAGCACACCCGGTCACAGAACTCTGGGTTGGCTGACCCGTTCCTCCGTGCGGACACTCTTCACCTTCCTGCTGTTCGCCGCGACCTTGGTGGCGATCGTGCTCCGTCCCCGGGGCATCGCCGCCGGCTGGTGGACGTGCGGGGCGGCGGCCATCGCGCTTGCCGTCGGCCTGGTGCACCCGGGCGAGGTGTGGGCGCTGGTGCTGGTCGCGAAGGAGGCGCTGCTCTTCCTCCTCGGGCTGCTCGCGCTGTCGGCGCTGCTCGAGGCGAGTGGCTTCTTCGAGTGGGCGGCAGTCCTCGCCGCACGCTCGGCCCGGAGCGGCGCTGGGCTCCTCGCGAACGTGCTGGTGCTCGGAGCGCTCATCACCTTCGTCCTCTCGCTGGACACCACCGCGGTCATCCTCACGCCGCTGGTGGTCGCCGCGGTGCAGCGCCTCGAGGTCCGGCCGCGGCCCTACATCCTGCTCTGCGTGTTCCTGCCCAGCGTGGCATCGCTGCTGCTTCCGGTGAGCAACCTGACCAATCTGCTGCTCGCCGCGCACGTGCCGGCGGCGCGGTTTGCCGCGTTCAGCGTGCTGCCGCAGCTCGCGGTTCTCTTCGTGCTCTGGGCCGGGATCCGTCTCGCGTGCCGGGGCGAGCTGGTCCCGCGGCTGAACACGGCAGCGCTGCCTGCCCCGTCGAAGGTCATCGTGGACCGGCCGTTCTTTCTCGCCGCCTGTGGCGTTCTGGTGCTGCTGGTGCTCGGGTACTTCGGGGGCCCCGTGGTGGGCGTCCCGGTGTGGCTGACGACCTTCGTCGGCGTGGGGCTGCTGGCCGCCGTGGGGCTGGCTCGGGAGCGACTCGGGCGAACCGAGGTCGAGCACCTGTCGCTCGGAGTGTTCCCCTTCGTGATCGGTCTCTTCGGCCTCGTGCAGGCGGTCGAGAACCTCGGGCTGAACCGGCCGCTGGTCCGCTGGCTCGCCGAACCGCGCCCGCCGCTTCTGACGCTGGCGGCGATCACCGGGGTGTCGAGCATCACCTCCAGCGCGCTCAACAATCTGCCGGCGACGCTGCTGGTCCGATCGCTGCTGGCCGAGCTTCATGCTCCCGAGCGCTGGATGCACGCGGCACTTCTGGGAACGAACGTCGGCGCCTGCCTGACGCCATTCGGAACTCTCGCCACGCTGCTCGTCCTCGCGGCGGCGGCCCGGAGGGGCGAGGACGTGCCTCCGCTCGAGGTGGTGAAGGTGGCGGTGTGGCTGGTCCCGGCGATGCTCGTCGCCGGCCTCGCCGCGCTGTGGGCCCTCGGGTGAACGGACGGCGGCTGGAGAGCCGGGCGCCGGGTCCGTGCGCGGACTAGCTTCGGAGAGCCACTGTCCCCCCGTGCGAGGTCTCATGACGTGCCCGTCCTTCCGAGCAGCCAGCCTCCTCGGCCTCGTCTGTCCGCTCGTGGCCTTCGCCGCGCAGCCCAGCGTCTCCCGGGGAGCTTCGGTCTTCCAGGCGCGCTGCGCGCTGTGTCACTCCGTCGAGGCCGGCGCGGGCGGTGGGCAAGGCCCGAACCTGCGCGGCGTCGTGGGTCGGAAGGCGGCGAGCAGCGACTTCAGCTACTCGGCGGCGCTGCGCCAGTGGCGGCGGACCTGGACCCCCGAGCTACTCGCGAAATACCTCACCGACCCCACGCACTTCGTGCCCGGCACCACGATGGTGCAGAAGGTCACTGACCGCGGCGAGCTCGCCGCTCTGGTGGCGTATCTCGCATCCCTCAAGCCAGTGAAGCAGGCGCCGGCCGCGGCAACCGGGCCGGGACCGGACGCCGGTGTCTCGGCGCAGCCGCAGGTCGCGACCGGACCGCTCGGGGCGGCGGCCGCTGGGACGGGCGCGGTGCTCACCGGCGCCGCTGCATTCGGCGACTGGCGTTCGGATGCGCCCGGAGTGCGGCGGCTCATCCGGGTGGAGGACCTGCCCGGGCCCTTCGCCACCAGCTCGGCCCGGAACAGCCCGCGGGTCGTTCCCCGTCCGGCCGATGCTCTCCCCCGCGCCCCCGAGGGCTGGCGGGTCGACCTCTTCGCCGACCGCCTCGAGGAGCCGCGGCAGATCCGCGTCGCGCCGGGAGGAGACGTCTTCATCGCCGAGACCGACCGCGGTCGCATTCGCGTGCTCCGGGCGAAGGATGGCGCGACCCGTGCCGATCAACGGTGGACCTTCGCCGACGGGCTGGACGGACCGTTCGGGATGGCCTTCTACCCGCCAGGCGCCTCGCCGCAATGGCTCTACGTGGCCGAGAACAATCGCGTGGTCCGCTTTCCCTACCGTGAGGGCGACACCACCGCCCGCGCACGGCCGGAGGTGGTGGTGCCGGACCTCTCGCCCACCAGCGGGGGCCACACGACTCGCGACCTGGTGTTCTCGCCGGACGGGAAGCGGATGTTCGTCTCGGTGGGCAGCCAGTCCAACGTCGCCGAGGGCATCGGCCGGAAGAGCCAGCAGGAGATCGCTGCCTGGGAGGCGGCGCACGGGCTCGGTGCCGCCTGGGGATTCGAGGAGCGCCGCGCGAACGTGCTGGTGTTCGATCCCGAGGGAAAGGGAGGCGGGATCTTCGCCACCGGGCTGCGGAACTGCGTGGGAATGGCGGTGCACCCGACCACCGCGGACCTCTGGTGCTCGACCAACGAGCGCGACGGAATGGGCGACGATCTCGTTCCCGACTACGTGACCCGGGTGAAGGAGGACGCCTTCTATGGCTGGCCCTGGTACTGGCTGGGGAACCGGGAGGACCCGCGCCTGAAGGGACAGCGCCCTGACCTGGCGGGGAAGGCTACCGTTCCGGACGTCCTGATCCAGTCCCACTCCGCCTCGCTGGGAATGACCTTCCGCGAGGGTGACGGCTTCGCCGCCGAGCACGGCTCATGGAACCGCGAGCGGCGCACCGGCTACAAGGTCGTCCGCATCCCGACCCGGGACGGCGTGCCGACCGGAGAGTACGAGGACTTCCTGGTCGGCTTCGTGGTCGACCAGCGCAGCGTCTGGGGCCGCCCGGTGGGGGTGGCCGTGGCCCGCGATGGCGCCCTGCTGGTCACCGAGGACGCAAACGGGACGGTGTGGCGCGTCGCGCCTGTTGCCCGGGCCGCGACGCGCTGAGCCTGGACGCTGGCGCGCCGCTGCGAGCTTCCGCAGGCGTCCCCCCTGGTGCGGAGGGGACTGAGCCTGGACGCTGGCGCGCCGCTGCGCGCTTCGGCAGGCGTCCCCCTGGTGCGGGGGGCTGAGCCTGGACGCTGGCGCGCCGCTGCGCGCTTCCGCAGGCGTCCCCCTGGTGCGGGGGACTGAGCCTGGAAACCGTCGGGGAGGGTGCTCTTGCCGGTGGGTGACGCCTCTTCCGTTTCGGGGTGGGCGGGGACGA
>JBKPMY010000336.1:0-7374 GCA_046732375.1 Myxococcota bacterium
CCTCCTGGCGCAGGCCCTGTTCGGCAAGCCCCAGGCGTTGCTCCTCGACGAGCCCACCAACAACCTGGACCTCGACTCGATCCGCTGGCTGGAGAGCTTCCTCAACGAGTACGAGGGCATCCTGGTCGCGATCAGCCATGACCGGCACTTCCTCAACGCGATCTGCACGCACATCGCGGACATCGACTACCAGACCATCATCACCTACCCCGGCGGCTATGACGACATGGTGATGGCCAAGGCGCAGGTTCGCTCGCGGGTCGAGTCGGAGAACGCCGAGAAGCGGAAGAAGATCGCCCAGCTCCAGGACTTCGTCGCTCGGTTCTCGGCGGGCACCCGCGCCAGCCAGGTGCAGAGCCGCAAGAAGGCGATGGAGAAGCTCCAGCTCTCCGACCTGAAGCGGAGCAACATCGAGCGTCCGTTCATCAAGTTCGAGCAGAAGCGCCCCAGCGGCAAGCAGACCCTTACCCTCGAGCACCTCACCAAGCACTGGCCGGGCGTCACGGTGTGCGAGGACTTCAACGCCCTGGTCACCCGCGGCGAGAAGATTGCCATCATCGGCCGCAATGGCATGGGCAAGACGACGCTGTGCAAGATGCTCGTCGGCCAGCTCGAGCCCGACGAGGGCAGCGTGACCTGGGGTCACGAGGCCAGCGTCGGCTACCTCGCCCAGGATCACCGGGAGGGCATCCCGAACGACACCACCGCCGCCGAGTGGCTCCACACCTTCGATCACAAGGCGGGCAACGAGGCGATCCGCGGGCTCCTGGGACGGATGCTCTTCAAGGGCGAGGAGGGGCTGAAGCCCACCCGCGCCCTGTCGGGCGGGGAGGCGGTGCGGCTCATCTTCGCCAAGCTGATGCTGACCAGGGACAACGTCCTGGTGCTCGACGAGCCCACCAACCACCTGGACCTCGAGTCGATCATCGCGCTCGGAGACGGGCTGGAGAAGTACGAGGGCACGGCCTTCGTGGTCACCCACGACCGGGACCTCATCGGGCAGTTCGCGACTCGCCTCTGGGCCTTCACCCCGGGGGGGCTGGTCGATTTCCGCGGAACCTACGACGAGTTCCTGGAGAAGATGGGCGCTGCCGCCGTGGGCACCAGGGCCGGCGCGGCGAGCGGAAAGCGGCGGTGAGCGAACGATGGACTCCCCGGGCATCGCCCGTCGACTGGAGGCGATCCAGGCCGAGGTGGTCCGGGTGCTCGCCTCCGACGCCGAGCCCGTTGCCGGCGGCTGGATGGCGGCGAACGGTCCGGGCTCGTACCTGAACAAGGCGGTCGGCCTGGGATTCGACGGCGAGCCGACCGACGAGGACGTCGGGCGCGTCGAGCGCTTCTTCGCCTCCCGCGGCATCGAGCCCCGCATCGAGCTCACCCAGTTCGCGCCGGTGCAGTTCCTGCGCCGCCTGGCCGAGGCGGGCTTCGTGCTGCAGGAGTTCGAGAACACGCTGGTGCTCCCGCTGGGAGAGCTCCGGGACCCGCGGTCGCTCCTTCTGGGCGGCTGGCCCGCGGGCGTCCGGATCGAGCGCGTCGATCCGGGCGACGACCGCCGGGTGGACGTCTTCGTCCGGACCAGCGCGAGCGGCTTCATCCCGCAGGGAGAGGAGATCTCCGAGGAGTTCCTCCGCACCGGGGCGCGATCCGCGCGGGCGCGCGAGCATGACAGCTATGTCGCCTACGTCGGGGACGAGGTCGCCGGCGCCGGTGGCTGCGGCACGCGCGCCGGGGTGACCTCGCTCTTCGGCACCTCCGTCCTTCCCCGCTTCCGGCGCGGCGGCATCCAGCAAGCGCTCATGGCGGTCCGGCTGGAGCGCGCGCTCGAGCTCAAGTCGGACCTCGCCGACATCACCTCCCACCCGGGCATTCCCACCGAGCGGAACGCTGCCCGCCTCGGCTTCCGCCTGACACACGTCCGGTCCGTGCTGGTGAGGCGCGGGGCCGCCCTCGTTCCCTCCCCTTAGGCGGCAAGCCCGTCGTGCGGCTGGCTGAGCGTCGCGGCGAATGTCCGGCGTGCCCCTGCCTGCCGGGCGCCCAGGCAACCGACCCTCCTCGTTCGACAGGACGATTGTCCTCTTCCGACCACGAGGAACGATCCGCAGGCGCGCACGCCCGCGTGCAAAAGGGATCAGATAAGAGTTTTCTGCTGCCTGCTGATGCTCCTGGGGTCCGCCGCGCTCCCAGCGAGAGCAGCCAGCACGCCGAAGCCGCTGGCGGGGATCCTCGACTCGACGGTCAAGCCCACGCCCAGCAACCCGGGGCCCTTCAAGTCGAGCGTGACTCCCTGGAGCGCCAAGAACGAGTTCGAGCTCTTCCACGTCGTGCTCTTCGGAGGAAACCGCGGCGTCTCGATCAACCTCCCCACGCTCATCCAGGTCGGAGGCACCGCGCAGATTTTGGCCGGCGCGCTCCGGATCTACGAGGAGCAGCCCATCACCTTCACCCAGCCCTCCGGGATCGAGGGGAGGTCCGGCGCGTGGCCGGACGCCCTCGTGCCCTACGGCGCGACGACGGACGTGGGCCTCCGCTTCGCCGGTGGCGCCTGGCAGGAGGTGCAGAGCACGGAGACTCGCCGGAGCTTCCCGATCTCGATCAACGGCAACGCGACCCGCAGCTTCCTGGTCGAGATCCAGGTCCCACCCGGCACCGCGACAGGGCTCTACCGTGGCGACCTGGTCGTCACCGCGACCGCGGGACGCGGCACCGTGTCCCAGACCATCCCGGTCGATCTCCACGTCCGCAGCTTCACTCTTCCGTCCACCTCCTCCCTCCGCAGCAACCTCCGGCTTTCCGTCGACGAGAGATCTGCCGCGCGCATGGAGACGTCATCGGGTCCTTCTGTCCGGACCAGGCGGGTTTCCGGCGGTGGGCGAGGCTCTACGGGCGCTTCCTGCTCGACCACCGCCTCAGCTCCTGGCTCAGCGATGCCCTGTCCCTCCGCGCGGACGGGAGCCCCGACTACCCGACGAGCCAGGCGAGCTTCCTCGCGGCGTATCGGTCGCTGATCGACGGCTCGGACCCGTACTCGCATCTCGCCGGGGCACGCCTGACGGCGATCGCCTACCCCTACCTCCGGGCGACCGACACCGACGGCGTCATCGTCAACAAGCTCCAGGCCTGGGCCGCCTTCGCCAGGGCCCAAGGGGACTGGTTCGACCGCACCGTCTTCTACACCCAGGACGAGCCAGACTTTCAGGCCGGCGGCTGGGACCGAGCGATCCACTGGGCCAACCTCGCGCACGCCGCCGATCCGGCGTTCAAGGTGCTGCTGACCGCCCCCATCGACTCCTACGCCAGCCACGCCGGGGGAGCCTCGGGAGTGGCCAACCTCATCGCCCCGGTGATCGACCTGCTCGACAACCGGGCCGGGACGACCCGCTACGGGAACCAGCGGCCGAGCTACGACGCGTTCCTGGCCTTCGATCCGCGCAACGAGCTCTGGTCGTACCAGAGCTGCGACTCGCATTCCTGCGGCTCGACCAGCGACCCCACCGTCTACGGCTGGCCGTCGCTGGTGGTCGACGCGACGGCGGTCCAGGCCCGGGCCGAGCCGTGGATGCACTACATCTACCGGGTCACAGGGCTGCACTACTTCGACTCGGTCCTCCACCTTCAAGAGGCGTGGAACACGAACGGGATGACCGATCTCACCGGGAACGGGGACGGGACGCTGCTCTACCCCGGCACCCCCACTGCCATCGCCGGAGGATCGAGCCAGGGAATCGGCGGCTCGACGCACGTTCCACTGGCGAGCACCCGCCTCAAGGCGCTCCGCGACGGGCTCGAGGACTACGAATATTTGAAGATGTGCGAGGCGATCGGCGGGAGCACCACCGCGATGAACGTCGCTCGTGCGCTCTTTCCGATGCAGTCCATTCCCGGCGCCGGGCCTGCCAACGAGACGGGAAGCATGTACTCGGCCAGCACCTGGAATCCCGCGACGCGGACCGACGACCCGACGGTCCTCGCCACGGCGCTGGCGGCACGACGCGAGGATCTCGCCCGCTGCATCGGAGGCCCGGCAGACGCGGCGCCACCGTGAGGCTCGCCGCGTCCTCACCGGCGTGGACCTGCCGGCGAGGAGCCGCGGCCCGTCGCTCAGCCTGCCGGAGCGCCGATGCGTCGGCGCAAGCCGCGCGCCCGGGCCTTTTCCCGTTCACCCTCGCGCGTCCTGACCGCGGTCCGGGCAGACAGTGCCTCGAGGAGGTGCTCGGTGGCGTGCGCGATCTCGTGGACGGCGCGGTGGAACGCTGCCCGGTCCGCAGCGGATGGAGCCCGGAGCCCACTCACCTTCCGCACGTACTGGAGTGATGCCGCCTCGATCTCCTCGGGGGTGGTGGGCGGCTCGAAGTTGTAGAGGACGCGGATGTTGCGGCACATGGGGGTGGGCTCTCCTGTAACGGGACGTCGGCGGGCCCGCTCGAGAGGGAGAGCACGCCCCCCGGGGTGGAGGCAAGCAGCCTTGGGCAACGTCCCGCGGTCAGATCAGGACCTTGCTGGCCCGGTCCATGAGCGACGCAACGTCAACGCCGTGGGGGCAAGCCCGGTTGGCCCCGGAGAAGTCCACCCCCGCGAGCCGCCGTGCCTCGGCCGGCAGCGCGCGGAAGCTCTCCCGCGCCAGCTCCGGCTCCCCGTAGACGTCGTGGTACATCAGACAGCGGAGCGTGGCGCCGATCTGCACCGGGGCGGCCACCGCGGGGTTGCAGTGGTGGTCACAGCCGTCGCAGGCCAGCGACCGGGTCTCCGTCGCATAACGCTGCAGCGCCTCGCGGTCGAGCGCTCCCAGCTCGCTCCGGTCCAGCGCGGCAGCGATGTTCTGCTTGAGCTTGTCCAGGTTGTCCATGTGCGAGACCGCGGCGCTGATCCGCGGATCGGCCCACACCGCCTTGAGCACTGCCTGGTGCTTGGTCCACTTCCCGGTTTGCTCGAACTTCTTCCACGCATCGGAGAATCCGGCCTCCGACCCCTGGGTCTTCATCGCGATGAGCCCGATGTTCGCCTTCGCGCAGGCGTCGATGGCCGCGTTCAGCTCCCGGTTCCCGTACTGCCGGAAGTTGTAGCGGAACATGATCGAGTCCACCCAGGTGGTCTTCGCCGCCAGGTTCAGCAGCTCCACCACGTTCCCCGAGTGGCAGGAGAACCCGAAGTGCTGGATGCGGCCGTCCTTCTTCATCCGCTCGGCCACCTTCGCCGTCTCCGAGGAGATGCGCGACGGGTCGTCGAGCTGGTGGAGGTAGTACATGTCCACGTGATCGGTCTTCAGCCGCTCGAGGCTGGTGAGGAGCGTGGTTTCCAGCCCCTCGGGCTCCCACCGGTCGCTCTTGGTGGTGATCCACACCGCGTCCCGCTTCTTCGTCCGCTCGAGGAAGTTGCCGATCGCCGTCTCCGAGCCGCCGCCGGCGTAGCAGTCCGCGGTGTCGAAGTAGTTGACCCCGAAGCGCAGGCACTCGGCGAGCTTCGGGTCGAACCGCTGGTCAAAGCTCATCGACCCTCCCATCAGGAGGATCGGGACGTCCTTCCCGGTCTTCCCCAGCCGCCGGCGCGGGACCTGGGGGAGGCCCGAGTCGGCCCCGGCCGCCAGCGCCGAGGGCGCATCGACCAGCGAGGCCCCCGCGGCGGCCCCCACGCCGAGCTTGAGCAGCGTGCGCCTCGAGAACCGATCGTCCTCCCTCATGTCCTCTCCTTGGTCTTCCGGCTCGTCTCCAGCAGCAGGGAGCGGTCGTGCGACCGCGTCTCTCCCACGGCGGTCACGTAGACCGCGGGCGAGTCCAGCACCGGGCACTCGTGCTCGCAGATACCGCAGCCGATGCAGAGCTCCGGCCGCATGTAAGGCTTCTTGAGGGTGACCTTCGTCCCGTCCCAGCGGGTGATGGTCTCCTCGTAGGTGCCGATCGCCTTGGGGGTGACCGGACATACCTCCTCGCAGACCACGCAGGGGGTCTCCATCGCCCAGGGAAGGCACCGCCCCCGGTCGAAGAACGCGGTCCCGATCGAGATGGGGCCCTTCGGCGCGTGCTCCCCCACCCCCAGCTTCCGGGCCAGGCTGGTCTTCTGGATCGCCCCCGTGGGGCACACCTCGCTGCAGAGCGTGCAGTTGAGCTGGCAGAACCCGATGGAGAAGTTCATCACCGGTGTCCACAGTCCCTCGAGCCCACCCTCGGCGAGGGTGGAGGGCTGGAGCACGTTGGTCGGACACACCCGGATGCACTGGTCGCACTTGATGCAGCGCTCGAGAAACTCGCTCTCCTCGACGGAGCCCGGCGGGCGGATGGCCTTCGCGCTGAAGCCGCGCTTGTTCACCGCCGCCGAGAGGCGGAGGAAGGGGAAGGCCAGAACGCCACCCAGCACCGCGAAGACCCAGCGGCGCCGGGGAACGGCCGGCGCCGCCTTCACCGTCTCGGGGATCTTGGAGATGACCGGCTTGCCGAAGAGGGTCGCCCCGCCCTTCCGCGGTGCGCCCACCATGAAGTCCTTGAACTCGATCGGGCCCAGGCCGAAGGACAGCGCGTCCTCGGGGCAGTCGTCGATGCAGTTGAAGCAGACGAAGCACTCGCTCTTCCGGAGCGCGGCCTGCGGATCCGAGGCGCCTTCGCAGCGGCGGAGGCAGGCGTTGCAATCGGTGCACTTGGTCAGGTCCCGCTTGATCCGGAACGGGGCGAAGCGGGCCAGCACCCCGAGGAACGCCCCCAGCGGGCAGAGCACCCGGCAGAAGAAGCGGGGAATGACCAGGTTCATCCCCACCAGGCCGACGATGAGGAGGCCCACGAACCAGGCACCCCGGAAGATGCGCTGCTCGGGCGACCCCGGTGCGGAGGAGAGGAAGATCAGCGGCTGCGGATCCATCCCCAGCCGTTCGCGGAGGGCCGCCGCGAGGTTCACGTGCGCCAGGTCCGAGGCGGGCGCGATGGCGGTGGTAAAGGTCCGGACCAGGAGGCAGATCGGATCGAGCAGGCCGATCTGCAGCGAGCCGAACAGGGCCAGCACCAGGAAGATGGTGAGGATGAAGTACTTCAGCTGGAAGACGGGCCGATAGGCGTTCACCTCGATGTTCTGGCGGTTCTTCTTGATGTTGAAGATCCAGCCCATGAACTGGTGCAAGGTGCCGTAGGGGCAGATCCAGCCGCAGAACACCCGGCCCAGCAGCAGGGTGGGGATCAGGATCCACATCGCCCGCCACAGCCAGCGATAGACGGTGTGGGTGGACAGCGCGGTGGCGAAGGTGACCAGCGGGTCGACCTCCAGGAACAGCGAGACCGGGTAGCCCTTCAGCCGCGAGAACCAGGTGGTCCACAGCAGGAAGACGAACAGCGCGAAGAAGAACGCCTGCGACACCACCCGCCAGTTGGTGATGCGACCGACCCGCGCGTACCAGGG
>JBKPMY010000337.1:0-15556 GCA_046732375.1 Myxococcota bacterium
GCACGGTGGTGGACGACCCGAAGAACTCCTTCAGCTGCACCGGCCGGTCGGGCCGCACGTCCACGGTCTCGAACAGGCGGCGCCCGAACGCGTTGGCCGCCTTCAGCGAGCGGTTCCCCACGGGGCTGAAGGCCAGACACACCAGGTTGCAGTCCGGCTCGAAGGGGATGCTCAGCCGGACCCAGGGCGCGAGCTCCTGCTGGAGAGTCGGGAAGCGGTCCACCAGCCGCTCGCAGGCCTGGACCGAGCGTGCGAGGAGTCGCCCGAAGTGGTCGTGGTCCAGGGGAAGGACGCGGTGGTTGACGTAGCAGGCCGCCGCCGCGGCTCCGGGCTTGCTCCCCTCGAGGATGTACCGGCCGAGCTTCCGGTACCGGCGCTCGTCCTCCTCGGGTGGAGAGGTGAAGACGTAGGGAGCCTCCTGCTGCACGAGGTCCAGCACCCGCCGGTCGCGCACGACGAGGGCACCGGCACCGAAGGGGACGAACCCGAGCTTGTGGGGATCGACGGTGACCGAGTCGACCTCGGCGAGCGCGGCGGTGGCCTGGTACACGCGCTCGGAAGGGAAGTGGCGGAAGCCCTGGTGCACCGCCTCGCGGGGGAGCAGACGCCCCTCCGGATCCCGGAACAGCGTCGGCAGGTAGCCGCCCCAGGCAGCGTCGACGTGGAGCCAGAATCCCGGGAAACGCCGGCGCAGTGCGAGGAGCTCGTGCAAGGAATCGAGCGTGCCGAACTCGGTCGTGCCGTAGACCCCGACCACAGCCATCACCGGGCGACCCTCCCGCCGGAGCCTGTGCAGCACCGGCTCGAGCGCGGCACCGTCCAGACGGGCCTGTCTCACCGGGACCTCGATCATGCTCGCTCCGCCCAGCCCGAGGAGGCTCGTCGCCTTGTGCCAGGAGTAGTGCGCCGTCCCCGGCACCACCACGGCCATTCTCCGGAGCAGGGGGTGCCGTTCGGCGAAGGCCGCGAGCCCGGTCCCCTCCACCCGGGCAGCGCCGAGCGTGCCGAGGAGCTCGCCGCCGCGCGGGTCACGCGCGCAGAAGGCGGACACGCGACGGCCGAGCGCCAGCACCTCGTCCACGCCCAGGGCCAGCAGCTCGAGGTCGGTGCTGGAGGGGCGCACCTGGATCTCCGGAAGCCAGATTCCGGTCGCAGCACAGGCGTCCCGCAGGGCCAGCGGGTAGAGGCGCGCCGACCGCGCGAGCCACAGCGCCTCGTCGTTGGCCACGGTGCCGCCGGAGGTGAGATGTCCCAGGGCGCACGGCTCCTGCCCGCCGTCGACGGAGTAGCCGAGCATGCGCGCGAGCTGCCGGCCCACCTCCAGCTCGAGCTGGACGGTGATGGGGGCAACGTCCTCGACGATGTTGTTGGGGTTGTAGAGCGTGGTGACCAGCTGCGCGACGAGGCCGGGGAGAAGCAGATCGGACACCATGTGTCCGAGGTACCGGGGGTGGAACGAGGGCACGGATCGCTTGAGCGCGGCGGTGAGCTGGTGCAGCTCGTGGCGGGTCCGAGCCAGCCCGTCCAGGTAGGCCGGGGTGTACTGGTCGTGGGTGCCGATGGGGGGCTGGTCCTCGGGATGGAAGTTGCGGCGCCAGAAGACGTGGTCCCGCACCAGCTCGAGCAGGGTCTTCTCGAAGAAGTCGTTGTTCTCCCCGTAGGCACCGAGGAAGAACGGGGCGAGCGGATCCGTCATCCTGCCCGGGCCTTGCACCCAGCGTACCGCCGGATCGCCCGGCGTTCCGGCCGGGAGCCCGCAGGATCTGCGCGTTCAGGTGCAACGCGGTCGCCGCCCGCGAATGGCTGGCTGCACGACGGACGGTGCTGCCTGCACGGTGGCAGGAGGGAGGTGCCCTGACCGTACAGCCTTCGATCGACTGGAGGCTGACCATGTTCCGGATCCTCTCGCTCTGCGCCGTGTGCGCGGTTCCCTCGCTGGCGATCGCAGCGTCGCCGTCCCCGCCGGAGACGCTTGTCCCGCCGGATGCCTCACGCTGGGAGCTCGAGGGCAAGGCGAAGATGGTCGAGCACCAGGGACGCCCCTCCATCTTCCTCGACGGCGGCGCGGCGACGCTGAAGGGCTTCGAGATGCGCGACGCGGTGATCGACGTGGACGTCTCCACGCCGGCGAGCCGCGGCTTTTTCGGGATCCAGTTCCGGGTCGCCGGGGACGGCCGCGCGGCCGAGTGGGTCTACCTGCGCCAGCACAAGTCCGGCCTGCCCGATGCGATTCAGTACACGCCGGTGCTCGGCACCGGCCCCAACTGGCAGCTCTACAACGGGCCCGGGTTCACCGGACCGGTCGACATCCCGAAGGACGCCTGGTTCCACCTCCGGCTCGAGGTGACCGGCGCGCAGGCGAAGCTCTTCGTGAAGGACATGGAGAAGCCGGCGCTGGTGATGGAAGATCTCAAGACCGGCCTCCAGAAGGGCCAGGTCGCGCTGGCGGTACTCATCGGCGAGACGTACTTCTCCAATTTCCAGATCCGCCCCACGGCCGACGCGCCCTGGGAGCGGCGCCTGCCAGCGATGCCGGCGACGGCGTTGACCCGGTGGAGCATCTCGCCGGCATTCGACGCGCTCGCCCGTGACCTCGAGAGGCCACTCGGGCCGTCCGAGGTGGCGTCGATTCCCTGGCAGGAGGTCGAGGCGGAGCCGCCGGGTCTGGTGGCGCTGTACCGACATCGCGAGGCCCCCCATCCACGCGTCACGTTCCAGGGCGACTTCTCCAAGCGCCTCGATCCCCCAGCCGGGGATGAAGGTGCTCTACGCGCGGACCACCATCGTGTCCGAGAAGGCGCAGGTGAAGCGCCTCGCCCTCGGCTACAGCGACGACGTCAGCGTCTTCCTCAACGGGAAGATCATTTTCCGGGGCCGCAGCGCCCAGGGGTTCCGTGATCCGGGGTTCCTCGGCATCGTGAGCCCGGAGAACGACGCGGTGTACCTGCCGCTGAAGAAGGGGAAGAACGAGCTGGTGCTGGCGCTCAGCGAGCTCGGCGGCGGCTGGGGATTCGTCTGCCGGCTGGAGCCGCTGGGCGGCTCCGCGGTCGCCGCGTCGGGCACAGGGGGTGCCTCCGCGCCGGCGACCGTCAGGTGACGGGCGGAATGCTGCTCGGCCGGCCGCGATCGTGAGGCTCCCGACGGCCGCCTGAGCGATGGGTCACTGGCGCCGGCGGGGAGCCCCGCTGAACACCACCGCGCCGCGAGGCGCTGGATCGCCCATGCGTGTGTCGGGGCGGTCGCGCCGGGGATGGCTTCGCGCGTGACGTCCGGGATGCTGCCCGGCGGGACGACCGGAGACACCGTGTCCGGCCTGACGGGGGCCAGGGTCCGCCATCCGGACCGCAGACGAGCTCAGCTCGGACTGGAACACCGGCGAGGCACGGGGCACCTCCGCGCGCGGAACCGGCTGGCGCATCAGCCGCTCGATGTCGCGGAGGAGACCGGTCTCCTCCGGACCGCAGAAGCTGGAGGCCTTGCCGCTGGCCGCCACCCGGGCGGTGCGCCCGATGCGATGCACGTAGTCCTCCGGCACGTGTGGGAGATCGAAGTTCACCACGTGCCCGATCTCCGCGACGTCGATCCCCCGGGCTGCGATGTCGGTCGCCACCAGGACCCGGAACTTCCCCTCCTTGAACCCGTCCAGCGCCTGCTGCCGCTGATTCTGGGAGCGGTTGGAATGGAGGCGCGCGACGCGGTGCCCGGAACGCTCCAGCATCCGCGCCACCTTGTCGGTCCGGTGCTTGGTCCGGGTGAAGACCAGGGTGCTGAGGTCGTCCTCGGCCAGCAGCGCCAGGAGCAGAGGCTGCTTCTCTGCCTGGGGGACGCGATAGACGCGCTGCTCTGCCCGCGCGGCGGGGGTGCCACTCGGAGACACCTCGACCCGCGCCGGGTTCTGCAGATGCCTCCGCGCGAAGTCCGCGACCTCTCCGGCCATCGTCGCCGAGAAGAGCAACGTCTGCCTTCCGCGCGGAACGGCGGCGAGGATGCGGGTGAGCTGCGGCTTGAACCCCATGTCCAGCATCCGATCCGCCTCGTCGAGGACCAGGAGCTCGACGTCCTGGAGAGAGACGTTGCGTGACTCGAGGTGGTCGATGAGCCGCCCCGGGGTGGCGATGAGGAGCTGTGGCCTGGAGTGGAGCGCGCTCTGCTGGGGGCCGATGCTCACTCCACCGATGAGCAGCGCGGTACGTACCCCGCGCGCTGCCCCGAAGCGGGCAGCGTGCTCGTCGATCTGGATGGCCAGCTCCCGCGTGGGAGCGAGCACCAGCGCCCGGGTCCCCCGCTTGCCGGCGAGCCGCTCCACGAGCGGAAGGACGAAGGCGGCGGTCTTCCCGGTGCCGGTGGCAGCGCAGCCGATGACATCCTTGCCCGCCAGGGCCAGCGGGATCGCCCGGGCCTGGATGGGGGTGGGGACGCGATAGCCCGCTCGGGCAAGCGCGGCCTGCGATTCGGACGAGAGCCCGAGCGAGGAAAACGAAGATTCGGACATCAGAGGACACACTCCAGGGACAGCGCGCACGGGGCGCGCGTTCGTTGGTCCGGACGCTGGAGCGGAGATCAGGACGCTAGGGAAAACCGTCGACGCGGCCGCTACACGGCTCCAGCCGCGAGTGTCGACGGAAGCGACCATGTAACAGGGCGGTCGACGGAATGCGAGTTTCCCGGGCCTTCCCGGCGCAGAATGAGCGGACCCGAGGAACATGACCTCGGTTTTCGGGCACTTCTGCTCCGGAGGGCGGTGAACCCATGACCAAGCTCGAAGGAACGCTCCGGCGGGAGATCATGATCGACGACAAGCCATTCACTCTCGCGATCTCGCCGGAGGGGCTGAAGCTCACTCCGAAGGGACGGCGCAAGGGTCACGAGCTGCGCTGGAAGGACCTGGTGAGCGGCGAGGCGGCCCTCGCCGTTGCGCTGAACGCATCTGTCACCGGGGCGCGCTGATCCCCTGTGGATCCGGACCGCGTGCACGTCCCGCGGATGCTGGACGCGGCCTCAGCCTCGGCGCGCAGTGCTCACCGGCCGCCGGCCGATGATCGCCGTCCACTCGATGACCTCGGGGATTTCGCCACTCGCGCCACCGAACGGCGCAAGCGCGGCCCGGATCTCCTCCAGCATCGGCTCGGTTCGTGAGCCGAGGCGGGCGGCGGAGGTCGCGGACATCGAGAGCGCTCGATGGATGAGCCGTTCGGCGGTGGTCGTCGAGCGATGCACCTGGACCAGGCGCTCGACGCGAGAGAAGGGCGAGACCGCCAGTACCCCCTCGTGTTGCTGCCACGCGGCGGACCGCCGCTCCATGCGGACCGTGTCGTCCGCCGAGTAACGCTCGACCACGGCCGACCAGGCCTTCAGCGCAGCGTTCTCCGGAGAGTCCACGAGCTCGTCGTTGAAGAGGGCCAGCGCGCCATCGCGGTCGACGAGGAAGTCGAGCCGCCGGAGGGTCTCGGCCCTGTCCATCCAGTGAAACGAGCGCCCCATCGTGACCGCGTGGAAGCGTCCCCACTCCGGGTCCAGGCTCTCCGAGCTTCCCTCGCGCACCTGGACGGCGACGCCCGCCGCCCGGACTGCCTCGGTGGTCAGGCGGACCATCTCCGGCTCGGGGTCCACCGCCACGACGGAGCCCACGTACGGGGCGAAGGCCAGCGCGAGGAGCCCCGGTCCCGTCCCGAGGTCGAGCAGGCGATGGCTGTGATTCAGCGTCAGGGCGCCCGCCACGTCGGCGATGAAGCCCGGAGGGTAGGGCGGACGACCGATCGCGTAATGCGCGGCCGCGGTTCGAAACCGTCGCGAGTCCACGACGGGGCCGAGGACAGCACAGGCCGCAGGAGGCAGGCCACCCCTCTGCCCGGGGCGCATCGAACCCCCGCGAATTCCTCCCTGGGTGTCTTTGACGGTCGCTCTGATTCGAGTTACTGGCGCCGTCGAACGGGTCCTCAGGTTGACCTCCGAGGTCCGGCCCCTGCGTTCGGTACCCCGGACCTCGCCCGCCATCCGCATCCACCGGACCCGCCGGCTTTCGCCGAAAGGGGACGGGAAGATGGCACTCAGCTCTGGAACCTTGGAGAAGTTCGCGTCCGGACTGCGCGGAGCACTGATTCGCGATGGCGCCGAGGAGTACGAGAAAGCCCGCCGCATCTGGAACGACATGATCGATCGCCGGCCGGCGACGCGTCCGCGAGGCGTACGGGGAGAACTACAGGCGACTGGCGACGGTGAAGGCGAAATACGATCCCGAGAACCTGTTCCGGATGAACCAGAACATCCGGCCGGCGTGAGCGACCCTTCACGGTGAGCCCACAAGGACCGGCTCAGCCTATCCATTCGGACAGGGCCCGCGCCTCGTCCATCGCCCGGGCGCTCATGGGCGTCCGCCCGAGATTTCGCTTGCGGTGTGGGCTTCATGCACCTCGATAGCAAGAAGTCTCGGGTGAAAAGCAGACGGAACCTCGTCGACCTCGGTTGACCCCTCCCATCGGAGGCGGGAAGTGCCTGCACCCGGGTCCGGGGGGTGGACATCCGGCCCAGCCCTCGGCCACCGCTTTCCGAGGAGGGACCAATGCGAAATCAACGACTCGGTCGCCAGCTGCTCGTCTGGATGGTAGCCGTCATCGCTGGGCTCTGGGGTCGATCGGTTGGCGCTGAGCCGCCCGACTTCGAGCACATCGGAAACCGGGTGGTGATCCCGGCGGAGGACTTCGCCTGGGATGGCGACGACGAGGGGGACGCGACCATCAAGGCCTCCCTTCTCTCGTCCGGTGGTCAAATGGTGCAAAGGCTCGTCAAGGCCGTCCAGAACGGCAGAGCCTTCGTGAGCGGTCCCGGGATCCCGATCGCCGGCGCCAGGTCTCGGAGGAACGCCTCCAGCCCGGTCGGCGGCGGCTCCAACGTTCAGGTCAACGATCCCGCGCTGGACCACATCACGACCTTCCCACCCAGTGTGGTGGTCACACGGCCCTTCGAGTTCTCCATCCAGAGCGAGACCTCCGTGGTCAACCACGGACGGCACATCGTCGTGGGCTACAACACCTCTGCGGGCGGGGAGGTGGAGTTCTTCCCTGGATTTGGGCTCGCCTTCACCCAGCTTCTCTTCAATGGGTTCTCCACCTCTCACGACGGAGGGAGAACCTGGAAGAGCGGTTTCGTGCCGCCGCCGTCACCGGACGTCCCCTTCACCTTTGGCGACCCGTCACTCGCCTCTGACCGGCGCGGAAACATCTTTTACGCCAGCCTTGGCGTGGACGAGACCGGCGCTCACGGGACGATCAACGTCAACAAGTCGGCCGACAACGGTGACACCTGGAGCGCCGCAAAGGTGGTGGTCATCGACGATGGCTCGGACAAGGAATGGCTCGCCATCGGGCCAGATCCCACGCAGCCCTCACGCGACAACCTCTACATCACCTGGACCCACTTCACGGAGACAAGCTCGGAGCTCTGGCTCGCCCGCAGCATCGACGGTGGAGACAACTGGACCACGAAGCTGCTGTTTGCCCCGGTGGACAACGGAACGACGAGCTCGGCCTTCATCCAGTTCTCGAACCCGGTCGTCGACCCCGTGAACGGTCGCCTCTACGTCCCCTTCCTTCACTTCTCGGACATCGATGCCGACAACGTGCGTGTCCTCGTCTCCGACGATGGAGGGAACACTTTTCACTTCCTCACCTTCAACCAGCCGGGAGCTCCGGACGCGTTCGCATTCACCAACGTCACCCCGGGTGTCCTCAACGAGTGCACCGGCGGCGGCCTCCGGAATGTGCTGCACCAGGGCCCCAGCATCGGAACGGGACGCTTCGGCTCGTTCATCTACACCCAGGCAACCCGGCTGGTGACCCAGCCCGCTGCGGCAGTGTTTGGAGGGCGCTTGCTCATCGTGCTCCAGAGCTCCACCAGCCCCTTCCTCTTCGACCCGTCGGCCGGCTCGGAGATTCGCGTTCTCTTCTCGAGAAACGGCGGAAACACCTGGGCCGATCCGTTGACCATCGCTGCCTCGACTGCCGCAGAGCCCCAGCACGTCCATCCGGCGATCGCGTTCGGTGCGCCCGGTAACAAGGCGTGGGTTGCCTACTACGCGCAGCAGTCGAACGAGCAGCTCAGGACGAGAGTCGCGAGAGTCCAGGTGACGGGAAACCAGCTGAAGCTCCGGGAAACGGCCGACCTCAGTAACGTCAGCTTCGACCTCACACCGAGCAATGTTCCACGCCTGCTCTCCCCGTTCACAACCACCAACTACGATCGAGCGGTCGTCACCTGCTACGACATCGGTGAATACATGTCCGTGCAGAGCGCGCCCTTCTTCTCCGATGATGGTCAGCCGGCTGCGGCCTGGGGCGACAACCGTCAACGCTGGGTTCCACCTCCAGGCTCGGCGGCGCCTTTCGAGCACGCCCAACCGGACGTCTTCTTCACTCGGATCGGCGGCGGCGACGACTGATCGAGTCTTCGAAACGGGTAGCGCGGGCATCGAGGCTATTCGGCACAGGTCCTGAATCCAGCGAAGATGTTGCGACGCTGGCGCATGTAGAAGTTTCGCCAGGTGCTGCGGATGAGCGGGCTGCGCGTCGCCCAGCAGCCGCCCTTGAGCACCTTCTTCGTGCCGAAGTACGGCTGGGAATACTCCTTGTACGGATCGCAGACGAAGCCCGGATAGGGCCCGAACGTGTCGTCGACCCATTCCCACACGTTCCCGATCATCTGCCGGCAGCCGACGGCGCTGTCGCCCGCGGGAAGCGCTCGCACGTCCACGGTTCCCCCGGCGCGGTAGTCGAGGTTGGCCTGCTCTGGCGCCGGCGGCGCATCGCCCCAGGGGAAGCGGCGCTTGACTCCGGTCCGAGACTCGAGGCTCGCCGCCATCTCCCATTCGGCCTCGGTCGGCAGCCGGCGGCCGGCCCACTTGCAGTAGGCCTCGGCCTCCCACCAGCTCACGCAGGTGACGGGATGCCAGGGGCGAAGGGGCACGACTTCATCGAACAGCCGCTCGCACCAGCCCCGTTTGTCCTTCATCCAGAACAGAGGGCCTTCGATGTGCGCGCGCCGCCGCCAGTCCCATCCGCGGAAGCTCCACAGCTCACGGCGCCGATAGCCGTCGGAATCGACGAACGCCTGGAACTGCGCGTTGGTCACCGGTGTGGAGCTGATGCGGTAGGGAGCCACGACGACCGGGTGGGCCCACTTCTCGTTGTCGAAGACGAAGGGCTCATTCCTGCTCGCACCGAGCTCGAAGGTGCCGCCAGGCACGGCGACGTCGTGCGGCTGGTAGGCCTCGTCGACAGGCGGTTCCCGGGCGGCGCGGTCGAACGACGAAAGCTTCGGCCGCGCGAAGCCCAGCGTCTGAAGGACGAGCGTCAGGTTCTCCGCGTGCATTCCTTCGTGCAATGCCGTGAGCGTGTAGAAGTATCTCTCCTCATCAGTCGGTTCGCGGCCGTCGAGCCGCCGAACCGATCGCTCCAGCACCCCGGCGATGTAACCCAGCGTCTCGCTTCGCGACGGGTAGGAATGGTCCCAGCGGAGCCGATACGAGACGTTGAAGGAGTCGTAGATGCCGTCCGAGCCGGGCAGCAGCGGCGGTGCGCCATCGAGGTTGCGCAGGATCCAGTACTCCTGGAACCAGCCGACGTGGCCGATCTCCCAGATGGGCGGCTCGAGAAAGTGGCCCTTCTCCCCCAGCAGCTGCGGGTCAGCGACGCCGTCGAAGAGCTCGAGCTCGAAACGGCGCGCATCGACGAGCGCAGCAATCAGGTCCCGGCTGCCGGGTCCCACGGCGTGGGGCGAATCCATCGTTCGGAATCACTCCACCACGCGCTCGCTGCCTGCAACCCCGGGCCGCGTTGATCACTCCGGATAGATGTTGAGCCGGTACATGATCAGCAGCGCCGGGCTCGGCTTCGCGTTGCCGAAGGTGCCGCGGAAGACGTCCGAGATGGCGTCGCTCCCGTAGATCTGCGAGAGCGCCCGGTTCACCCCCTGGCGCAGCCCGGTTGCCCCCAGCGGCAGCATGATGGCGTACGGCACGTAGCCGATCTCGTCGTCCAGGAGCTCGTATTGCGAGGCATCCTTGAGCTTGTTCACCATCCCCAGCACCATCACCCGACCAGCGGCGAACGCGTCGGCCTTGCCCTCTTCCAGCAGGGCGATGGCCTCGTCGTAGCTCTTCGCCGGCACGACCTTCGCGTTCACCAGCCCCTTCTTCAGCGCGTCTTCCACCGCCTGCGCGTTCGGAGTCCCCGCCACCACCGCGATGCTCTTCCCTCCCAGGCCTCCGAGATTCTTCGCGCCCGAAGCCTTCTTGACGAGCAGCGAGGTCGTGTCGACCCAGATCGGATTGGAGAAGTCCACCTCACCCATGCGCGTCAGCGTGGCGGTGGTGGTTCCGCACTCCATGTCCACCTGCCCCTTCTTGACGAGGTCGAGGCGGGTCTGGACGTTGGCGGGGACCCACTTCACCGCGAGCGGTTCGACCTTGAGCTGTTTCCCCAGGCTGGTGACGACGCGCTTGCAGAGGTCGACGCTGTACCCGGCCGGCTGACCGCCGTCCTCGTAGGAGAACGGCCGGGCGTCCGTGCGGTAGGCGATGGTGACCGCCTTGCGCTCGCGGATCCGCTGGATCGCCTTGTCCGTCGTCTGAGCGAGCGTGACCGCAGGGAGCAGAGCTGCGGCGAGCAACACCAGTCGGCGCATCGCGAACCTCGGAGAGGGGGTGGGTGCGGCGACTGCGGGCAGCGAAGCGAGGAGTACGGGACTTGAACCCGTGACCTCCGGCGTGACAGGCCGGCGTTCTAACCAGCTGAACTAACTCCCCAGGACCACTCGTCCTCGAATGGGCGGAACAGGGATCGAACCTGTGACCCTCGCCTTGTAAGGGCGATGCTCTACCGCTGAGCTACCCGCCCGGTCCCGGCTCCGCTCTCGACGACGGGGGCGCTTGTACGGTCCCGGTTCCAGCTGTGTCAAGGCGAACGGTCGCAAGTTGTGCCTATCCCGCGCCGTTCGCCGGCAGCAGTCTATACCGCATGGACACTCGAACCACCGCCGCCCGCTTCCGGGTCCTGCACCAGGGGCCTCAGCCACTCCTCCTTCCGAACGCCTGGGACGGCGGCAGCGCGCGCCTCATCGAGGCGTCCGGGGCACAGGCGATCGCCACGACCAGCGCCGGTCTGGCCTGGGCCAGGGGCTATGCCGATGGTGGTGCGCTGCCTGCTCGGTTTCTGCTCGCCACCGTGTCCGAGATCGCCCGCGTCATCCGGGTGCCGCTCACCGTCGACATGGAGGCGGGTTACGCGGAGGACCTCGACGCCATCGCCGAGAACGCCCAGGCGCTGGCGAGCGTCGGCGCGGTCGGCATCAACCTGGAGGACGGCGCGAATCCGCCCGAGGTCCTGTGCGAGCGCATCGCCGCTACCAAGCGCGGCGCCGCCCGGGCCGGGGTGGACCTGTTCGTCAATGCCCGCTGTGACGTCTACCTGAGGAGCCTCACCCCCCGCGAGCGCTCCGTCGAGGAGTCGATCTCCCGCGCCCGCCGGTACCGCGAGGCCGGCGCCGACGGATTCTTCCTTCCGGGGGTCGTCGACCCCGCGGAGATCCGACAGGTGGTCGCCGCGGTCCCGCTCCCCCTGAACGTGCTGGTGCGCGCCGGCCTCCCCCGCGTCTCCGAGCTCACCGCTCTGGGCGTGCGTCGCATCAGCGCCGGATCGGGAATCTCCAGCGCCGTGCACGGTCTCACGCGCCGCGCGGTCCGGCAGTTCCTCGATGGCGGCACCTACGACGCGATGCTCGAAGGCGCCGTCCCCTACGCCGAGATGAACGCGCTCTTCGGCGAACGTTCGTGAGCGCCACCGATCTCCTCCTCCGTCCGGTCGGCGTCGTGCGGTCCGAGCTCCGCGACCGTGGGCTCGCGCCGATGCAGGGCGCGGAGGGCGCGCCCGATGCGTGGATCGAGCTCCGGCCGGAGGTGGTGGCCGCCGCCTCATCCCTCGGGGCGGGCGACGATCTCCTCGTCCTCACCTGGCTGCATCAGGCCGATCGGACGGTGCTCGAGGTCCATCCTCGAGATGATCCCGACCACCCGTTGACCGGGGTCTTCTCCACCCGCTCGCCGGACCGTCCCAACCCCGTGGGCCTGCACCGGGTGCGCGTCCGCGCCGTGGAGAAGTCGCGGATCCGCGTCGGTCCGCTCGAGGCCGTCGACGGGACGCCGGTGATCGACCTCAAGCCGGCCCTCCGGACCGACGGCGAGTAACGCCGAGACACCTGGATCGACCGTGAGACCCTCCTCGCCAGGCCGGGGCGGTTCCTGCTACGTCCCGGGGCCGTGAACGATCGGATCCTCCGCGCCGCGCGGCGCCAGCCGGTGGACGTGACCCCGGTGTGGATCATGCGCCAGGCCGGGCGCTACCTGCCGGAGTACCGGGCCGTCCGGGAGAAGATCGACTTCCTCCCGCTCTGCAAGACGCCCGACCTCGCCGCCGAGGTGACGGTGCAGCCGGTGCGGCGCCTCGGGGTCGACGCGGCGATCATCTTCTCCGACATCCTCATTCCCACCGAGGCGATGGGGATGGAGCTCGAGCTCGGCGACAAGGGACCGCACTTCCCCTCGCCGCTGCGAACCGCGGCGGACATCGACAAGCTCTCAGTTCCCGATCCGGTAGAGAGGACCGGCTTCGTGGCCGAGGCCATCCGCAGGACCCGGGCGGCGCTTCACGACTCGGTGCCGGTCATCGGCTTCGCCGGCGCGCCCTTCACCCTCGCCGCCTACATGGTCGAGGGAGGCGGGTCGAAGAGCTTCATCCTCGTCAAGCGGCTCCTCTTCGAGCAGCCGAAGCTGGCTCACGTGCTATTCGAACGGCTCACCCGAACCCTCATCCCCTACCTGGAGATGCAGGTGGAGGCCGGCGCGCGCATCGTGCAGATCTTCGACAGCTGGGGCGGCGAGCTGAGCCCGCGCGACTTCGAGACCTTCAGCCTCCCGTACCTGACCCGCATGGTGCAGGCGCTCCAGGCGAGGGGCGTCCCGGTCATCGTCTTCGGGACCGCGATGTCCACCCATCTGCCGCTGCTGCGGAAGACGGGAGCGGACGTGCTCGGCTGCGACTGGCGCATCGAGCTCGACCACGCCCGTGCGCTGGCCGGTCCGGACGTGGCGCTCCAGGGCAACCTCGATCCGCTCGCGCTCTTCCTTCCGCAGGCCGACCTCGAGCAGCGGGTGGCCGACATCCTCCGCCGTGCCGGTCGGGTGGGTCACATCTTCAACCTCGGGCACGGGATTCTGCCGCCCACCTCACCGGACGCGGCGAAGCACCTGGTCGAGACGGTGCACCGCCTCGGCTGTCACGTCAGCGCGCCGCCGACGCCTTAGGAAGGGCGGACCAGCCCGTCGAGGAACGTCCGGAGCGCAGTGTCCACCAGCGGCTCCACCGGCGTGACGGGAAACCCGGGGCAGGTGAGCTTCAGGCTGACGATGCCGTGGACGACGGACCAGAGCGTGTCGGCGAGCGCCTGCACGTCCGCGTCTGGCCGGAGTCGCCCCGAGTCGCGAAGCTGCTCCAGCGGCTCGATCAGCGCCCGGTACGCACGCTGGCCGGGGTCGACCGCGGCCGACCTGAACACCGCCGTGGTGAGCTGCGGATCCTCCATGAAGATGAGACGGTAGGTTTCCGGATTCTTCATCCCGAACTTCACGTAGGCGCGGCCGATGGCCTCGAGCCGGGCCAGGGGATCCCTCACCGTCTCCGCTGGCGCGAAGGTCTCCAGCAGCTTCCGGAACCCCTCCGACGAGAGCTCGCGGGCGATCGCGTCCCGGTTCTCGAAGTAGAGGTAGAGCGTCCCCGGGGCGTACTCGATGGCATCGGCGATCTTCCGGATGGTCAGCGCGCCGAAGCCCTCGCGCTTCACGATGCCGCGCGCCGCGTCGAGGATCCGTTCCCGGAGCTCGCTCCGTTCCCTCTCGCGCCGCTGCGCAGTTCCCATGCCCCGTGCTTCTACCCCTTGACTTGCCGAACGTCCATCGATAGATGAACAGCATTCAGTGAACATCGTTCATAAACAGGGTGCAGTTCAGTTGGAGGAACTCATGGTGGATCGAATCGGGATGGTGGGGGCGGCGGGGGCGGTGGGACGGAGCGTGGGGCAGGCACTGGTCTCGAGGGCCCGGCCGTTTCGAGTCATCGGGCGCTCCGCAAGCTCTCTCGAGGCGAGCTTCGGCGCGATGCCGCGAGTCGAGCGGCTGACCTGGAATCCGGAAGAGCCGACCTCGGTCCGCGCGGCGTTTCGCGGCCTGGACACGCTCGTGTACCTGGTCGGAGTGCCGTACCACCGCTTCGACCAGCACCCGGTGGTGATGCGCCAGACGCTGGAGGGCGCGATCGCCGAGGGCGTTCAGCGGCTCGTGCTCGTCGGCACCGTCTACCCGTATGGCCTTCCCCGCACGACTCCTGTCGCCGAGGACCATCCGCGAGAGCCGCACACCTTCAAGGGCCGGATGCGCAAGGCGCAGGAAGCTCTCCTGTTCGAGGCCGACGCTGCGGGGAAGATCCGCGGGACCGTGCTCCGCCTTCCGGATTTCTACGGGCCGGGCATCGAGAAGAGCTTCCTTCACGATGCGTTCATCGCCGCGCTCCAGGGCAGGACGGCGAATCTCATCGGCCCCATCGACACGCCACACGAGTTCGTCTTCGTCCCCGACGTCGGGCCGGTGCTGCTCGACCTCGCCGACCGACCGGAGGCCTACGGTCGCTGGTGGCACCTGGCCGGGGCAGGGACCATCACCCAGCGCGAGTTCGTGACCAGGGTGTTCGCGGCGGTCGGCCGGGCCCCGAAGCTCCGTGTCGCCGGCAAGGGGATGCTCCGCGTGATGGGGCTCTTCAACCCGCTGATGCGCGAGCTCGTGGAGATGAGCTACCTCCACACCACCCCCGTGGTGCTCGAGGACTCCGCGATCCAGAAGCTGCTCGGACCGGTGAAGAAGACCTCGTACGCCGACGGCATCCGGAAGACCCTCGACCAGATGCGAGCGGAGCTGCCGGTGGGCCGCGCCGCCTGAGCACCGGCCAGGGAACCCGCGGCCGGCTGCTTCGAGTTGCGTGGCGCCCGAGCCGCGGTGATCAGCGCCGCTCCACCTCTGCCTCCCTCGGAGAACGTCGACATGGAGCAGCGCAGACTGGGACGTGACGGCCCGGCCGTCTCCGCCCTCGGATTCGGAGCGATGAGCCTCGGCATCGCGGACACCTACACCAGCAGCGCCCAGACCCTCGAGGCGGCGATCGGCGTCATCGAGCGCGCGCTGGAGCTGGGAATCAACTTCATCGACACTGCAGACATCTACGGAGACTCCGAGCTGAAGGTGGGCGCGGCGATCAGGAACCGCCGCCAGGACGTGTTTCTTGCCACCAAGTTCGGCTTCGTCCAGGGAGGACGTGGGATCGACGGAAGCCCGCGGCACGTCCGGGAAGCGTGCGAGAGCTCGCTGAAGCGACTGGGTGTCGACCACGTCGACCTCTACTACCTGCATCGGATCGATCCATCGGTGCCGGTCGAGGAGCTGTCTCTTATACACATCTCCGAG
>JBKPMY010000338.1:0-3036 GCA_046732375.1 Myxococcota bacterium
GTCGTAGGTCCCGTCCGAGCCCCTCGGGATGGTCGGCTGCGCGCCCGCCTCCGGCTGCGCTTGGCCCTCGGTGGTCTGCCCGAGCACGCCGCCAGTCCCGGCGATCGAGAAGCCGTTGCGGCGGATGTGCACGCTGAGCAGCAGCTTCGGCTGCTCGCTCGGATCCTGCTGGACCGTGGCCGCGGCGCCGTAGTTCGGCGCGCTGACGTTGAGGATGCCGAACGCGGAGAGCCCGGTGATCGACAGCAACATGAACATGATCAGGTTCATGAGGATGTCGAGGTAGGGGACGATGTTGAGCTCTTGGCCCTCCTCGCGCCCACGAACCCTGAGCTTGCGCTTGCTGTAGAAGAAGGCCATCGGCCAGGGACCCTCGGACCCGCCCTTACGCCGAGCGCTCGAAGTCCATCGCCGAGGTCTCGCCGGACTGGCGACGGGACAGGAGGTTCTCCAGCTTCAGCGCGCTGAGCTCCACCGAGTCCACCATCTTCTTGGCGTACGCGGTGAGGAACAGGTGGGCGATGATGCAGGACACCGCGATCCCGAGGCCGAAGGCGGTGTTGTTCATCGCCTCCGAGATGCCGTTGGAGAGGATGGCCTGCTTCTGGTCCGCCGGCACGTTGCCCAGCGACTGGAAGGTGATGATGAGGCCGCTGATGGTGCCCAGGAGGCCCACCAGGGTCGCGATGTTCGCCAGGGACCACAGCCAGGGGATGCGCGACTGGATCGGTGGGGTGTACTCGAGGATGGCCTCCTCCACGCTCTTGGCCACCTCCATCTCCCCGCGGTTGGCCCGGGTGAGCCCGGCCCGGATGACGCGGGCAAGAGGTGAGCTCGGCGCCGCGCCGCAGAGCTTCACCGCGCGGTCGACGTTGCCGGTGAGGACCAGCTTGGTGATCTGCTCCATGAACGGCTCGGCGTTCAGGTTGTAGCGGAACATCAGCGTGACGACGCGCTCGACCACCACCGCGATCGCGCACGCCATCCAGAAGAGGTTCACGTACATGAACGGTCCGCCTTCCTTGAAGAAGCGGACGATCGAGTCCACCGCCCCGCCCTTCGCGCCAGGCGCGGCGGCGAGGACAGCCTCGACCAGGTGGCTCAGCGACGTGTCCATCACGGGGGTGAATCCTTTCTTCGGCGCGCTCGGGGGGTGGCTCGGGGCCGGCGCGGTCACATTCTCGGGAAGGGAGCGACCCCGGGGAAGCAAGCGACGTTCGGGGGACGCAGCGGAGCGGTGCTTCACGGCGAAGCTGAGGAACATCGTCCCTTTGCGGTACCGGGGGTGTCAAGAACGGCAGGCCGCGCGCCGCGCACGCACGCGCGCCGGTTCGGCGGAGGGAAGCATCGCACCGCCGCGCAGATCCCCTGACCTCACCCGGGCCGCCGCCTCCTGACGCGTCTGCCTCGGCGGCAATCGTTCCGCGGGTCTGCTCGGGACGACCGCGTGGCGGCGATGCCAGACAACCGGGCGTGGCGGCGGCTTGCGGTGAGCCGCGCGCCTTCAGCGACCCCAGCGCACCGGACTCTGCGGTCTGGTTGCGCCACCCATCGGCAGCCGTCATCCGGCGCCCAGGCTTTCGCCCTTCCACGCCATCAGACTCCGCGGCCTGGTTGCCCGAGCCCGAGGGCGGCGATCGTCCCCCCGGTCAAGTGTCCGCCTGCAGCTGGCCGGGACTGCGAGAGCCGGTCGCCGGAGCTCGACGCCGGCGCTCGGCCCGCCGCTCAGGTCTCGGGAGCGCGCCAGGACTGAGCGGCCCGGTCACCCGAGCTCTCGGTCGCGGGTCAGGTCTGCGCGTTCAGCTCGTCCAGGCCCGGTCGCGCGAGCTCGATGCCGGCGCTCGTTCTGCGGGTGAGGTCTCGGTCTCCTGCGGAGTTGTGCTCGGCCCCGTCGGGTGCGTCGGGCCATTCGAGCCCGTCGCGCTCTCCGGACGCCCCGCTGCCTCAGGCCGCGCTGGGCGGCGCCACCGGCCCACCCTCGTCCACCGCGCGGGTGTACCCGCACTCCTTGTTCGGACACACGATGCGCGCGCCGTCGCGCTTGCTGTACTTCTGCAGCAGGTACGGGGAGGCGCACTGCGGACAGGTCTGGGGCAGCGGCCGGTCCCAGGCAGCAAAAGTGCAATCCGGGTAGCGGTTACATCCAAAGAACACCTTCCCGCGCCGGCTCCGGCGCTCGGTCAGGTAACCCACCTTGCAGGTCGGGCAGGCCACGCCGATGGAGAGCGGCTTGCTGGTCTTGCACTCCGGATACCCGGAGCAGGCCATGAACCGCCCGAACCGTCCGCGCTTGATGACCATCGGTCGGCCGCACTTCTCGCAGGTCTCGTCGGTGGGCTCTTCCTCCACCGGCACCACCTTGCCGTCGACCTCCTTGAAGTCCTTGGTGTTCTTGCAGTCGGGGTAGCCGGTGCAGGCCAGGAACCGGCCCATCTTCCCCCACTTGATCGCCATCATCTTCCCGCACTTCTCGCAGGTGACGTCGGTGGGGATCTCCTCCCGCTTGACGTCGCGCATCTCCTGCTCGGCCTTCGCCAGGGTCGCCTGGAACGGGCCGTAGAAATCGCGCAGCACCCGGCGCCAGTCCGCATCGCCGTCGGAGATCTGATCCAGCTGCTCCTCCATCCCGGCGGTGAAGGTGACGTCCATCTCCGAGGGGAAGTGCTTCACCAGCTCCTCGGTGGTGATCTTCCCCAGCTCGGTCGGATGGAACCGGCCCTCGACCTTCTCCACGTACTTCTTCTCCTGGATGACCGAGAGGATGGAGGCGTAGGTCGACGGCCGCCCGATGCCATCCTCCTCCAGCTCCTTCACCAGCGAGGCCTCGGTGAACCGCGGCGGCGGCTGGGTGAAGTGCTGCTCGGAGAGGAGCCCCTGACCGACCAGCCGGAGACGATCGCCCTCGGCCAGCTCTGGCAGCAGCACGTTGCCCTCATCGGTCCGCGGCTCGTCGGCGCCTGCCTTCTCCTGGTCCGCTTCCTCCTCGGTGGTGGGCGCCATCCCGTACACCGCGAGGTAACCCGCGAACTTGAGGAT
>JBKPMY010000339.1:0-6460 GCA_046732375.1 Myxococcota bacterium
GACGGCGGAACATCAAGACGACGCCGATGAACGCGAAGAGCGCTAAGGGGAGGGAAAAGGGGACGACCGCAAGCAAGGGCGCAACCGTCACGAGTCGCACCAGCCAGGGGAGTGCGCGCGTTCGCCGTGAGGAGGAGGAAGCAGGCGCCATCTCGCGACTGGCTAGCAACACCTGCGCCGGGATGGTGAGGCGGCGCAAGCACGCAGAACTCGCGTGGCCTCGCGGGCAGCCGACCGCGGGTGTGGGTACGTCACCTCGCGTCCGGGGATGGCGAGGGATGCCCGGAACGCCGCCGATCTTTCGAAGGGCCGCGCATGGAGTCCCTGCGAAACGAGTCGACCATCGAGGTGAAGTCGCCGGTGAAGGCTTGCGAAGAGTCCCGACAACTCCAGCAGACTGCACCGCTCCAGTTTGGCGAGAGCCCAGCATTTGCCCTCAGCGTTGAGGCGATTTCGTCTACGAAGTCGGGGCTATGGTTGACCAGTTCGAGCGGGGCCATCCCTTCCGGGACAATCTTTCGCACCTGCGTCGTCCACGGCAGGATGACCTCCTCGCGCTTGGCCGCGCGCACCTCATGAGTCAGCCTCGCGGAATCCTCTTGTCGAGGTGCTCTTGGTGCCATTTCCGCCAGTCGTCGAGAGCATCTCTGGTGCGGGTCGCCATCCTGGGGACGAGGGCCATCACTGGGGCGCTGTCCGTGGGAAGCTCGGCGAGCGCTTCCAGCAAGCCGGTGGAGATGGCGAGCCGGTCAATGAGTTCCGCTGGGGCTAGCGCCACCACGGCCAGCTCCAGCGCAGTCCGCGCCTCGCGCCTGAGATGGCTCAGATCCAGTGACGTCTCGACCCGTTCGACGTCAGTGGAGTGCCGGTGCTTGCTCACGTCAGGCATCCAGCGGCCGCACGGGCCTCTTCCAACCCCGCGCGCAGCCATATCGCCCGTAGGCTATCGGCGTCCGGCTCGCCGGCGAGCGGGTCGTCGATATCGACGCGCATGAAAATGACCCCTGCCGTCCCGCATTCGGGGCACACCGCGGGAGGGCGCTCGCGATGGACGTGACCGCCACACTCACTGCATTCCCACCACATGTCTCATGCTCCTTTCTGCCCTACGTGGGGCGGGCCTCTACGACAACGTGGAGACGGAGATAAAAGTGATGGATGTTCAGCCCCCCGAGCGGAATCTCCATGACCGACCCCGGGCGCGTAGTCGGCGGGATATGAATTCGGACGAGCTCCTCGCTCTCGACCATCCCCTGTGCCTGGCAGTAAGCGCACGGGAATACCCAGTCGCGTCCTGATCCACCGCACTGCGGACAGCGACTAAACACCGGAACGCCCACCGGCACGGTGACCCCAGTGGAAACCTCCTCCGGCGTGAGCACGACCTCGAAGTTGAGAGCCTCGAGCTGCTCGGATTTGGGGACCCCGGTGCCAGTGAAGTTCCGGAGGAAGGGGGCGAACATCGCCTCGAAAGAGGGGCGAATCAACCCTTGGTTCCCGAGGATCGAGACTGGCTCCCGAACCAGGGGCTGCGGCTCAGCTCGTTGCTGGCTGACGAGCTCGCCTTCTTCGGCCCGACTCAACTTGTGGTTGTAATCGCGGCGGCGCTGCGGATCGGACAGGACGTTGTAGGCCTCGGTGACTTCCTGGAAGGCGCGAGTGGCCTCCTCCCCGGCCACATCGGGATGAAGCCTCTTGGCCAGGCCACGGTAGGCCGCCCGGATTCCTCTCGGGCTCTCGGTGCTCGAGACACCGAGAACCATGTAATACGTCTTCCGCGCCATGGAGCTAACGCCTCCGGGGTGAGCGGCATTCGACAGCGACCGCACTCAGCCCGTCTTGACAGCGATCTGCCGGGGACGCGCCTTCTCCACCTTGGGCAGCTCGAGCCTGAGCACCCCGTCGGTGAGCTTCGCGTCGATGCTTGCATGATCGATGGTGTCCGACAGGGTGAACTGCCGGAAAAACGTGCCGGAGTGGTACTCCCGGAGAACGACCGACTCGTTCGCGCTCTCCGGAGGGGGCGCCTGACCGGTGAGGGTGAGGACGCTCTCGCGCAGATCGATCTTGAGGTCCTTGGCCTTCACTCCCGGCATGTCCGCGAGAACCGTGATCGAGTTGTCATTCTCGAAAATGTCGACCGAGGGCGAGTAGACCGGCCCCGACCAGGTCTGCTCTGGAACGGTGGGCGCGGACGCCGCCTCGCCCTTCTGGATTTCCGTTTTCGCTTCCCTTGCCATGGCGGTTTCCTCCTTTCCCTTGGGCGTGCTCATGTCCGCACCGCGATCTGCCGTGGCTTCGCTTCCTCCGCCTTGGGCAGCGTGACGGTCAGGATGCCGTCGGCATATTTCGCCTCGACCCGCTCGGCTTCGACTTCCATTGGCAGGGTCAGCGTGCGGTTGAATGACCCCTCCGCCCGCTCCTTGCGGTGGTAACTCACCAGCTCGTCCTCTTGCTGGATCTCGCGTTTGCCCGCGAGCGAGAGGCGGTTCCTCATCACCGAAATCGACAGCTCGTTGGGCTTGATTCCCGGAACCTCGGCGCGCAGGTAGAAGTTGTCTTCGTCCTGGCTGACATTCATGGGGGGAAAGACCCCAGCCCCGACCTCACGGAGCGTCTTCCCCGCAACCGTATCGAGCAGGCGAAGCATCTCCCGTGCCTGGTCGAAGTCTCCGAACGGGCTGTCGAACGTCGGTCTGGAGGACGAGACTCGTCGCACGAACATGGCATCCCTCCGTATGGCATAAGTACCCGAAACTACTAACGTTTCATGGCCCACGACGAAACATAGCCACCAACACTTTCGTGTCAAGAGTGCGCAAACCGGCTGGCTTGCCGGATCGGAAACACTCGCTGTGGAGCTGCCGACTCTGGAGCTTTCTGTGCCGTCACGGGGGCCCTTGAGATTCTCGCCTTCCCCGTCGGCACTGTGCGCGCCCCCGGCTGCGCGGGCCAGACTTCACCCCGCGTCCGCTACGTCTGCCTTCGAAAGCACTTCTCTCCCTCTCTAATCAGACGCATCGCTGCCTTGGGGCCCTTCCAGCCGTTACAGCGGGCTTTGGCGGGGGAGAAGAAGACGCTACTGAGAAAGAAGTGCTCGAGCTCATCGCGCATTTCCTCCGGTAGACCGCGGGAGTCCCGGACGTCGTTCGTCCAGCCGCCGCGCTCGGGCACTACCACGAGCCGGTCATTTCGTTCCCACGCTTCGCCATCGTCCTTCTGCTCTAGTTCCAAGACGGCGAATGGGCGACAGGGGACGACAACCCCCGGGTGACTCGGCACTTCAGCGAGTACCAGCGCGTCAAGCGGGTCGCCGTCCGGGCCCAGCGTGCTCGGCACGAATCCCCAGTCATAGGGGTACGCGTGACCCAAGGGTAGAGGATGGCCCCATTCGATGGCCTCAATCTCCGGCTTGTACTTGAGCTTCAAGCGGCTGCCACGCGGGGCTTCCACGACAACATTGACGAGTTCGTCCTTGCTCCAGGTGGGGATACGATCGAGCCTCACGAGGCGTTGATGCGCATGAGCTGCGGCGGTGGCAAGAGCACGCCCTAGCGGCCAGCGACAGTCTTTCCTCACGAGACGTCCGCATACTTAATGGAAAGTCCCGCGCAATTACCTGCGTTCCCGGCAGTGGGCTTTTCGGGCGCCCTCGGGGCATTGAGCAGCGGCGCCGGACGCCTCGAGAGGTCGAAGGCGGGCGGCTTCTCCTGTGGGATCGGGCTTGGCTGGGGAGCTCCTCCGCAGGCAAGTCGGCCTTGCGCCCCGAAGTGCACGCGTTAGATGGCGGTCGTGCTGGGGAGGTGATGCAATCGGCGATGACCCGGCTGCCACCACACAGGACCGTCCTCCTCGTCGAGGACGATGACGACATCGCGGAAACTCTGGCAGAGCTGTTATGCGAGGTCGGTCGGCAGGTCGTGATGGCGAAAGACGGCGAGCAGGCGCTCGAAAAGCTCAAGGCCATTGAGCCTCCGTGCCTGATTCTCCTGGACCTCCTCATGCCCCGGATGGACGGATTCCAGTTCCTGGAGCGTCTGAAGGAGCATCCTCACTCTGCGGAGTTCTCTGTCCTCGTCACCTCCGCGTACGACCGACTCACTGAAGCGGCGCAGTACGCTGGAGTTGTGGGTGCCCTGCGAAAGCCCTTTGAGCTCGAGGAGCTGCTCGCTCGAATCGCCGAGGACGACTGACGAGCAGGCTCGCCCGCTGGTCGAGCCCTCGGGGGAGTTGTCGCGTAGCGACGTCGAGCGGAACCGGGGGTTCGATGGCTCGCCACCAGCAAATGGTGTCGAGCCGGCCTGCTTGCTGACGCTCCTTGCATCCGGCTAGGTCGGGGGAAGCCGTCGGGCTTACGCCCGGGCAATCCTCCTGGTGGAGACGACCGTGACGTTCGGGAGTCCATCGCGGAGGCGCTTTCGGGAGGAGAGGCACCGGGTGTTCACGGCCCACGACGGCGCCGAGGCCCTTGGGCTCCTAGACGGCGAGGTGATTCCGCGGCCCTGCGTCATTCTCCTCGACTGGCTGACGGCTCCGATGTCGGGCGAGGAATTCGTGCGCGCCCTTGACCGGCGTCCGGACGCCGCCTCACTGCCGTCTCGTCGTCTCGGCCTCCGGCGACGTCCCGGTCCGCTTCCGGTCTGCAGGTGTCGTCGGGACGCTTCGCAAGCCCTTCGAGCTCGAGCAGCTTCTCGCCCTCATCGACGCGCACTGTGCCCCCGGGGGGTAGACACCAGAGAGTTTCGTGAGAACCGTCGCCTGGATACCGAATGGTGGACGGCAGTGCTTACGAATTCTTGCGCGTGGGTGGTCATCGGCTGGGCAGGCGACCGGGCGGCGGTGCGTCCCTCGTGTCCCCCCCTCCCCTTGGCGGAAGCGGTTCGGGACCAAACTGCCCTCATTCGTTTCGAAGTTCTCGACCACGACGCTCATCGACCACCGGCATGGATTGAAGCTCGAGCCGGAGGCCGCAGCTCGCCATTCCCGGCCTTTCGCCTCCCATGACTCAGCTTCCCCCTCACCGGACGATTCTCCTCGTCGAGGACGACCCGGACATCCGCGATTCCATCGTGGAAGTGCTTCGCGAGGCAGGCCGGGAAGTGGTGACCGCCTCTGATGGTGTGGAAGCGCTGGCCCGAATCGACACGCTCCCGCGCCCCTGCCTCATCCTCCTCGACCTCATGATGCCGCGGATGGACGGATGGGAGTTCCTCGAACGGTTGAAGCGACATCCTCACGCGGCAGAATTCCCCGTCCTGGTCCTCTCCGCTCACGCCGCGGTGCAGGGCGGCACGGAGTACCCAGGTGTCCTTGGAACGCTTCGGAAGCCGTTCGACCTGCATTCGCTGATGGCATGGGTGGAACGGCACTGCTGAGTTCCCTCGAGTCCGATCCCCGCCGGCCATGAGAGCCGTCGTCCCCTCGGCCTGGAGCTTACGCGGAGCAAGGGATACCCATGCGAGAGCGTCGTAAGTCCCCAGGGACGTCGCTTCGGTCCAGTTCTGGAACGAGCAGCCTTCCCAATTCGTGCCTGTGACGGAGACAGGCGTAGCCTCACTGTTCGTGCCGGCCCAGGTGCTCGTGGTCGAGGACGATGCTGCTGTCCGCGATTCCATCGTCGACCTGCTTGGGGCCGTGGATCCAACTGTCGTCGGCGTATGACGGGGTGAAGGCGCTGGAGCTGCTGGAGACGGGCGCCGAGCCCTGCCTGGCACTGCTCGACCTCATGATGCCGCGGATGGACGGCTTCGAGTTCCTCGAGACATTTCGCGATCGTGACCTCGTGCCCACGTCAACGGGGAGTGACGACGGCGGGCACGACTGCCGCCCGCCAACCCCGAGCGGGAGTGCCCTGAAGGCCGAAGCCAGGGGAGGGGCCGGCGTCGGTCAGTCGAAGGCATCTCCGCAGCTCGGAGAAGGCGTGGGCGGCAAGTCGATTCTCTCCCGTGACTCAGACTCGAGAAAGTCGGCCGCTGCCGCCTGCTCGGCTGGGTGCGCCTACTGGCACGGATGTGGGACCAAGCCCATCAGCGCTGCGTCACAAGATGGATGGACCGCATAGCTACGACAGAGGTATCGACGCGCCCGGGTTTTCGACGTCCTGACTGCCTTCTTGCCGGCCAGCCTCGGCGAGGCGGCAATCCAGCCGGCCTCTCAGTCAGGAGACTCGGGTTTCGAACACCGCGCGCGTGCGGTGCCCGGTCATCCGCATCACGACCGACTCCGGGACGCCGACCCTGCCCGCCCGGGTGATGAAATTCCGCCTGAGGTCGTGGAACCGAGGCCGGGGAGCTCCGCGGCCGCGACGGCGCGTCGAAAGCACGGAGGATTGCAGTTCCCCGCAAAGGGCATCGATTGCTGCACAGCGGAAGTATGCTCGGTTGCTGGGTGGACGCCCCGTTGCTGAGGGGAAGTCCTCCTTCACGTCTGTGGCCGGTTGGAGACTTTCCATGCGTTTGTC
>JBKPMY010000340.1:0-24207 GCA_046732375.1 Myxococcota bacterium
GGCCCGTCGATCACCGATCCGGTGTGTCTGTTCGACGCGGACACCGGCCGCTTCTTCCACGTGGTGCTGACGCTCGACCGCGCCATCCCCACGAGTCAGGCCCTGTCTGGCAGGAACCACCTGGACATCGCGGTCTCCGACAGCGGCAACCCCCTGGGAAGCTGGACCATCTTCGTCCTTCCGGTCCAGAACAACGGGACGGAGGGAACGCCGAACCACCACTGCACCAACGGCTTCTGTCTCGGGGACTATCCGCACATCGGCGCGGACGCGACGGGCATCTACCTGACCACCAACGAGTTCGCCGTGTCCGGCCCCGGCTTCTTCGGCGCGCAGATCTACGCCATCTCGAAGCGCAAGCTCGCCAACGGAACCGCCAACTCGGTGGTCCTCTTCAACACCGGCGAGACAACCCCGCTCCCGGACCAATTCCCCGGGTTCACCGTCTGGCCGGCACAGTCGCCCGGACAGAACTCGTTCGACAACGGTGGCACCGAGTACCTGCTCTCGAGCGACGCGGTGTTCTTCGCCAGCGGGACGAGCAACCGGATCGCCGTGTGGTCGATCACCAACACCGTTTCGCTGGACACCGCGACTCCGGCGCCGCAGCTCTCGGGCCAATACCTCCCGGTGACGCCTTACGCCGTCCCCGGCCGCTCCAGCCAGAAGGCCGGCAACGTGCCGCTCCGTGACTGCATCGCCGACGCCACCTGCGCACCGAAGGTCGGGGCGACCGTGTTCAACAATCCCATCTCGCGGCTCGACTCGAACGACTCGCGGATGCAGCAGGTCTCGTTCGCGAACGGAAAGCTCTGGGCCTCGTGGGGCACCGGCCTGACCTTCGACGGGGTGACCGCGGTGGCGGGTCTGACCTACGTCGTCTTCGAGCCCAAGACGAGCACGGTCTTCCAGAACGCGTACATCGGGCTGGTCGGGAACAACCTCACCTACGGTGCGGTGGCGGTGACCGCAAGCGGCCGCGGAGTCGTCGGGTTCACCGTGGTCGGGCCGGACAACTTCCCGAGCGCGGGCTACACGAGCATCGACGCGAAGATCGGCGCGGGGGACATCCACATCGCCGCTGCAGGTGCCGGCCCGCAGGACGGCTTCACCGGCTACCGGCCGTTCAGCACCAGACCGCGGTGGGGCGACTACGGCGCCGCCGCCGTGGAAGGCGACAGCATCTGGATCGCCAACGAGTACATCGCGCAGACCTGTACCTTCGCCGAGTACAACGTCTCGGGTGCCGCCTTCGGGACCTGTGGTGGAAGGCGGGCTCCGCTCGGGAACTGGTCCACGCGAATCACCAAGCTCTCGACGAAGTAGCGGCTCGCACGGGCGGGCTATGGGTCCTCGTGCTTTCGGGCCTGTAGCCCGCCTGCGGCGCCGAGGGGAGCGCCCCCGGGTTGACGGCCGGCGCCCTCTCCCGTTATCCGTTCTTGCCGTGAGGAGTCTGGGCACCACCACCACCGCGACCACCACCCGCAAGGCGGGTCGGAGAGTCGTGTGTGCGTCGGTGGCCTGATCCCCTCGAGCACGCCGTCCCCGTCCCGCCCGTGGTTCCGGCGGGGCGCCCTGCTCGAGGCCCTCCATCGTCCTGCCGGTCACCCCCGGGCCTCGCCACCGGAGTCCGACCATGCTGCATGACGATGATCACCGCGCCCTGGGCCACCGCCTGGGCCTCTTTCACCTCCAGGAGGAGGCCGCCGGGAGCGTCTTCTGGCACCCCCGCGGCCTGATGCTCCTCCGCGCCCTCGAGGACCAGCTCCGGCGGATCGTCCTCCGGCAGGGCTACCGCGAGGTGCGAAGTCCGCAGGTCCTGTCCCAGCCGATCTGGGAGCGGAGCGGCCACTGGAGCGTGTTCCGGCAGGGAATGCTGGTGGTGGAAGGCGAGGCTCGCGCGCTGAAGCCTGTCAGCTGCCCGGGCCACATGGAGCTGGTCCACCGCCTGGGCCCGCTGTGGAACGACCTGCCGCTCCGCATCGCGGAGTTCGGTCTCGTCCACCGCGACGAGCCCTCGGGTGCGCTGCAAGGGCTCTTCCGCCTCCGGCAGTTCTCGCAGGACGATGGGCACGTCTTCTGCCGCGAGGAGCAGGTGCCGGAGGAGCTGGGTCGCTTCGTCCGGAGCCTCCGGTGGCTGTACGCCGCGCTCGGCTTCCAGGACGTCCAGGTCGCCTTCTCCAGCCGTCCCCCCAACCGGCTCGGCGACGAGGCGGTCTGGGACCGAGCGGAGGCGCTGCTCGCCAGTGCCGCCCGCGCGGAGGGACTCGCGTGGAGCGAACAGCCGGGAGAGGGCGCGTTCTACGGACCGAAGCTGGAGTTCGTGCTCCGCGACCGGCTGGGACGCGCCTGGCAGTGCGGGACGATCCAGGTCGACCTCGTGCTGCCGGAGCGCTTCGAGCTCGCCTTTCCCGACGGAGCCGGCGGCCGGCACCGCCCGGTCGTCCTCCACCGCGCGCTGGTCGGGAGCCTGGAGCGGTTCCTGGGCATCCTCCTCGAGCACCATCGCGGGAGGCTCCCCGCCTGGCTCGCTCCGGAACAGGTGGTGGTGGCGAGCCTCGACGGAGGCAGCGGTGTCCACGCCCGGAATGCGCTCCGGGTGCTGGAGGAGGCCGGGCTCCGCGCGCGGCTCGACGACCGGGATGCGGCGCTCTCCAAGAAGGTGGCCGACGCGCACCGACTCGGTGTCCCCTACCTGGTCGCGGCCGGCCCGCGCGACGAGGCGAAGGGCTCGGTCCGTCTCCGGGAGCCGAGCGGCGCCCAGCGAGACGTGCCGCTCGGGGCGCTGGGGGCCGAGCTGTCGCGGCTTTGTGCGCCGCCGCTCGAGGGTTCCTAGAGGGAGAGGGAGCAACCGGCCCGGGGGGCGGGGCGATTTCATCGGTCGCCCCGCTCTCCCGGCGCACTCCCTAGAGGGCCGAGAGGAACGCCAGCAGGTCCGACTTCTCCTGCTTGGTCAGACCGATCCCGAAGCGCGTGTCGTAGAAGTTGATCACGTCCTCGAGCCGGGCCGCCGAGCCGTTGTGGAAGTACGGCGCGCGCGCGGCGAGCCCCCGGAGCGTCGGGCCCTTGAAGCGCCCGATGTCCTTCCAGCGGCCGGTGACCAGAGCGCGCCCCGGATCGGTCGTCCGCTCGATCTCCCCGGTCACCAGCTTGCGCAGCGTGTACACCGGAAGCCCCGCGACGTTCAGGCCTCCCACGGGCTCGACGGCGTCGACGCCGATCCTCAGCGGAGCGGGCACGGAGTGGTTCCCCGCGTTCGGCGTGTCGTGGCAGGTGGTGCAGGTGCCGGGGATGGAGGCGACGGCGAGGTCGTCGTTCAGGCCGGACACGCCCACGATCGCGAGCGGCTTGTGGTTGAACAGCTGCTGCCCCCGGGCGATCGCCGCCCGTGCGGCGGCGAGCCCGGCGACCGGAGGTCCCGATGGGCGCCAGGCGTCGTAGAGGGTGAAGACGGTCGGATCGAAGGGCCGTCCGGTGGGATCGGCGCCCAGCGGATCGTTGATGCCCCAGTAGAACTCCTGGGTGAACAGAGGCTCCGGACCCCCTCGTGCGCCGTCCTCGTCGAGCGGGCCGGCCCGGAAGGTCGAGACCTGCGCGGTGTGGACGTCCATCTCGAAGGCGACGATCGCCTCCCGCTCCGAGTCGGTCAGCTCACGCGTCGCCTGCGCGTGGCCGGTGGTGGCATCGTTGGCCTGGTGAACGAGATCGAAGTGCAACGTGGCGAAGCCGTTGCTCGACGCACCGTCCTTGAAGGTCTCTCGCCCATCCCACATCACCGTGCTCAGGAAGCGGAGGTTGGTGGCAGGGAGCGGCCGGCGAAAGAGCGAGAGCTCCTGCGCGGAGGCGAACCCGTAGGGATCTTCGACGCCGATCAGCTCGAACTCCGCGTTGGCCGGCACCCCGATGCCGACCCGGATGAGGGCCCGGTCGAGCAGGAGCGCATAGGCCCGGCGGCGGGCATCGAGAGTGGACACGTCCGCGACGGGGGAGCTCGACCCGTCGACCGTGCGGAACAGCGGGTCCAGTCCCTCGGTCTGCTCGAAGCGCGCCCGGGCGAACTCCGGGGTGATGGTCATCCCGGCCTCGGGAACGTGGCAGCTGCTGCACGAACGACCGTTCTGCCCGAGCGACTGGAAGAACGGATGCGTCGGGTCGCTCAACGCGATTCCGCTCGCGGTCATCGTCCTGGAGAACCCGAAGCGGTTCGCAACGAGCATCGAGCTCTCGGGAGGCTGGATGCCGGGACCTGCCGGCTGGCTCGCTGAGCCCGAGCCTCCCGTCGACGTCGACTCGGGAGCGGGAGACTCACAGGCCACTCCCCCCAGGACCACGACGACCACCACGACCCGGACCCATCCACTCGCTGTCTGCATCGGGAACTCCCGGCAACGGCGCGCGCATTCGCGCCACGCGGGCGGGGTGCTGCATCGGTTGGTCCCGGAGCTGGTCCGAGCGGCGATGCAGACTTGCGCCGAGGCGGGGTCACCTCGTCGGCAACGCGCCCCGGAGCAGCGTGGCTCCGCACGCAGCAATTGTCAGGAAGTGCTGCTTTGCCCGATGTGACAGGGGTCGCCTGCAGCCGTCAGCGCACACCCAGGAACCGAGCGAGTGCGTGATGCTGTTCCGTTGCGGAGGCTGACCTCAGGCCGGCGTGGAGAGCAGCGAGGCCGCCGCCCGACTCACGTCCCCCGGCTCGACCGGCTTGGAGAGGAAGGCGCTCGCCCCGGCGCCCATCGCGCGCGCGCGTTCCGCCTCGGTGCGGTCGGTCGTCACCACCAGGATCGGCACCCGGGCGCGACGGCCCCCGGTGCGGATGTGGTGGATGAGCTTCAGGCCGTCGAGCCGCGGCATGTGCACGTCGGTGACCACCAGGTCGTACTCGCCCGAGGCGAAGCGCTTCAGGGCCTCAGCGCCGTCCGCTGCCTCGTCACAGGCGCCCGAGCCGAGCGAGGTCATGGCCGTGACCAGGACCTGGCGCGCGGCGCGCGAGTCGTCGACCACCAGAACGCGGAAACCTTTCATGGGGAGAACGCGACTCCAGTTTACAGTTTCCGACGGCGGTTCGCAGGCCGATCCGCCAGCAGCTCGCGGAGATCAAGCAGCCGGCACTCGTCCGCGGTGATCGCCAGCACTCCCGGAACCGGCCCCCCGGGCCGGATCTCCGCCACGGTGTAGTGCCTCACGCCCGCCATGCCGTCGATCCGCAGACCCACCCGGCGACGCCCGAGGCGAGCAAGGATCACCTTCGGCTTGGCCGTCCGAGGCGGAGACCCGGCGGGGAGTAGCCGGCGGAGGTCCACGATCGGCACCGCCGCGCCCTGCACGTGCACCACGCCCTCGACGTGCGCCGGAGCGTCCGCGACCGGAAGCGGCACCACCCGGGGGAGGATCTCGTCCACCCGCGCGACGTCGATGCCGTACACGGCGCCGCCCACCCAGAAGGCACAGACGTCCACCGCCTGTGCATCGGAGCTCACCGGAGGAGCCACTCCGGGTCCACCACGGTGCAGCTTCCCTCGGCCGTGGGAAGCACGCCGAGCACCCCGCCGGTCGGGCCTCCTCGCGGACGCTCCAGCGCCCCCGACCGGACGCGATGCACCCCCCGGACACGGTCCACCCACAATCCGGCCGGACCAAGCGCGGTGCGGACCACCAGGATCCGCGCCGCTCGTGGCGGACGCGCACAGTCGGGCCCGGCGCAGGACGGGACCGACACCGGAAGCCCGAGTCGAACGGACGGGTCGTACACCGGGGTGATGGTGCCCCGGAGGTTGAGCACGCCCAGCAACGGCGACCGTGCCCGGGGAATCTCGGTGAGCGTGCGCGCGCGGAGGATCTCGGTCACCGTGCCCAGGGCCACCGCGTACTCGCCCTTTCCCAGACCGAAAGTGAGGAGCTGGACCTCGTCGATGCCCCGCGGCCGGTCGGGCTCGAGGGTCGCGGCAGGGATCTCGGTGAGCCCGGCGGACTCCTCGTCGGGCCGGTAGCGGAACCGCGCCAGGACCACTTCGAGGCTCGACGGGTCGTCGCTCATGCCTGGGCCACCAGCAGTGGCGGGCCGCGGAGCACCTCGTCCAGCAGCGCACCCACGTCGAGGACCAGCACGGTGTGGTGATGCCCGACCTCCGCCGCCCCGGAAATTCCGGGCACCTGCCCCAGCCGGGGCCCGAGCGCCTGGGTGACCAGGTCCCGCTGACCGTGGAGCGCGTCCACCACCAGCCCCAGCCGCCGCTCGGCCACCCCCACCACCACGAGGTACACCCCACCCTCGACGCGGCGGGGGAGCCCGAAGGTCTCCGCGAGGGAGGCCACCGGGATGTTGTAGCCCCGGACCGGCACCATGCGCCGTCCATCCTCCGTCACGCCGTGCCGGCCTTCGTGCGCCAGGACGTCGAGCACGCTGCTCAGGGGGACTGCGTAGACCCGGCCGCTCACGCCCACCAGGAGCCCGCGCACCGTCGCGAGGGTGACCGGAAGAGTGACCCGGAAGGTGGTCCCCTCCCCCGCCCGGCTCTCGACGTCGATGACTCCCGAGAGGCCTGCGATGTTGGTCTTCACCACGTCGAGCCCGACGCCGCGGCCCGACATCGGGCTCACCGCCGAAGCGGTGGAGAAGCCCGGGCTGAAGAGCACCGACTGGAGCTCCCGATCGCTCGTCGCGCGGGCGCGCTCCTCGTCCAGCAGGCTCCGCTGGATGGCCACCTCGCGCACGCGGGCCCAGTCTACCCCGGCGCCATCGTCGGCGAGGGCCAGCACCACCCGCGCGCCCAGCTGCTCGGCGGAGAGGAGGATGCGGCCGGTCCGCGGCTTGCCCCGGCCCTCGCGGAGCCCCGCGGGCTCGATGCCGTGGTCGATGGCGTTGCGGACCAGGTGCACCAGCGGGTCGCTCAGCTCCTCCACGAGCCGCTTGTCGATCTGCACCTCGGCACCGGAGGTCTCGAGCACCACCTCCTTGCCGGCCTCCCGGGCCATCCGCCGGACCAGGCGCTGCATCCGATCGAACAGGGGGCGCAGGGGCACCATCCGCGCCTGGAGCAGCCGGTCCTGCAGGACGTCCAGCCGGCGGACCAGGCGCCGGTGCTCGCGGAGGAGCTCCACCGTCCAGGCCCTCGGGGACAGCTCGCGGGACTCGGAGAGTCCGCGGATCGCCTCCCCGATCAGGCGCAGCTCTCCCACGTCGTCCATCAGAGCATCGAGGCGTGCGATGTCCACCCGCAGCGTCCGCGTCGCGCCGCCCGGCTCGGCGCGCTCCACCGCGGGCGGGGCCCCCTCCGCCTCCGGACCGGGCCGTCGCTCCTTCCGCACCGGCACCGGGCGGAGCTCCACCGGCACGCCGGAGAAGACGGCCCGCAGCGCCGCCTCCCCGGCGCCGGACCCCAGCAGCAGGACGAAGGCGAGCACGTCGAGCCGATCCGCCGCCGGTCCGGGGAGGGTCGACACCAGCTCGCCCACGCCCCGAAGCCGCGCCTTGAGCTGCTCCAGCTCGCGATCGAAGGTCTCCAGCGGGTACTCCACGCGCGCGGACCAGACCAGCCCACCGCGCCGGAGCGTCTCGCGGAGCCGGTGCTCCTCGAACTCGGTGAGGACCCGGCGAGTCTCCGGAGCCAGCTCCAGACGCTCCAGCGGATCCTCCCCCATCCGCTCCGGGCCCTCGTCCATCGAGGACAGCCTTCCGGCCAGGAGCCGTGCCTCGTCCACGACGCTCGACGGGTCGTCGGCGAGCCGCTGGAACAGCTCCACCGCGTCGAGCAGGAGGTCCAGCCTGGCCGGGGTCAGCCGCGCCTTCCCGAGCCGGAACCGATCGAGCAGGTCCTCGGCCGCATGGGCCAGCTCCGCCATCCGCTTCTGACCGAAGGTGGCGGCGAGGCCCTTCAGCGAGTGCGCTTGGCGGAAGACGGAGTTCAGCACGTCCGGATCCGGGTCCGCGGCGGTCCGTTCGAGGAGCAGGAGGTTGCGCCCCAGTGCCTCCGCGGTCTCCACGGCCTCGGAGGAGAACTCGGGCGGAGGCCGGTCGCGCTCGGGGCTCACGCGAGGTTCAGGTAGCGCCGGACCAGCGCGGTCAAGTGCTCGGGCTGCAATGGCTTGATCAGGAACTCCGAGGCGCCGAGCTGGATGCCGCGCTCGCGGTCGTGCTGCCGGCCTTCGCCGGTGACAATGAGCAGCGGTGTCTCACGGTAGTTCGGGTTCATCTTCACGAAGTTGATGAGCTCGAGCCCGTTGATGTCCGGCATGTTGATGTCGGTGATGATCAGATCGAAGCGGTAGCGGGGCAGCAACTTCAGCGCGTCGAAGCCGCTGCTCGCGCAGACGATCTCGGTGCCCTCGATCTGCGAAAGAGTCGAGGCGATGAACTCCCGCGACGCGGTCGAGTCCTCGACGATGAGAACCTTGTGCCCCATTCCCCGGCCGGACTCCCCAGCCTAGCAGGTCCGGCTCGCGCGGGAACTCACCGCGAGGGTCGCGTGGGTCCGTCCGCCAGCAGCGTGACCCGAGCCCCCCGGAACGCCGGGACGAACGCCTCGGCGAACGCCGAGGTCCTCTCCGGTGCCGGCATCGCGCCGCGCCCGGGGAGCTCCAGGGCGACGCTGTCCACCCGTGCACGGTTGAGCACGTCCGCGGCCTGGGAGAGAGCTGTCCGGAGCACGCCGGGGTGCAGAGCCTCGCCCCCGGGCCCGAGGCCCAGGACCACGAGCCGGGGTGCGCCGATCCGCCCGTTCGAGGGAAGGAGGAGCGACTCTCCGCGCGTCCCACGGAAGAAGCCGTCCACCAGCAAGCGCGATAGCTGCCCGCACAGACGCCAGTCGGCGAAGCCTGCGGCCCCGCCGAGTGGTCGTTCGTCCTCGGAGACGAAGAGACAGAGCGTGTCCACCGGCAGCGGATCCAGCGCGTCCAGCGTCAGCGGTACGGTGTGGACCGATGCGCTCATCGCTGCTGCTCCACGTCCAGCGCGATCCGATCGAGCAGGCCGTTGACGAAGGCGCTGGAGGCCTCGGTGCCAAAGGCCTTTCCCAGCTCCACCGCCTCATTGAGGGTGACCTTCTTGGGGATGTCGGGGCGCCACTTCAGCTCGAACACCGCGAGGCGGAGCACGTTGCGATCCACGCGGGCCATCCGGTCCAGTCGCCAGTTGTGGCTGTGTTGCTCGATGAGGCCGTCGATCTCCTCGCGGTGCTCGACCACGCCCTGGACCAGCTCCAGCGCGAACTGCTGTGCCTCGGGATCCGGCGGACCTTCGGGCTCGGCGTTCCACGCGGTCTCCAGCGCGTCCTCGGGACGGAGCGCGCTCATCTCCATCTGGTAGAGCGCCTGGAGCGCACGCTCCCGTCCGGTGCGGCGAGCCCCCATCAGCGCTTCTTCCCCACCTCCGCCATGCGGGCGTAGAGGTTCACCATCTCCAGGCAGGCCAGCGCCGCGTCCGCGCCCTTGTTGCCAGCCTTCACTCCGGCCCGGTCCACTGCCTGCTCCACCGTGTCACAGGTGAGCACGCCGAAGCTCACCGGGCACGGGGCGGTGAGGGCAATCTGTCCGATGCCCTTGCTCACCTCGCCGGCAACGTACTCGAAGTGCGGCGTCCCGCCCCGGATGACGCACCCCAGGACGACCACGCCGGCGTACTGCCCGCCTTCCGCCACCCGGCGAACGAGCCCCGGCAGCTCGAAGGTGCCCGGGACGCGGAACACGTCGATGTCGGCATCGGCCACGCCGTGGCGCAGGAGCGCGTCCTGGGCTCCACGGAGCAGCTGCTCGGTGATGAAGCCGTTGAAACGCGAGACGCAGAGGGCGAAGCGCCCCTGCGGCGGCGTGAGAAAGCCTTCGATCACCCGTGCCATGTCCGCCCTTCTACGTCCCCTGCCGGCGCTGCAGCCGCGGCCTGCTGAGGGGAATCTGCTCCACGACCTCGAGAGAATAGCTCTCCAGGCCTACGATCTTCTTGGGATTGTTGGTCAGCAGGCGCAGCCGCCGCAGGCCGAGGTCCTTCAGGATCTGCGCCCCGACCCCGAACTCGCGGAGCCGGGTGCGGTCCGCGCCCGGACCGGCCTCCTCGGCCTCGACACGGGTGCAGGTGAGGGACGCAGACGGGCGCACCGCCTTGTGCAGGTAGACCAGCACCCCGCGGCCCGCATCGGCGATGGCCTTGAAGGCCTGCTCCAGCTGGCTGCCGCAGTCGCATCCGGCGGTGCCGAGGAGGTCGCCCACCGGACAGGCCCGGTGCACGCGGGTGAGCACCGGCTCGGGTCCGGTGATGTCGCCCTTCACCATCGCCACGTGCACGTCGGAGTCGACGTCGCTCTGGTAGGCGTGGGCAATCCACTGGCCCTGGTGCGCACGGCGAAGCTCCGCCGTCGCTACCCGCTTCACCAGCCGGTCCTTCTGCAGCCGGTAGCGGATGAGGTCGGCCACGCTGAGGAGCGTGAGCCCGTGCTTCCGCGCGAAGCGCTGCAGCTCCGGACGGCGAGCCATGGTCCCGTCCGCGTTCATCACCTCGCAGATGACTCCGGCCGGAAACAGCCCCGCCAGGCGGGCCAGGTCGACCGAGCCCTCGGTCTGCCCGGTCCGCACGAGCACCCCGCCCTCGCGGGCCCGAAGCGGGAAGACATGCCCGGGACGCACCAGATCGCCCGGCTTCGCCTTCGGGGCGACCGCCGCGAGGATGGTCCGCGCGCGGTCCGCGGCCGAGATGCCCGTGGTGACCCCCCGAGCAGCCTCGATGGAGACGGTGAAGGCGGTGCCGAAGGGCGAGGTGTTGTCCTGAACCATCAGCGGCAGGGCGAGCTGGCGGATGCGTTCCTCGGTGAGCGAGAGGCAGACGAGACCGCGGCCGTGGGTGGCCATGAAGTTGACGGACGCAGGGGTCACCTTCTCGGCGGCCATCACCAGGTCGCCCTCGTTCTCCCGGTCCGTGTCGTCGGTGAGGATGACCATCCGACCCTTGCGGATCTCGCCAATGGCTCGCTCGACGAGGGAGATGCTTCCCACCTCTTCCAGCCGTCGCGCCATCAGTCCAATCCGAACCCGGCAGCGCGGAGCATGTCCACCGTCAGCCCGCCGGAGCTCGCCGACCGGGGGGCGTGGGCCGCATGGAGGCGCGCCACGTACTTGCCGATGACGTCTGCCTCGACGTTGTAGCGCTCACCGACCGCCCGGTCGGCCAGGGTGGTCCGCGTCTGGGTCTCGGGGATGAGCTGCACGCCGAAGCGGTCCTCGCCGACGGTGTTGACGGTGAGGCTGACCCCGTCGAGCGTGACCGAGCCCTTCTCGATGAAGAGCGGGGCCAGCTCCGGGGTGAGGCCGACCTCGAGCAGGACCGAGCCGCCCTCGTGCCCCCGGGAGAGGAGCGGCAGCACGCCGTCCACGTGGCCCAGCACCAGGTGGCCGCCGAGCCGGTCGGAGAGCCGGAGGGCGCGCTCGAGGTTGACCCGCGAGCCACTGCGGAGCTCGCCGAGCGTGGTCCGCCGGAGGGTCTCGGGGGCGGCATCGACCCGGAACTTGTCCCCGGCGCGCTCGACCACCGTCAGGCAGGCTCCGGACACGCAGATCGACTCTCCGGGCGCGAACTCGCCCGCCCCGAGGCCGGTCCGGATCCAGAGGGTCGTCATGGGGCCGGGGAGGACGCGCTCCACCGTGCCCACGTCCTGCACGAGGCCGGTGAACATGGTCGGTCGTCGCTTATAAGGCCCTCCGAGCCAACCTGCCATGACCGAGACCACCCCCGAGACCCTTCTCGCCGACACCCGCGCCGCCCTGGCCACCGCCCGCTCCGCTCTGGACACCCTGCTCGGGGTGAAGGGGCCTCGCAGCGAGGCGGACACCCTCGCCCCCTACCAGCAGCTGCAGCTCGCCCTCTCCAACGCCGGGCACCGGGCGGGGCTCCTGTCGGAGGTTCATCCGGACAAGCCGCTGCGCGAGGCGGCCGAGACCGCGGTGCAGGAGATCAGCGCCTACGCGACCGAGCTGTCGCTGCACCGGGGCCTCTACGACGCTCTGGCGGCAGTGAAGATGGAGGGGCTGCCGCCCGACACCCGGCGACTCCTCGAGCACACGCTCCGCGACTTCCGGCGGGCGGGCGTGGACAAGGACGAGCCGACGCGGGCCCGTCTCAAGGAGCTGGCCGACCGCGCGGTCCGGCTGGGGCAGGACTTCGACCGGGCGATCCGGGAAGACGTGCGGAGCGTGTCGCTGCGGCCGGAGCAGCTGGCCGGCCTGCCTGACGACTACCGCGTGGCGCGCAAGCCCGGCCCGGACGGGAAGGTCCGCATCACCACGGACTATCCCGACCTCCTGCCCTTCCGGACCTACGCGCACGACGGTGAGGCTCGGCGCCAGCTGTACGTCGAGAACACCTCGCGGGCCTATCCGGGGAACGAGAAGGTGCTGCGGGAGATCCTCGAGGTCCGGGCGGAGCAGGCGCAGCTCCTCGGCGCGGGGTCGTGGGCGGACTATGTGACCGAGGACAAGATGTCGAAGTCGGCGCAGGTGGTCGCCGAGTTCCTCGCCCGGGTGGCCGAGGTGAGCGAGGGCCCGGCGAGGCGCGACGTGGACCGGCTGCTGCGGCGCAAGCAGAAAGACGTGCCGTCGGCCACGCGGGTCGAGGACTGGGAAAAGGCCTATTACGAGGAGCGGGTGAAGCAGGAGGAGCTGGGCTTCGACTCGCAGTCGGTCCGGCCGTACTTCGAGTTCAACCGGGTGCGGGATGGGCTGCTCACCATCACCGCGCGGCTGTTCGGCATCCGCTACGTCCCAATCGAGGACCCGGCGGCCTGGCACCCGAAGGTCGAGTCCTACGACGTGTTCCGCGGGGAGGAGAAGCTGGGGCGGATCCACCTCGACCTGCACCCGCGGGCGGACAAGTACAAGCACGCCGCGCAGTTCCCGATCGTGAGCGGCGTCGCCGGCGTCCAGCTCCCGGAGGGCGCGCTGATCTGCAACTTCGCCGATCCGGCGGTGCACAGCCCGGCTCTTCTCGACCACGACGACGTGGTGACCCTGTTCCACGAGTTCGGGCACCTGATGCACCACGTGCTGGGCGGGCAGCAGCGGTGGCTCGGCTTCTCGGGGGTGGCGACCGAGTGGGACTTCGTGGAGGCCCCGAGCCAGATGCTCGAGGAGTGGGCCTGGGACCCGGAGACGCTGAAGCTCTTCGCCCGGCACGTGGAGACGAACGAGCCCATCCCGGCCGAGCTGGTGCACCGGATGCGGGAGGCGAACGAGTTCGGCAAGGGCGCCCACACCCGGCACCAGGTCTTCTACGCGCAGCTGTCGCTCGGGCTGCACATCCGGGCGCCGGCGGACATCGACATCACCAGGACGATGGTGGAGCTGCAGATGAAGTACAGCCCGTTCCCGTACGTGGAGGGCACGCACTTCTTCGCCAGCTTCGGGCACCTGAACGGGTACTCGGCGATGTACTACACGTACCTGTGGTCGCTGGTGATCGCGAAGGACCTGCTCGGCGAGTTCCAGCGGCACGGGTTGCTCGACGACGGAACGGCGCACAGGTACCGGGACACGGTGCTCGTCCCCGGCGGGAGCAAGGACGCGGTCGATCTGGTGAAGGACTTCCTCGGCCGGCCGTACGGGTTCGAGGCGTTCCACGAGTGGCTGGAGAGGACCTGACCGAGGCGCGGCAACCCGCGGCCACGCTCGGGTGGGTTTACCCGCTGCTCGCGGCGTCGGTCTCGCTGCTCGTCGCCTGGATCGAGCTCTCCGCCTGGCTTTCCATCTTCCGGAGCTGGACTCCCGCGCCGCTGGTCTGGCGCTACATCGCCGCCGCGCTGTTCGGCGCATGGGCGGGCTGGCGAAAGCTAGAGGGGCGAACGGCGCTCCGGGCGTTCCTCGCCTTCGAGTTGCCGCAAGTGTTCACGCTCGGCGTGCTGGCCCTCCTCCCCCTGTTCTTCACGCCCAAGGATCCCGACTTCTGGTGGATGCTCGGGGCGGTCATTCTGATGCACGTCGGGGACGGGCTTGCCTGGGGCGTGCCCTGGTGGGGCCTGGCGCAACTCCGGACAAGGAAGTGAGGTGAACCCATGCACGTCGCCCTCAGACCGGCGGTTGATTCCGACTACGAGGGGTGTCGGCGCACGTACTTCGCCGAGATTGACTGGATGAATGAGCGCCTCCAGCTCGACCGGGGCGAGCAGGAGGCGATGTTCCGGAAGCTCTGGGACCCCGCCCAGGTCTGCATCATCCAGGCGGACGGGGTCGACGTGGGGTGGCTCCAGACCGTGGTGAGCAAGAGCGAGCACATGCTCGGGCAGATCTTCGTGGACGCCGCGTTCCAGAGGAAAGGCATCGGAACCGAGGTCCTGCGCCGGATCATCGCGGAGGCATCACGGATGCAGTTGCCGGTCCGCCTTGCCGTCGTGAAGATCAATCCGAGCCGGCATCTGTACGAGCGCCTCGGGTTCCGGGTGACGCACGAGGACGAGCGGAAGGTCTACATGTCTCGAGACCCGGGCCCGCTGCCCGAGTCAGCAAACTGAAGGAGTCCCGACTCGCGGCTAGGCGTCAGCCTGCGGCGCGCACGTCGATCCGGTTGTCGTAGAACGTGCTGCCCCCGCCGGTGTCGGCGAGGCGCTGCGAGGTCAGCCCGTTCACGTTGCGCGCGTTCCCCTGCTGGATCGAGTGCACACCTTCGGCGACCGCGATGCCCGGCGGCACCGCGTCGGTCACCTCGAGGACGAAGGAGACCTCGCCCTGCGCGTTGAAGCCCGTGACCCGCTGGCCGTTCGTGAGCCCGCGTGCCGTGGCGTCCGCCGGTGAGAGCCGAAGGGTCTGCGCGCCCAGCTTCTTCGAGAGCTCCGCCCGCTCGGTGAACGACGAGTTCAGCCGGTAGAGCGCGGGTGCCGTCTGCAGCCGGAGTGGCAGCGCCTCACCGTCGAGGTCGGCGTGCGTCGGGCGGTGGCGCGGCAGTTGCTCGGGGAGGCTCTCGTTCTTGATCTCGATCTTCCCCGACGGTGTGAGCCACTTGCCGCGCGGGACGTTCAGGCGCACCGCCTGGCCGGCGTTCAGGGCGTCGAGATCGACGCCCTGCAGCCACGACGTCGGCCGGGAGAGGATCAACTCGATGTGCTCGTCGGCCGAGAGCTGGAACACGTCGTCGGTCAGGCCAATCGCCCCGGCCAGCGTCCGGATCGTCTCCCAGTTCGAGCGCGACTCGCCGAGCGGCGGGATCACCGGCCGCACCCGCTGGGCGTAGAAGTGGCCGTAGGCGCGGTAGAGGTCCGCGGTCTCCAGCATCGTCGGCGCAGGCAGCACCACGTCCGCGTAGAGCGCGGTGTCGGTCATGAACCGCTCGTGGACCACGCTGAAGAGGTCCTCGCGGGACAGGCCACGCAGCACCGCGTTTTGATCCGGAGCCACCGCCGCCGGGTTCGAGCTCGCCACGAACAGCGACATCACCCGCGGCCCATCGAGCTCGTTCAGCGCGTGCCCGAGCCGGTTCATGTTCACGATGCGCGTGCGCCCCGGCAGCAGGTCCGGGCGGACGAAGGAGCGGACGTCGAACGCCTGACCGGAATTTGTGCTGGAGAGGAGCCCCCCACCCTTCTTGGCCCAGGCGCCCACCGCGGTCGGCAGGCAGATCATCGCCCGGGTGTTGAGCCCACCGTTGCCGTAGCGCGAGGGCGCACCGCCGAGCCGGATGAACGGGGCCCGCGCCGTGCCGTACTCCCTGGCGAGGAACACCACGTCCTCGACCGACAAGCCAGTGAGCGCCGCCGTTCGCTCGGGCGGATGCTCGGGAAGGACCTGACGCTCGAGCTCGTCCCACCCCACCGTCTCGCGTGCGAGGAATGCGCGATCGACGCGATTCTCGCGCACGAGCAGGTGAAGCATCCCAAGGGCGAGCGCTCCGTCAGAGCCGGGACGAACGAGGAACACCCGGTCGGCGTACGCCGCGCTGAGCTGGCGGTGGGTGTCGATCAGGAACACCCGGCCACCGTTCCTCCGCACCTCCTTCACCTGGGCGAGGAAGTGGATGTTGGTGGCCAGCGCGTTGATGCCCCAGAGGAACAGGAGATCGCTGTGGACGGCGTCCTCGGGGTCCGAGCCGGGGGTGTGACCCATCACCTGCTCCCAGCCCGCGTTCTGCGCGGAGGTGCAGATGGTCCGGTCCAGCAGCGACGCCCCGAGCCGGTGCATCAACGGCTCCTGAGCGTTCCGCTGGATGAGCCCCATCGTGCCTGCGTAGGTGTACGGGAGGATGCACTCACGCCCGTGCGCAGCGATGAGCGCCTGCCACCGGTCGGCGATGAGCGTCGCCGCCTCGTCCCAGGAAGCGCGCCGGAACGCGCCCTGCCCCTTGGGGCCGATCCGGATGAGCGGGTGCAGTAGCCGACCCGGAGCGTGGACCGTTCGCTCGAAGCCGTTCACCTTCGGGCAGAGCGTGCCGCGGGTGTAATCGTGCTCGGGGTCGCCCCGCACCGACCGCACGGAACGGCCGTCGGTCTCCACCACCAGGCCGCAGGCATCTGGGCAGTCGAACGGGCAGGTCGAGCGGCGGGTCTCCAGCATCACCCCGAGTGTGCCCGAAGGTCCACGAGGGGCGCCACACAGCCCGGCCCGTCGCGGACGAGCACAGGCCCCGATTCCACAGGAGGTCCGCTGCGCCCCTCGCGGGGGATCAGCGCCCGCGTGGACCGGAACCACGCGTGGCCACCGGGGGCGCCACGTCGTTCAGATCGCGACCTGGAGCACGCAGCGGAGCAGGCCTGCTCCCGAGCGCGAGGATGGAGAGCGGCCCGGGGGATCAGTACGGCTCGACCACGAACTGGCTCTGCTTCACGACGGTGGACCCGGCCGTGTCCTCGATCCGCAGGGTGACGCTGTACCGGCCCGGAGCAGCCCCCGCCGCGGCCTGGACCTGCGAGCCACACATGCAGCTCGCGCCGCACGGGTCCCCCTCCACCGTCTCGATGAAGTTCACCTGGCCCATCACCCGCTGCACGTAGATCTTCGCCTTCGTGCAGCACGGGTGGGTGAGATTGTGCGAGACCCAGACGCCCCCCGGCTGGATCCCCAGCTGCACCTCGGAGGCCGACGGTCTCGCGCCGCCGCCGGGAACCAGCGGTGGATTGGTGACCGTGTCCTGCTCGGACGGGCTCGGCGAATCGGAGCAGCCGCTCACCTTCGCCACCGACTGGTCTGGCCCGAGTGGAGGCGGCGGTGGCAGGCCCTGGACGGCAGGACCCTGCTGTCCGGGGATGTCCGCGGCTGGGTCGTACTTCTTCGCCGACTTCTGGCCGCCAGAGCAGGCAACCGCAAGGACCAACACCGGGAGCAGAACGCGCATGGGACGGGAACTCTCCGACAGGAGCGGATGGCGGTCCATGTAGGTCCTTCCGAGGGTACCGATGAAGAAGTGTTGCGGTGGGAGTCAAACGCAGCGAAGGGCCGAAACCTTCATCACTGAATGCGCGTCTAACAGGCACGTCCGTTGCGTAGGACTCTCGCCATGCACAGCTCTCATCTCTGCAGCCACTGCCTCCGCCGCCGGATTCTCCTCTGGGCGAGCGCCTTCTTCATGACCGTGGGCGCCCTCGGAGCGGTCAGCGCCACCGGGTCAGCGCAGGCAGCCCGGGGTCAGAACACCCCGGTCCAGACCGCGTCGCGCTAGGCCGGTCCGAGCAAGGCGCGGATCTCGAGGTCCTCGCCCAGCCACCGGACCGACTCGACCGTGACCGGACGGGCCCCGGCCATCCGTTCCACTCCCAGCGGACCGAGCCAGGAAAGCCCGTCACCGCCCACCAGCCTGGGCGCCAGGTGCAGCACCAGCGAATCCGCCAGGCCCGCGCGGAGGAACGCCGAGAAGACCCCGGGGCCCCCCTCCACCAGGACGTGCAGCACGTCGCGCCGGAGCAGCGCGCGCAGCATCGACTCGAGGTCCACCTCGCCCGGCCGGCCCGGGACCGCGAGCAGTTCCGCGCCCACCGCCGCGAGCGCCTCTGCTCGTTCCGCACCCTGACCCTCGACGTGGACCAGCAGGGTTCGCGCCGGCGACCCGAGGTGGAAGAGTTGCCTCCCCGGCGACAGCTGTAGCGCCGAATCGAGCACCACGCGGAGCGGGTCCCTGCCTCCGCCCTCAGGAAGGCGGGTGGTGAGGGAGGGGTCGTCCGCTCGCACCGTTCCCGCTCCGACCAGCACCGCGTCGACGACGTTCCGGAGCCGGTGGACCTCGGCGCGGGCCGCCTCCCCGGTGACCCAGCGACTGTCCCCGGACGTGGTGGCGAGCTTGCCGTCCAGCGACACCGCTGCCTTCAGCGTCACCCAGGGGAGCCCCGAGCGCATCGCCTTGAAGAAGGGCCGGTTCAGCGCATCGGTCTCGGCGGAGAGCAGCCCCGTCCACACCGGCATCCCCAGCCCGCGCAGGCGGAGCACGCCGCGCCCGTCGACCAGCGGATTCGGATCCGCCGATCCGGCGAACACCCGCGCGATTCCGGCGGCGAGGATGGCTTCCGTGCACGGGGGGGTCCGCCCGTAGTGATCGCAGGGCTCGAGGGTGGTGAAGAGGTCCGCGCCGCGCGCTTGCGGACCGGCGTTTGCGATGGCCCGCACCTCGGCGTGTGGCCCCCCGGCGGGCGCGGTGTGACCGCGGCCGACGATCTCACCGCCCAGCACCACCACCGCTCCCACCGCGGGATTGGGGTGAGTGCGGCCGACCGCGAGATGCGCCTCGGCCAGCGCCTCGCGCATCCACGCCTCGGCGCCCGGCGGCAGAGCGCCGGGTTCAGTCTTCGACCTGTCCGCGGTGTCTCCGCGCGGCGTCGGCGCCGTGGTCATCGAGTAGGCCCTTCAGCTCGTCCATGAACTCCTCGATGTCCCGGAAGCTCCGGTATACCGATGCGAACCGGACGTACGCTACCTGGTCGAGCGCGCGCAACCGGCCCATCACCTCCTCGCCGATCAGGCTGGAGGGGACCTCCTTCTCTCCTCGCTCGAGGATGCGCGCCTCCACCTCCGCCACCAGCGCCTCCAGCTGGTCCATGGAGACCGGCCGCTTCTCCACCGCCTTCTGCAGGCCGGAGATGAGCTTCTCCCGGTCGTAGGGCTCGCGGCGGCCATCCTTCTTCACCACCAGCGGCATCAACTCCTCGACCCGCTCGTAGGTGGTGAAGCGCTTGTGGCAGCCGAGGCACTCCCGGCGGCGCCGGGTGACCGTCCCCTCCGCCGACTCGCGCGAGTCGAGGACCTTGCTGTCGTCGCGCTTGCAAAAGGGACAGCGCATCCGAGGCACTTACCTCAGTCGTGACGCGTAGAGCGGGAAGCTCCGGGCCATCTCGTGGACCTTCCCCGCGACGCGTGCGAGCACTGCCTCGTCCGACGGGTTGTCCAGGGCCTCGACGATGAGCCCGCCCACGGTCGCCATCTCCGCCTCCTTCATTCCGCGAGTGGTGAGCGCCGGGGTCCCGATGCGAACGCCCGAGGTGACCATGGGCTTTTCCGGGTCGAAGGCGATCATGTTCTTGTTGACGGTGATCGCCGCCTTCCCCAGCACAGCCTCCGCGACCTTGCCGGTGAGCTTCTTGGGGCGGAGATCGACCAGCATGAGGTGATTGTCGGTCCCGCCCGAGACCAGCCGCAGGCCGCCCCTCAGGAGCGCCTCGGCCAGGGCCTTCGCGTTGGCGAGGATCTGCCGCTGATAGGCCGCGAACTCGGGCTGAAGCGCCTCGTGGAGGGCGACCGCCTTGGCGGCGATGATGTGCATGAGCGGTCCACCCTGGATGCCAGGGAAGATGTTGCTGTTCACGCCCTTGATGAACGGCTCCTTCGCCAGGACCATGCCGGCGCGCGGCCCCCGGAGCGTCTTGTGGGTGGTGGTCGTGACCAGCTCCGCCAGCGGCACCGGCGAGGGGTGGACGCCGGCAGCCACCAGGCCTGCGATGTGCGCCATGTCCACCACCAGGACGGCCCCGACCGAGTTGGCGATCTCGCGGAAGGTGGCGAAATCCAGCGTCCGCGGGTAGGCGGAGGCGCCGACCACGATGATCTTCGGGCGGTGCTCCTTCGCCAGGGACCTGACCTGGCCGAAGTCGATGCGCTCCGTGGCCCGGTCGAGCCCGTAGTGCACGACCCGGTAGAGCTTCCCGGAGAAGTTGAGAGACATCCCGTGGGTGAGGTGCCCGCCGGAGTTGAGGTCCAGGCTGAGCATCGTGTCCCCGACCTGCATCACCGACATGTACGCGGCCATGTTGGCCTGGCTGCCAGAGTGCGCCTGGACGTTCGCGGCCTCGGCTCCGAAGAGCTTCTTCGCTCGCTCGATGGCCAGGGCCTCTACCTGGTCCACGACCTCGCATCCGCCGTAGTAGCGCTTGCCGGGGTAGCCCTCGGCGTACTTGTTGGTCAGGACCGATCCCATGGCCTCCAGCACCGCGGGGCTGACGAAGTTCTCCGAGGCGATGAGCTCGAGGCCCTCCTCCTGGCGTTCGGTCTCCTTCCGGATGAGGGCGGCGATCTCCGGGTCCACCTGGCCGAGGGTGCGGGTGTTCTCCATGGCCCGGCTCTTAGCAGAGGCCCCGGACGGCCGCTGCCCCGTCGGAGCCCCGGCGGTCGCGCGATGGACGCACGGGGACGGTTCGCGGGCGGGCACCGGGAGTGCGAGACTCGGCGCTCTCCGTGGACGACGAGGACGCCGATCTCACCCGCATCCGCCAGGCCATCGAGGCCCTGGATCGCTCGCTCCTGGCTCTCCTCCGGGAGCGCCAGCTGCTGGGACAGCAAGCCGCCAGGGCCAAAATCGCCGCCGCGGTCCCGCTGCGCGATCCGATGCGGGAGGCCGTTGTGCTCCGGCGCGCTCGCGAGACGGCTGCCGAGCTCGGGCTCGACACCCATCAATCGGAGCGTCTGTACCGGCTGATCATCGAGATGTCGGTCTCGCAGCAGCAGAGCCATCTCCTGGAGCTCGACACCGTGCCGCTCCGGGTCGCGTTCCTCGGCGTCGAAGGGAGCCCCGGGCAGGTCGCGGCGCAGGCGCGCTACGGAGTACGGCGCGGCGGGGCGCTGCTCGAGGGACACACCGCGCTGGCCGACGCGGTCGAGTCGGTGCGCTCGGGGCGAGCCGACGTGGCGCTCCTCCCGCAGGAGAGTACCCTCGAGGGATCGACGCGGACGATGGATCTCGTGTCCGAGGCGGGGCTGGTCATCAGCGGCGAGCAGATTCACCGCGACGGCGAGCACTACACCCGCTACGTCGAGCTGGCGCGCGAGGCTCCAGCCGTGCCCGAGGACGTCCCCTGCAAGACCTCGGTCATCCTCACCCTGGCCGACCGCGCCGGCGCGCTGGACGAGGTGCTCCAGTCCTTCTCGCGACAAGGGGTGAACCTCACCCGCATCGAGTCGCGGCCGATGCCGGGCAGCCCACCCCGGTTCCGCTTCTTCGTCGACATGGAAGGCCATGCCGCCGGAGCCCGGGTGTCGCGCGCGCTGGAGGAAGCACGAGCGCATGCCGAGGTCCGGGTCGTGGGCTCGTATCCGGCGTACCGGGCGGAGGGATGAAGGTCGCCTACGCCGGGGAGCCCGGGGCGTTCGGCGAGGAAGCGGCGCGCATGCTGCCCGGCGCCGAGCCCCTGGCCTGCCCCTCCTTCGCGGCGGTGTTCGAGGCCGTCGAGAAAGGCGACGCCGAGCGCGGCGTGGTCCCGCTCCACAATTCGCGCGCCGGGATGGTGGAGGAAGTCGTGAAGCTCCTCGCGAGGTCGCACCTTCAGGTTTCGGACCGCCTCGCGCTCCGGGTGCGCCAGGCGCTGCTCGCGCTGCCCGGTGTGCGCCTGGAGGACGTTCGCCGCGTGGCCTCGCATCCGCAGGCGCTGGCCCAGTGCAGCGGCTTCCTCCAGCAGCACGGGTGGGAGCTGGTGGCGCGAGGAACGACCTCGGGCGCGGCGCGCCACCTCGCCGAGGAGGGAGACCGCAGCTGTGCCGTGGTCGCTCGGGCGGCCGCAGCGGAGATCTACGGGCTCGTCGTGCTCGCCGAGGGAATCGAGGACGATGCGGACAACACGACGCGATTTGCAGTCATTCGCCGCCTCGGGTGACGGATCCGAACGGACGGCGGAAGGAGAGAGGAAGCACTCTCCGCGACCCATCTCCACGGTGCACCGATGCTTCCTTTACCCACACCGGCTCCCGACCAGACCTTCCGGATCGCGCTGCACGAAGGAAGCCGTCTCGATCTCTGGTCACTCTTCGAGCTCGCGGACGAGTCGACCGTGGCGATCTTCGAATACCTCGATCAGGGGGTCGTCCACGTGGCGACCATCGGGGGGTTGCCCGTCGGCTATTCCCAGGTCCTGCCGGTCGAGGGCGGCGTGTACGAGCTCCGCAGCCTGGCGGTGCTCCCCCGCCGCAGGCGCCGCGGCCTCGGAACTCGGCTGGTGGCACGGTCGGCCTCCTGGGTGCGGGACCGGTCCGGCAACCGGCTCGTCGCCGGGATTCCGTCGTCCGGTCTCGACGTTCTCGGGTTCTACCAGCGGCTGGGTTTCCGGGTGCTCCGCGTGGACCGCGACGCGTATGGCCCCGAGCACGGATACCCCGACGGACTCCACGCGAACGGGATCCGTGTGCGGGACCGCGTCTGGCTCGAGCTCGAGCTCTGAGAACACCACGCGCTTCGCCGCGTTGGCTCGTGTGGGATGAAGGATTCCGTCGGGTCGGGAAGAAATGGATAGGTCCGTGCGTCAAACACCGGACCTGACCGATGCTCCTCTCACCCACACCGTCCGACGGAGACGCCATCCAGATCGCGCTCCACCACGGGTCTCGGCACGAGCTCTGGCCGCTCTTCGAGCTCGCCGATGACTCGGCGACGGCGATCCGCCGGTATCTCGACCTGGGGCTCGTGCACGTGGCGTCGCTCGGTGGCATCGCCATCGGACACGCGCAGATCGTCCCGCACGACCTGCGGGTATGGGAGCTGCGGAGCCTCGCCGTGCTCGCCCCCTACCGCGAACGTGGAGTGGGAACGGGGCTGGTGCGCCGCTCCATCGCGTGGGTGCGCGAGCACGGTGCTGGGCAGCTTCTCGTGGCCACGGCGAGCGCCGACCTCCACGCGCTGGGCTTCTATCAGCGCCTGGGCTTCCGGATGCTCCGCGTCGAACGGAATGCATTCACCCCGGAGGGTGGCTATCCGGAAGGCCTCTCGATCCGGGGCGTGCCGGTGCGAGATCGCGTCTGGCTGGAGATCCCGCTCTAGCCTCGGCGGAAGCTGAGCTGACCGATGTAGTCGCGCTTCCCGAGATCCACGCCGTTGTGGCGGAGGATGGCGTAGGCCATGTTGAGGTGGAAGAAGAAGTTCGGCATTGCCTGCTCGACGAAGTAGTCGGTGGCACGCATCGACTTCCCTTCCCACCGCGGGCGCTTCACCTCGAGGGTGTCGGTGTCCCGGAAGTCGGCCTCGGTGAAGGTGCCGAGGTACTCGATGACCGAGGCGATCCTCGCCCGGACCTCGGCGAACGTTTGCTCTGTGTCCGGATGCGACGGCGGCTCCTTCCCGGTCGTGAATGCCGCGGCGAACTTGGCGTTGTCGCAGGCGTTCTGGAACTGCCGCACCAGCGGAAGCATGTCTGGCGCCAGCCGGGCCTGGAGAAGCGTGTTCGGGTCGTAACCTTTGCTTGAAGCGTGCGCCTCGGCCTTGTCGATCCAGGCGTTCATGTGGCCCAGAAGCTTCCTCATCTCGAGCATGATGGGATGGAGCGTCATGGCCGGAGCTGTAAACGCGCGCCGCAGCGGAAGCCACGTTCTCCGCGGCAAGAGATCGACGGGACGTCGCCCTCGCCTCGCCGTCCACCCGCTGACGCCCGAGCTGTGGCCCGCCCTGGAGGACCTGTTCGGCAGACACGGTGCGTCGAACGGCTGCTGGTGCATGTACTGGCGCATCGGAAGCGCCTACCGCGAGCGTCCCCGGGAGGAGAACCGCGCAGACCTCCGCTCCATCGTCCAGCGCGGGCCGCCGCCCGGTCTGCTCGCCTTCGAGGGAGACACCGCCGTTGGCTGGTGCCAGGTGACGCCGCGCCGCGAGCTTCCGTATCTCGATGGCACCACGAGGTTCGGTCCGCTCGATCCTCGGCCGGTCTGGTCGGTCTCCTGCTTCTACGTCCGGCGCGGACATCGGGAGCGCGGCGTCAGCGCGGCGCTGCTCGCCGCGGCGATCCGGTTCGCCCGCGCGGCTGGTGCGCCCGCGCTCGAGGCCTATCCCTCGAGGAGCGACCCGAAGTGGTACAC
>JBKPMY010000341.1:0-6719 GCA_046732375.1 Myxococcota bacterium
CCATCAGCCAGGGTGTGTCCATCCCCTTCAGCCAGGTGTCCGCCCAGGGCGTGAACACGACCTTCGTCGAGGCCCGGCTGCAGCTCGACGTGACGCCGCACATCACCTCCGACGGCAGCGTGCTCATGGCCATCAAGGCGACGAACAACCAGCCCGACCCCTCCAACACTGGCGCCAACGGTCAGCCGGCGATCCAGAAGAAGGAGGCCGAGACCCAGGTCCTGGTGAAGGACGGGGACACGACGGTGATCGGCGGGATCTACGTCCGCCGCGGATCGACCGCCGAGGCGGGCGTCCCCTGGCTGATGAAGATTCCGATCCTCGGCTTCTTCTTCAAGACCAACACGGTGTCGGAGAACCGCCAGGAGCTCCTGATCTTCATCACCCCGCGCATCGTCACCCAGGCCGCCGGTCGTCCGGTGGTCTCGGCGAACGCGCAGGGCGGAGGCACTCAATGAGAACCAGGCTCCGGCTCCCCGTGGGTCTTCCCTTGATCGCGATGGCGATGCTGCTGCTGGCCGCGTGCTCCGCGGATCCACTCAACATCGTCGTCCTCTCCGCCCGCGCCCCGGGCGATCAGTGCGAGTTCGACGACGACACCCTGTACGTCTCGCGCGGCTCGCTGGACCTGACGCCCTTCACGATTGGCACGGCCACCTTCGTCCAGAACCGCTACTACCAGGTGTTCTCCTGGCAGAATAACCTGCAGCCGAATCCGGTCTCGGTCGGCGGGCAGATCGTGGATCCGGGAGAGGGAAACTCCTTCATCGCCGACAACGTCGTCTACGAGTACCAGTACTCGGATCCGAGCGTCACGCTCGCGAACGAGGCCGCGAACATGCACGCGATCATCTCCGCCGGAGGATCGGCTCAGGACAACAGCGTCCCCGCGGACCTCCTCCAGCCGCAGGCCTTCACCGCGATCAACAACAGCAGCGCCATCGACACGAGCGCCCAGACGCTCCTGGTGACCTTCCAGATCTTCGGCAGGCTTGCCGCGGGAGGCGCCAAGTACACGAACAAGGTGACCTTCCCCCTCACCATCCGTCGCCTCTCCACCACCCCCGTGACCTGCCCGGCGGGGCAGAAGGTCAACGGTGGGGTCTGCGGCTTCCCTGGCCGCGACATCGCCGTCTCCTGCATCTCGGAGTAGCGCGGTCCGGCCCATGGCCTTCCTTCCGCTGCTCGAGGAAGTGGTCCGCTCGGTGGACGGTGCCCTGGCGTGCTCGGTCATGGGCTTCGACGGGATCGCGGTGGAGAGCTTCCAGCTGGACGCAGCAGCCGACCTGGACGTGCAGTCCACGCTCATCGAGTATGCGGCGGTGCTCCAGCAGGTCCGCAAGGCGGCCGAGCTCCTCAAGACCGGCGCGGTCACCGAGGTGAGCATCAACTCCGATCAGGTCCTCACCGTCATGCGGCTGGTGACCGAGGAGTACTTCGTGGTCCTGGCGCTGAAGGCCTCCGGCAATTACGGCAAGGGCCGGTACGCGCTCCGGATCGCCGCGCCCCGCATCCGCGCCGAACTTTAAGGATTCGTCAGGAGCGGTCAGGAGCCGGCGGAGCTCGAGGCCCTTCCCAGCCGCCCCACCCTCGGGGTAAGGGGCAGCGGCCATGGCCGGTGTCATCGATACGTCCGAGTTCAGGAAGGGCCTGAAGATCGAGGTCGACGGGGAACCCTACGAGATCATCGAGTTCCAGCACGTGAAGCCCGGGAAGGGCTCGGCATTCGTGCGGACCAGCATCAAGAGTCTCTTGTCCGGCCGGGTGCTCCAGCCCACCTTCAAGAGCGGCGACAAGGTGGGGAAGCCAGACATCGACGAACGCCAGATGCAGTACCTCTACCAGCAGGGCGACGACTACTACTTCATGGACACCCGGAACTACGAGCAGACGTTCCTGGGCGACAAGGTCCTGGGCGAGTCGAAGAACTACCTCAAGGAGAACATCGAGGCCTCGGTGCTCTTCTACAACGGCAAGCCCATCGGCGTGTCGCTCCCCAACTCGGTGGACCTGAAGGTCGTGAAGTGCGACCCGGGCATCCGCGGCGACACGGTGAGCGGCGCCACCAAGCCGGCGACGCTGGAGACGGGCTACGTGGTGAACGTCCCGCTGTTCATCAACGAGGGCGACGTCCTGAAGATCGACACCCGAGACGGGAAGTACCTCACCCGCGTGGCCGCCGCCTGACCATGGCGAGCAAGAAGCGAGGGGACGAGACGGACGCGCGAGACGAGGGGCCGGCCAGCTCGCTCCTCGACGTGGACGCGCTCCGCCGCATCGTGGAGCTTCTGGAGACCACCGAGATCACCCGCCTCTCCTGGCGGCGGGGCCCGGAGCGGCTGCTCATCACCCGTGGCCATGGCCCGGCCCCCATCGTCCAGGTCGCCCCCCCGCCTGCCTCTGTCCCGCTCCCGCCGATGCTGCCGGTGTCGCACGCCCCGCGGGCCTCCTCCGTGGCCGAGGCGACTGCACCGGGGGCGGCGGCCGCTCCGGGGAGCGAGAAGAAGGGGAACGTGGTGGCCTCGCCCTTCGTCGGCACCTTCTACCGGACACCGGCGCCGGAGCAGCCGGCCTTCGTCGAGGTGGGCTCGGTGGTGAAGAAGGGCCAGGTCCTCTGCATCATCGAGGCGATGAAGCTGATGAACGAGATCGAGGCCGACGAGCCGGGGAAGATCACCGAGATCCTGGTGGAGAACGGCCAGCCGGTGGAGTTCGGTCAGCCACTGTTCCGCTTCGAGCCCGCCTGAGGCGATGTTCAAGAAGATCCTCATCGCCAACCGCGGGGAGATCGCCCTCCGGGTCATCCGTGCCTGCCGCGAGCTGGGCATCCGCACCGTGGCGGTGCACTCCACGGCCGACGCCACCGCGCTCCACGTCCGGTTCGCCGACGAGGCGGTGTGCATCGGCCCTCCGCCCTCGCGGGACAGCTACCTGAACATCCCGGCAATCCTCTCCGCGGCGGAGATCACCCGGGCCGACGCCATCCACCCCGGCTACGGCTTCCTCTCCGAGAACGCCGACTTCGCCGAGGTCTGCGAGAACTGCAGGATTCGCTTCATCGGCCCCCGGCCACAGATGCTGCGCCTGATGGGCAACAAGGTGCGCGCCCGCGAGGCGGCGAAGGAGGCGGGGCTGCCGCTGCTGCCGGGCTCGGCGGGGGTGCTCAAGGGCCCGGCCGAGGCGCAGGCCGAGGCGGACCGCATCGGCTACCCGGTCATCCTCAAGGCCGCGGCGGGAGGCGGCGGCCGGGGGATGAAGATCGTCCGGGGACGCGACGCGGTCACCGCCGCCTTCGCCACTGCCTCGGCCGAGGCCGCCTCGGCCTTCGGCAACGGCGACATGTACATCGAGCGGTACGTGGAGAAGCCGCGGCACATCGAGATCCAGATCGTCGCCGACGAGCACGGCAAGGTGATCCACCTCGGCGAGCGCGAGTGCTCGGTGCAGCGGCGCCACCAGAAGCTCATCGAGGAGAGCCCGTCTCCGGCCGTCTCCCCCCAGCTGCGCCGGCGGATGGGCGAGGTGAGCGTCCGGGCGATGGAGCGCATCGGGTACAACAACCTCGGCACCATCGAGTACCTGCTCGACGAGCGCGGCGAGTTCTACTTCATGGAGATGAATACCCGCGTCCAGGTGGAACACCCGGTGACCGAGGCGGTGACCGGGGTGGACCTGGTCCGGGAGCAGATCCTCCTCGCCTCGGGGGAGCCCCTCTCCCGGAAGCAGGAGGACGTCCAGCTGCGCGGCGCGGCAATCGAGGCCCGGGTCAACGCCGAGGATCCGGTCACCTTCGCGCCCTGGCCGGGGAAGATCACCGGCTACAGCGTGCCGGGCGGCTACGGGGTCCGGGTGGACTCGGCTGCGTACGAGAACTACACCGTCCTCCCCTTCTACGACTCGCTCCTCGCCAAGGTCATCGTCCATGCCGACGACCGGCCCCTGGCCATCGCCCGGCTCCAGCGGGCCCTGGGCGAGTACGTGATCGAGGGGATCCGGACCAACATCCCCTTCCACCGGACCGCCCTGGCCGACGACGCCTTCACCTCCGGTCAGTACGACACCCGTCTCGTGGAGCGGCTCCTGGCTTCGGAGGTGGGCACCCGGCGCCTCCGACAGGCGATCGAGGAGACCCCCTAAACCCCCGGACTCCCTGGGGAAGAAGCCGGCACGATCCTTGACGGTCGCGCTGTCGCCACGCTACCGTCCGAGGTGGAGACTCCCCGGCGCGTCCTCGGTCCCGACCCCCTCGGGCGCCCCGGGGGTGCGCCGGCCGGTCGATGGACAAGAACAAGATCATCGAGGGCGCGGCCAAGCTCGTCGCCAAGGGAGCCTTCGACAAGGCCATCCGGGAATACCAGAAGGTCCTCGATCTGGATCCGCGCGACGTGCGGGTGCTCCAGAAGATGGGCGAGCTGTACCAGAAGAAGGGCGACAACCCTCAGGCCGCGTCCTTCTTCACCCGCGTCGCCGAGGTGTACGCGCAGGACGGCTTCTTCCTGAAGGCCGTCGCCCTCTACAAGCAGGTCCTCAAGCTCAACCCGGATCTGGTCGAGATCAACGTCAAGCTCGCCGAACTGCACCAGCACCTCGGGCTCATGACCGAGGCCATGGCCTTCTTCCAGGTGGTGGTCGCCCACCACGAGCGCAAGGGTGACACCAAGGCCACCTTCGCCACCCTGAAGAAGATGGTGGATCTGGATCCGGAGAACGTCTCCAGCCGCCTCAAGCTCGCCGAGCTCTACGCCCGCGAGCAGATGGGCGGTGAGGCGCTCGCCGAGTTCAAGCGCTCCGCCGACTGGCTGGAGCGCAACAACCGGCCCGACGAGCGGCTCCGGGTGCTGGAGCGCATCGCCGCGCTCGAGCCGGACAACGTGAGTCTCGCCCGGAACCTGGCGCACGACTACCTCGCTCGCGGCGACCACAAGCGTGCGCTGGCCAAGCTGCAGCTCTGCTTCAAGGCGGACCCCCGGGACATCCCGACCCTCAACCTGCTCGCGCAGGCCTTCACCGCGCTCAACCACGTCAGCAAGACGCTGAGCGTCTACAAGGAGCTGGCGAAGCTGTACGCCGAGCGGAACCAGCACGCCGAGGCTCGCGACGCCTGGGGGAAGATCGAGCGGCTCGACCCGGCGGACGCCGACCTCGTCGCCTGGAAACACAGCCAGCGCGCGGCGGCGGCTCCCCCGCCACCCGCCGCTCCGCGCCCGGCGCGCACCTCGGTGTCGCAGGCCATCGCCGCCGTGCAGGCGGCTGCACCGCCGCCGCCCCCTCCGCCTCCCCCGCAGGCCGCGCCGGTGACGCTCACCCGCGACCAGATCCACAAGCTGCTCGCCGAGACGGACGTGTACGTGAAGTACGGACTGCACGATAAGGCGCTCGAGCACCTGCGGCGCATCTTCGCCGTCGATCCGGAGAACCTCGACGCGCACGAGAAGGCCTACGTCATCTACAGATCGGCGGGGCAGGGAGCGCAGGCCACCGAGCAGCTGCTGAACGTGCTCCGGCTCTGCACGCGGGGGCTGGAGCGAAAGCGAGCCCAGGCCTATCTGGACACGCTGCTCTCCGAGGCACCGGGTCATCCGGAGATGCCCGCGTTCCTGGCCGTGCTCCGGCCGGAGGCGGTTCGTGGCGGGCCCGACCCGGGCCTGATGGGCGCGGGCGAGGAAGAGGTGCTCCTGGCCGAGGACGGGCTGGACTCCTCGTCGGACGACCTGGCTCTGAGGAACGCCGGACCCGGCGCCATGGACGACGAGCTGCTCGCCGAGGACGACGAGGCGATGCTGGTGGACGAGGAGCCCGAGCCGGTGCCGGTCGCTGCCGACGAGCCGCTCTCGCGCCGCCCTTCGCGCTCGGGGGTGCTCGTCCCTCCTGCTCCGGAGGTGGAGGGCTACGGCGATGCGATGCCGTACGGCGACGAGGGCGACCGCACCGAGATGAACGACGCGCTCGGCGCCTACGATCCGGGCGTCGAAAGCGCGGTGGAGCTCCCCCCGGAGGAGGAGGTGGTGCTCACCCCCTCGCCGCCGCCCGCGCCCGCCAGGAGCCCGGTTCCCGCCGCCCGCGCCGCGCCGCCCGCACCACCGCCCGAGGCGCCCCCCGCACGGACCGCCTGGACGCAGGCGGCGTACCGGCGTCCTGCTCCCGCGCCTGCGGCGGCACCCCCGTCCCCGCCTGCACCCAACGGCGCAGTCGCCCGCTCCACGGCCCCGGTGCCGCCCCCTCCCGTGGCTCCCCGGACCACGGACCGGATGGGCACGGTGGGGGCCAACGGCGCCTTCACCCGTCCCGGCACGTCCTCGGTGCTGGTCCCGCCTCCCCCTCCTCCCGCGCGCCACACGCCACCTCCCGCGCCTGCGCCGGTGCGCCCGGCGACACGAGGTGCGCCCGAGGAGAGTGGTCCGGTCACCGAGGAGCTGAACGAGGCGAGCTTCTTCCTCGACCAAGGGCTCCTCGACGAGGCCCGCGAGGTGCTGGAGACGGTGGAGCTGGTCCGGCCCGGGCTTCCTCGCACCGCCGCGCTGCGTGAGCGGCTCGCGGCGCTCGAGACCTCGAAGGCCGCGGCTCCCTCGCTCACGCCACCCCCGGCTCCCTCGCTCACGCCGCCCCCGGCTCCCTCGCTCACGCCGCCCCCGGCTCCCTCGCTCACGCCGCCCCCGGCCCCGTCGCTCACGCCGCCCCCGGCCCCCACCCACACGCCCCCCCCCCCCCCCCCCCCCGCG
>JBKPMY010000342.1:0-14216 GCA_046732375.1 Myxococcota bacterium
CGTGAGCACCGGTGGAGCATGCCGCCACAGGAGCGTAGTTGGGGCCCGCCGCCCCATAGCGGATGCTCACCATTCCTGCTGCCGTGTTGGACAGGAGCTCCAGGACGAACATCGGCGGAAGGCGGTCGAAGCCGGCGCGCAGCGCCTTCGCGTGAGCTGCCTCTGCCGAAGCCAGCCCGCCGATCCCCGAGCCCAGGATCACCCCGACCCGTTCCGGGCGGTAGCTCCCCGGCCCGTCCGACCCGATCGTCAAGCCGCTGGACCGGACTGCCATCTCCGAGGCCGCGAGCGCGAGCTGGACGTAGCGATCGGTGCGCCGCGCGTCCCGTCGGTCCATCCAGGCCAGCGGGTCGAAGTCGTTCGCCTCGGCAGCCATCCGCGTCTTCAGCGTTCCGGGATCGAACCGGGTGAGCGGTCCGACACCCGATCTGCCCGCGACGAGCGCTGCCCACGTCCCCTCGACGCCCGTCGCCAGAGGAGTGACCAGCCCCAGACCCGTGACCACCACCTTGCGCCCAGCCATGGCGAGAAAGCCTTCCACACTCCGCCGGAGAAGCGTCGTGCCTGTTCGTCAAGTGCGGTGAAGGCGACGGAGCGATGGCGCCACGCGACGGGCAATCGGCCCCGCTCGAGCGCAATTTCAGACAAGCGGGCGGACCGAGCCCTGCCCGAACATGGCCCCCACTCCAGCAACCGGAACGCAAATGACTCCTGCCCGCCTCCCCCGCCTGCTCGCCGGCGTCGTCACGACCCTCTCGTTCACTGCCCTGGCCTCCGAGGGGGCCGACCGCAAGGAGGTGGCCCGGCTGGACACCGAGTACCAGGCGGCAGTGAAGCGCAACGACGCCGAGGAAATGGGTCGCATCCTGCACGAGCGCTTCACCCTCGTGCTCGGCAACGGGAAGACCTACAACCGGAAGGACCTGATCGACTCCGCCAAGGCCCGGGAGATCGTCTACGAGAAGCAGGACGAGGAGCCGGGCACCCAGACCGTGCGGGTTTACGGCAACACGGCGGTGGTCACCGCGCTGCTCTGGCTGAAGGGAGTCAGCGAGAACAAGTAGTTCGAGCGGCGCCTCTGGTTCAGTGACACCTACGTCCGCACCCCGCAAGGCTGGAAGTACGTCTTCGGCCAGGCGTCCCTCCCGATGCCCTGACCACCGCGAATCCCTGCGGCCCGTCGTCCCCTGACAAACCTCTCGAGTTCGGGCATAGCCTGCGGCACGGGCGTCTTGCCCGCGTCGCCAGCGATCAGGAGGAAGGCGTGGTGCTCGTGACTCACCAGCGCGGAACTCGAGCTCGTCTGCTTCGGCTTCCTCGGGCCGGAGCAGCTGCGACGAGATGGCGCGCGGTTTCTGCGCTTGCGCTCCTCCTCACCGCGAGCAGCGCCGCACGCGCCCAGTCCTCGGACGATGGCTTCCCGATCAACTTCATCCTCGGCGCCGCCTCTGGCTACTCGGTGCCCCTCGGCTCGGTGGAGGACGGAGCTCCGGCCGCGATCAGCGGCCTGGTCACCGGCTTCGTCCCCGTCGAGCTCGAGACCGGAATCCAGCTCTGGTCCCACTGGCGGTTTCTCGCCTACGGCGGGTTCGCAACTCTGGTCCGGAGCAGGAGCCACTGCACCAACGCCGTCGACTGCGGAGGCTTCACCGCACACGTCGGCGGCAAGGTCGGCTATTCGTTCCACGGACCCGGGCCCTGGGAGTTCATCGTCGCGCTAGGTGCCGGCTGGCATCAGATCCATCTATCCACCACGACCGCGGCCACCAGCGCGGAGGCGACCGCCAGCGGCGTGGAAGGAATCCTCGAGCTCGCCGCGCTCTACCCGCTGGACCCGATGTTCGCGTTGGGGGGGTTCGTGAGCGGAGGCCTCGTCTCCTCGTCCGGCTGGACGAACGTCGTCGATGGTGAGACCACCCAGGTGCCGGGCAACCACGTCGACGGCTCGTTCAACTTCGGGGTCAAGCTGGAGCTCCGCCTCTGATCCCAGGCCTCGACGTCGCCGAGGCTTGCCCCCGGCGCTGCGCGGCTCCGGTGCTTGGAACCGCGCAGTCCCGCATCCGGGTCAGCCTCTGATGAATGCCAGAAGGTCGGCGTTGATCACGTCGGCGTGCGTGGTCGGCATCCCGTGCGGGTAGCCCTTGTAGGTCTTCAGGGTCCCGTTCTTGAGCAGCTTCGCCGACAGCGGTCCGGAATCCGCGTAGGGGACGATCTGGTCGTCATCCCCGTGCATGACCAGCACCGGGACGGTGATCTTCTTGAGATCCTCGGTGAAGTCCGTCTGGGAGAAGGCGACGATGCCGTCGTAGTGCGCCTTGGCGCTGCCGATCATTCCCTGACGCCACCAGTTGTCGATGATGCCCTCGATGCGCTTCACGCCCGGGCGGTTGAACCCGTAGAAGGGCCCTTCGGGCAGGTCCCGGTAGAACTGCGCGCGGTTGGTTGCGACCTGCACCTGGAACCCGTCGAACACCTCCTTGGGGAGCCCACCGGGATTGCTCGGCGTCTTCACCATCAGCGGGGGCACGGCACTGAGGAGCGCCGCCTTGGCCACCCGGGTCTCGCCGTGCCGCGCGATGTAGTGGGCGACCTCGCCCCCACCGGTGGAGTGACCCACATGGATCGCATTCTTGAGGTTCAGGTGAGCGGTGAGGGCCGCCAGATCGTCGGCGTAGTGGTCCATGTCGTGCCCCTGCGCGACCTGCGACGAACGGCCATGGCCGCGCCGGTCGTGGGCGATGACCCGAAATCCCTTGTTCAGGAAGAACATCATCTGGGCGTCCCAGTCGTCCGCCGACAGCGGCCAGCCGTGGCTGAACACGATGGGCTGCCCCTCGCCCCAGTCCTTGTAGAAGATCTCGACGCCGTCCTTCGTGGTGATCTTGCTCATGGTCTCCATTCCTTTCGTCCGCCCGTTCCGCTCCGTCTCTCATCGCGACGCAGCGTCGGGATTGGTACGGCGAACTCCCGTCCCCTGCCTCAGTTTCTTCCGCCCCTTTCGATCGATTGGCCGAGCGCTCCGGTCGCGCTCTGCGTGTGACCGTCCGAATCAGCCTCCAAAGGGCGGTCTGAAAGCAGGAACAGACCCCAGCCAGCAATCGATCTACTTGGAATAGCCCGACGGTCGACGGTCTCTACCCAGGCAATGGACCCACTGGTGGGTCCGCTCTTCAGGAGATGTCGATGAACGGGAAGTCACTTCAGAAGTGGATGACGATCGGGTTGCTGGCACTCGCCCCGCTGGCTCGTGCCCAGAGCACCGAGGCGATGGACCACGGAATGCGGACCTCGGCGGACGTGGCCCTGACGGCAGTCACACCCACGGTCGCGAAGACCGTGGACCCGCAGCAGTTCGAGCAGCTCCTGAGACAGCTCGAGGCCATCCGCTCCGACCTGGACGCCCAGCGGGCGCGAGAGGACCGGCGGGAGATGGCGATCGGGGATCCGGACTCGCACCCACTCTGGCCGTAGCACCCCCTAACTCGGGTGGTTCCCGAGCGACGGAATACCGGGGCCCGAATCCGGTCTACCGCCCGGGAACACCCGAGAGGAGCCCACGATGAACCGACAGAGTCGCCACCCACTTGCGTCCAGCATGGCCATGGCCGGGCTGGCCATCGTTCTCGGGGCCTTCGTGGTATCGGCGCACGAAAAGCACCGGAGCACCGATGGAAACGCGACCGAGGAAGCCCCGTTCCTCGCCGAGAACGATGCCGCGATGACGCGGATGATGAATGGCATGGCAGTGAAGCCCACCGGTGACGTCGATCGCGACTTCGTGGCGATGATGGTTCCGCATCATCAGGGCGCGATCGACATGGCGGTGGCATTGCTCCGCTACGGACACAACGAGCAGCTCCGGCGCCTCGCGCAGGAGATCATCGTCACCCAGCAGCAGGAGATCGCCGCGATGCGGCTGGCCATCGGCGAGCCGCTCCCGCCTTCCGAACCGGCGCCCACCCGGCCCACACGCGCGACTCGGTAACCGGGACGCGCGTCGTCAACGAACGTGGAGTCACGAATGCAAAGCAATCTCTTCATCTCGGCGCTGCTGGTCGGAGCAGTGCTGGCGGGCGCGCGGCCGGCTCACGCGGGCCAGGCGCCTGGAGCCGCCGCCGCTTCGGACATCCCGGTCAGCCACCGCGACCGGGTCTATGCCGCGGAACAGTTCTCGAACACGGTCTCGGTTACCGACCCTGCCGACAACAAGCTCCTCGGCGTCATCCGCCTGGGGGATCCACAGCCGGGCAACTTCAGCCCGCTCTATCGCGGTCAGGTGCTGGTGCACGGGATGGGCTTCTCGCCCGACCACCGGACCATCGCGGTCGTCTCCATCGGCAGCAACTCGGTGACCTTCATCGATACGGCGACCAACGCGGTGAAGCACGTGACCTACGTGGGCCGCTCGCCACACGAGGCGTTCTTCACTCCGGACGGGTCCGAGGTCTGGGTCGCAGTGCGGGGCGAGGACTACGTCGCGGTGCTGGACGGGAGCACGTTCGAGGAGAAGCTGAGGATCAAGGTCCCCAACGGACCGGGCATGCAGATCTTCTCTCCCGACGGAAAGTACGGCTACGTGTGCTCGTCCTTCACTCCGGAGACGGTGGTGGTCTCGGTGGCCGACCACCGGATCGTGGGCCGGATGAAGCAGGAGAGCCCGTTCTGCCCCAACATCGCTGCCTCGCCCGATGGAACCCAGGTCTGGTTCACGCTCAAGGACACCGGCAAGGCCCAGGTGTTCGATGCCCGTCCGCCCTTCAGTCCGCTGAAGACGCTGGACACCGGACCCCTCACCAACCACGTCAACTTCGCGCGCACGCCCAAGGGCTCGTTCGCCTACATCACGGTGGGTGGGCTGAACCAGGTCAAGGTCTTCCGGACCGACGACTTCAGCCAGGTCGCGACGATCCCCGTCAGCAATCTTCCGCACGGGATATGGCCTTCGGGCGACGGCACCCGCGTCTACGTCGGCCTGGAGAACGCCGACCAGCTGGCGGCGATCGACACGGCCTCGAATCAGGTGATCGCGAACGTTCCGATCGGGCAGGCGGCGCAGGCGGTGAACTACGTGCCGAACGCCGTGCCGGAGGGTGATGGGAAGCAGGGTCTGCAGCCGCTGAACCTCGCGGGGTCGGTGGCCCACTTCTCGCTCGTCCCTCGAGGCGGGAAGCAGGCGCCCTCGGCCAACCCGCCGACGAGCGTCGCGCTGTTCGACCAGGGCCTGACCCAGGTCTTGCAAGCATCGGTGAACGGGCTGGAGCCGAAGAAGCCGTACCTGCTGGCTCTCGCCTCGAAGCCGGATGGAACCGGGGCGCTCGAGCCGCTCTCGGCGTTCATGACCAATCCCGCCGGCTCGGCGATCGTCAATGCAGTCGGCCCGATTCGCCAGATCGTCCGGAGTGGGGACCGCCAGGCGAAGCGCTACCTGGTCATCGTGCCTGGAACGGCCGATCGCCCCGGCTCGCCGGTGCAGGTGCAGGCTTTGTCCAGCTCCCCATGAGCGACTTGCTCCGCCTGGTCGAGCCGCAGATTCCCGCGCTGCGGCGCTACGCGCGGGCCCTCACCCGGGACCGGTCGGCGGCCGATGATCTCGTCCAGGACTGTCTGGAGCGGGCGATCACCCACTGGCAGCAGCGACGGGATGACGGAAGCCCCCGGGCCTGGCTGTTCAGCATCCTCCACAACCTCGCCATGAACCGGATGAGCAAGGCATCGAATCAGCCCCGTCCGGTGGTGCTCGAGGAGGCCGGGGAGAGCGCACTGGGACGACAGGCCGAGCAGCCCGACCGACTCCGACATCGCGACCTCCTCCGGGGCCTGGAGCAGCTCAGCGAGGCCCATCGCAGCGTGCTCCTGCTCGTCTCGGTCGAGGACCTGTCCTACGCCGAGGCGGCGAGGGTCCTCGGCGTCCCGATCGGAACGGTCATGTCACGGCTCTCGCGCGCGCGAGAGAGGCTGGCGCAGATGATGGACGGAGAGGCCGTCGTGGAGGCGCCCGTGAACGGTTCCTTTCTCCGGAGAATCAAATGAGCGCCCGTCCGATCAGCGAGGACGATCTCCAGGCCTACGTCGACGAGACGCTCCAGTCGGATCGCCGCGCCGAGGTGGCCGAGTACCTGTCCAGCCACCCCGAGGAGGCCCGGCGCATCGAGCGCTACCGGGAGCAGAGGGCCTCGCTTCGGGCTGCGCTGGATCCCATCGCCGAGGAGCCGCTCCCGCCCGAGCTGAACCTCGCGCGGATGATCCAGGCCCGCCGGCGACCTTCGCTGGCGTGGACGCGGTCGGCTGCTGCGGCGGCGGTCCTCCTCTGCATCGGGGGCGTCACCGGATGGTCCGTGCGCGGTGCCACCCAGACCGCCCGGCGCGGCATCGTCGCGCTCGCGGGCGAGGCGGCGGACAGCTACCAGGTCTATGCCTCGGACCGTGTCCGCCCGGTGGAGATGGGCGAAGGGGATCGGGCGCGCCTGGTCGAGTGGGCCTCGGCACGCCTCGGCCGTCCCGTGTCGGTGCCCGACCTCTCCGGAGCGGGGTACCGGTTCATGGGCGGACGCATGGTGGCGACACCGCATGGCCCGGCAGCGCTCTTCATGTACGACGACGATCGCGGCACCCGGCTGGTGCTGCTCACGCGAGAAATGGACGTCGATCGGAACATGCCGATGTCCCAGCACTCTCGCAACGGGCTGGAAGGAGTCGCCTGGTCGAGCCAGGGAATCGGGTACAGCCTGGTCGGGCCGACCTCTTCCGAGCTCCGTCCGCTCGCGAACGAGGTCCGTCGTCAGCTCGGCAACTCGCTCTAGCGGGTGAGCCAGTTCGAGGCCGTCCGCGGCGCCCTGGACAGCCACGGCCCCCTGCCTACAGATTCGGCGGTCATGACTTCGGTCTCACGCGACCAGCTCCTCTCGGCGATGGCCGAGAACCGGCGGGCGTTCCTCTCCTTCCTCGAGCGCCGGGTGGGGCACCGCGAGACGGCGGAGGATCTTCTCCAGGAGGCGTTCGCCCGCAGCCTGGACAGGGTGCGGCTCGAGCCAGAGGAGAGCGTCACCGCCTGGTTCTACCGGGTGCTCCGCAACGGGGTCATCGACCATTACCGGCGGAGGGGCGCGTCGGAACGCGCGCTCACCTCGCTCCAGAAGGAGCTGGACGAAGCGCCGCCGGAGCCCACCCCGGACGAGCGCGATGCCGTCTGTCACTGTGTCCGCCAGCTCTCCGAGACGCTGAAGCCGGAATACGCCCAGGCGCTGCGTCGCGTGGAGGTCGATGGAGTATCGGTGCGCGACTACGCCACGGAGGTGGGCATCACTCCAAACAACGCGGCGGTCCGGCTGTTCCGGGCCCGGGAGACGCTCCGCAAGCGGGTGGTCCGGTGGTGCGGGTCGTGCGCCGAGCGCGGCTGCGTGGACTGCTCGTGTGGTCAGCCGGGCAGCGCCGGCTGCGTGCACGACGCGTGAGGCGCGAGAGGCAGGACGGTCCGCCTCTCGCCCGGGCCCGACGCCCCGCTCACTTCGCCGTGGCGCAAACGCAACGGCTGCCACACTCGCAACGCTTCACGCAGCTGCAGCCGGAACCACAGCGGCAAGGCTCGGTGGCGGCGCAACCACAAGACTTCCTCTCGCAGCGGCAATCGTTCTGGGACGGCATGATGCTTCTCCTCGGGATTTGCAGCAGGCACCGTTGCCCGCTGTCACTGCCTGCAGACGCGGCGCCGCTCGGGGCATTACACCCCCCGGGCAGCGGCAGGACGTGCCGGCGATGGCGCCGGTGCGCGCCCAGGAGAGCCGGGGGCCTGCGGCGAGGACCTCGGGGTCGTGGGCGAACCTGGGGCGCACATGCCCGGCGAGCGAGAGGGCAGTGAGGACGAGTGACTGGAAGAGGGGAGCGCTCATCGGCGCCCGCAGACGCTCCGGCCGGCGGAGCCTTACGGTCCGCTCGGGCCGGGTCGCGGGAGCGACGGAGATGCCACCCCGAGTCAGCCGGGTTCTGCTCCGGCCCCTGCAGGCCGGAGACGCGTCGGAGATCGTGCGGCTGGCGCGAGCGAGCCGGGCGCTGCACCGCTCCTGGGTGCATCCGCCGGGGGACCACGCCGCCTTCCGTAGCTACCTTCGCCGGAGTCGGCAGGAGACGGTCCGGACGCTGGTCGTGGTTCGACGCGAGGACGGAGCCATCGTCGGGCTCTTCAGCCTCTCGCAGATCTTCCTCGGCAACTTCAGGAGCGCGTACCTCGGCTACTGGATCGGCGCGCCGTACGCGGGGCGGGGATGCATGCGCGAGGGGATGGCGCTCCTGCTCCGCTACGCATTCCGCCGGCTGAAGCTCCACCGGGTCGAGGCGAACGTGCAGCCGGAGAACGTCGCTTCCCGGGCGCTCGTCCGCCGGGCCGGGTTCCGCAAGGAGGGCTACTCGCAGCGGTACCTCAAGATGGCGGGCCGCTGGCGCGACCACGAGCGATGGGCGATCACCGTGGAGGACCTTCGAAACGGCGGTAGAGGAACCGTTCGGGCCGCACCCCACCATCCTCGAGGCTGACGAGCACCCAGGATTCGAGGCCCTCCGGAGTTCTCCGGTACGTCATGCCATCGAGGTAGAGCGCGCCGGGCTCGGTCCGGAGCAGATTGAAATCGATGGTCTTCTCCTTGGGCTCCCAGCCTCGGAGGTCGGGGCCGAAGTGCTTGAGCCGGATGGCCAGGGACCGCCCGGCCTCGACCAGCGTCATGATCTCGAAGAAGGTGACCCGACCATTGCGCATGCCCCGGTAGACGCCGGCCATGTTTCCGGCGAGTGGTGCGAGCCAGGCCACTTCCGAGTTTCCGCCGAGGCCGGTTCCAACCCAGGTGCCCTCCAGCCAGGCACCGGCATCGATGCGGGCAGGAGGAGGAGCGCTGCCCGGGGAGGCACGAACGACTGGTTCCCCCGGGGGCGGTCCCGCGACGACAGGGGTTGCCGGGGTGGCAACGCGAGACATCCGGACGTTCAACACGCTCGCGAGCAGCTGGATCCCCGAATCGCGTCGGATGACCCAGGCCTTCTCGAAGCGAACTTCGTTTGAGCTGATGGATTCGAGCGCTTGCGGACGAGGAGTGCCCTGGGATTCACGGCCTCGAAGGGCGCTGTCGAAGAGCTTCGACCGCAGGATGAGCGATCCAGACTCCTCGGAAACGTAGGCAATGGCGTGGGTGGTCACCTGACCGCCGCGGACCCGACGGAAAACACCCACCATGCCCCCGCCCGAGGGCGGAAGTACGAAGGCATCGATCCGGTCGGTGGCGGTTCCTTCTTCGCGCCATTGGCCGGCGAGCCAGGCGACCTGGTCGATGCGGGCGGCGGGAGGCCCGGCAAGGACGGTTGCCGACAGCAAGAAGCAGAAGGCGCCCGCCACCGAAGTCACTCTCGCCGAGCTCACGCTGGAAGCCTTCTTATCCGCCGATGAGGACACTGCAGGCATCCTCCGCGCCCGACTCCGCACGGTTTGCCCCACGGGCCTCGCCGCCGTGAACCGTCACTGGAAGAGCGCCGGCCACGACTCGACCAGGCACTCCTGTGGGTCGCGCTTGCTGATCCCGCCCTGGTACAGCGTTCCGTCCAGTCCCACGCTCGCCGCCGAGAGGTCGCAGCGCTCCGGCGTGGGATCCCCGCAGGAGCCCTCCACCCAGCCGCAGGACTCCCCGCTGGAGGTCACGATCTCCAGTCCCGTTCGCGTCTCGGTGCCGGAGAAAGTGGTGCCGTGGAAGACGGCGTAACCACGGCCGCCGCGGATGGAGAACACCCGCGTCTCCTTTCTCTGGTCCAGCCAGCAGGGCGCGACATCCAGGTGCGGATCCAGGTCGCGGACGACCACCCAGTCGCCCGTCGAGTGGGCCGGGGAGATCCCGAAGGCGAGCAAGCCCCCCGGCAGCTCCAGGCTCGCCCGGATCGCCGCGAGGCTGGAGAAGGTTCCCTGGGGGTCTCCGGTGCTGGCGATGTGCCCCTGCTCGTCGAGCCACACCACGCGGACCTGGAAGCCGTCCACCGCCACGACGACCATCACGTGCCCGGCGCTGTTCGGATAGACCTGCGCGTCGCTCGGCTCGGCCACGATCGACGTCGGGATCGGCGTGGACCAGACGGTCGATCCCCCCTCGTCGCGCCGGGTGATCCGGAGCGGCGCGGTGAGCTTTCGTCCACCAGGCGTGTAGAGGGTGCCGCCCTCGGCGACCACCGTGCCCCCGCCCGGCACCGCCGCGACGGAGCGGGCCATGCCCACCGCCTTCTCGGAAAGCGCTCCCTTCCGGTCGATGCTGACCAGGGTTCCCTGTGCGTCGCCGTCGAAGCGGACCACCCCCGCGCCCCGAGGAAGGGGGACGGTCAGGAAGAAGTCTTTCGTGTTCTCCGAGGGGCTCCGGAAGACCTGCCCGTCCGGCGAGAGGACGTCGAGCTCGAGCTGACTGACTCTCCAGTCCTGGTCCAGGGCGACAGTCCGCAATACGCCGAGGAGGCCTTCCTGGTCGCCACTGAACGGGCCCGGCTGGCAGACCGGGTCTGCCGGCGAGGCCAGCGGCGGTCCGAGAGAACGGTGCGGTGGGTCCAGGGGCCGCGGCGGCAGCAGCTCGTCACAGGAGGCCAGCGGAGGTCCCGGCGTGGGCCGGCAGGTCAGGACACCGCCGTCCGTACCCGTGCCACCGTCGCCGATGCCCGCGTCCGTGCCGGAGCCACCATCTGCGCCGCCCGCGTCCGGCTCGCCGCCGTCGCCGGTACCCGCGTCCGGCTCACCACCGTCGCCCGTGCCCGCGTCCGGCTCGGAGGTTCCCGCGTCGGCGATGCTCCCATCGGGGCTTCCCGGTCCGGCGTCCACTGGACCCGCGTCCAGGGACCCTCCTCCGCCGTCCGTCGCCGGAGGAGTTCCGGGCTGCCCTCCGCCAGAAGAGGTGCCCCGTCCGCCGGCGGTCCCTCCGCACGCCAACATCAGGAGGGCAGTCGCCCCCAGCCACGCCCCTCGCCCCACGACCTCCTCCGTGCGAGGCACCGCGCACGGGCCCACGACCCTCGCTTACTCCAGTTGGGGACGGGAGTCATCGCGGGCAATTGGGCCGGAGGAGAAGCCGCCAGGGCGAGGGCGCGCGGGTCGCCGCGAGAATGGACCCCGGAGCAACGGCTCTGTCCGGAAGCGGGTCTCGCCTCAGCGGTAAACGAGGACCGGAATCTTCGAGTGGGTGAGGACCTTGGTGGTCACGCTGCCGAGGATGAGCCCGGCGACGCCGCTGCGCCCGTGCGAGGCCATGAAGATCAGATCGCAGCCGCGCTCCTTCGCGGTGGCGATGATCGCCTCGAAGGGGTGGCTGCTCACGGTCCGGACCGTCTCCACAGGGACGCCGATGGCGGCGGCGGTCATCTTCACCCGCTCCAGCGTCTTCTCCGCGCGTGGCGCCTGAGCCTTCTCGTACTCGGGCTCGGTCGCCACGAGCATCATCGGCTCGGTCCCGATGAACTGGAACGGTGCTGTCACGGTGAGAGCCGTCACCTTGGCGTCGAGCGCCCTGGCCATGGTGAGTCCCGCGGCCTCGGCCCTCGACGACAGCTCCGACCCATCGGTCGGAATGAGCACGTGCTTGTACATGATGGCCTCCGGTCGTGCCGTATCGCAGCGGCCGCAGACCGCAAGTCGACTCAGGGCCTACGCGCAGACCTTGCGCGCCTCAAGCCACGGGAGATGGGCACGGCTTCTGGAGCGGCACCGCGCGCAGCGGTGTTCCAGGCCCTGTGGTGATCGCCGCGCTCTGCCATTTCACGGCCATCGCGCTCACCTTGACGGGCGACTGAGCTTGCCGCGTCATCCGAGCCGTGCCTTGAGATGGTCTCCCACGCGGAGCGCGTTGGCGATGATCGTCAGGGCCGGATTCACCGCCGCGCTGGAGGGGAAGAAGCTCCCGTCCACCACGTAGAGGTTCTCCACCTCGTGGGCGCGGCAGTTGACGTCGAGCGCCGAGGTCCGCGGATCGAGCCCGAAGCGGATGGTTCCATTCTGGTGGGCCACGCCGGCGAGCGGGATGCGCTGGCCGAGGAACAGATTCCGCGAGAAGAGCCCCTGGTAGCAGGCCTTTCCGTGCGCGGGGCAGGTGCCCCTGGCCTGGAGGAATGCCTCCAGCGTCCGGATGAGCTGCGCGTGCCCCTCCTGGTTGTTCGGCCGATAGGAGAGGACGACCTTCCCCTCGCGGTCGAGCGTCACCCGGTTCTCCGGGTCGGGCAGATCCTCGGAGGTCAGCCAGAAGTCGAGCGAGTGTCTCGCCATCAGCTCCAGGGTCCAGCCAGGAGCGATCGCGGGGGCGCCCGCGCTCAGCGTTGCCGCGTCGAGCTTGCCCACGAACGAGATGTGCCCCATCGGATACGGGAACTGGTCCGAGCCGAAGTAGAAGTCGTTCACCGCCAGGGTCTTCTGGAACACGGTCGGATTTGGACATCGGGAAACCGCCATCAGCACGCTGTTGACGTGGCCCATGTAGTGACGCCCGACGACGTCCGACCCGTTCGCCAGTCCCCGCGGGTGTCGCTCGTTCGCCGAGCGGAGCAGCAGGGCCGCGGAGTTGATCGCCCCGGCGCTCACCACCACCAGGTCGGCCGCGTAGCGCTCGGTGCGGTCCCCCCGCTTCACCACCACCCCGGTCACCTCCCGTCCCGACTGGCTGGTCTCGAGCCTCTCCACGAGGGCCCCGGTGAGCAGCGTCACGTTCGGATGGCGGAGGGCCGGGGTCACGCAGAGCACCTCGGCGTCGGACTTGGCGCGGACCAGGCAGGGGAAGCCATCGCAGGTCTCGCAGCGGATGCAGGGACTGGTTCGCGGATCGCGCTCGTCGAGCTGCACACCCAGCGGAACATGGAAGGGCTTCAGCCCCTGCGAGGCGAAGCTGTCGCTGAGCGCCTGGATGCGGGGCTCGTGGCTCACCGCCGGGTGCCGGTACGGACCGCTGGCGTGGGGTTCGGTCGGGTCCTCTCCGCGATTGCCGTGCACCTGGTAGAGGTGCTCGGCCTTCAGGTAGTGCGGCTCGAGCTCCTCGTACGAGATCGGCCAGGCCGGTGACAGCCCGCCATGGTGGCGCAGCTCTCCGAAGTCCTCCTTCCGGAAGCGGAACAGGGCCGCGCCGTAGAACTTCGTGTTTCCTCCCACCGCGTAGTTGGTGTGCGGATGGAGCGGCTTGCCCTCACGGTCATGCCAGATCTCCTTCGTCTGGTACCGACCCTCGACGTTCACCTGGCGTGGGTCCCAGTTTGCCTTCTCGCGCCGAACGAAGTCGCCGCGCTCGAGCAGGAGGATCCGCTTGCCCGTGGGAGCGAGGGCGTGGGCCAGCGTGCCTCCACCGGCGCCGGTGCCGATGATGATGACGTCGAAGCGGTCCACTTCTCGCACCTCCGCGCGTCCAGACGAGAGCCCGGAAGACGGTGTGGCGGAGGGCCCGGACCGTTACGCGGGGGCGCGCAAGACTTGCGCGTGGGCTGATCGGCCTACTTGCCGGACGGCTCCGAGGGATTACGGAATTCTTGCGGCCGTACGCCGCGGACCGAGGTGAACGATGCTGATCTACGGCCACGATTTCTCGGACATCTCCACGTCGATGGCCTCGGCAGCCGCCGCGCTCGCCGCTTGCCTGGAGCTGCCGCTCCTGCTGGTGCACGTTCACGAGTCGCCGCCAACGCTCGATGCCGAGGCGGAGGCGCGCATCGCGGTGCGGGCGCGCGAGGCCCTCGAGTCGCTGGCGGCCGAGCTCGATCGCCGCTGGCGCGGTCACGGCGTACGTGCCTTGCAGCTCCGAGGACGTCCGGCCTTCGAGCTCGCCGCGGCGGCGGCCCGGGAGCGCGCCGAGCTGCTGGTCGTCGCCTCTGGAGCTCACACCGGGCCGCTCTGGAGAATCGGCACTACCTCCGAACGGGTTGCCGTGGAAGCGGAGTACCCGGTGCTCGTCCTTCGCGCGGCCGAGGCGTTCGAGGCCTGGGCTCGCGAGGGACGGCCGCTGAGGCTCTTGCTCGGGATCTCCGACGATGCCAGCTGTGCCGGTGCGGTCCGGTGGGCCGCGCGACTTCGCTCCCGCGCCCGCTGTGACGTCACCGCCGCGCAGGTGTACTCGACTCCGGAGGCAGCGGACCGGTACGGGCTGGCGATCCACCGTCCCTTGACCGAGCGCGATCCGGAGCTGGAGCGACTCGTCGCCCGCGACATCGAGCGCCGGGTCGGATCGCTCGAGGGGCAGGGC
>JBKPMY010000343.1:0-27322 GCA_046732375.1 Myxococcota bacterium
GTGGGCGCGGGCGCCACCCAGTTCGCGAAGCCCTGGCTCGGCACCGTGTACCTCAACGACGCGCCCTTTCCCCACCCCACGCTGAAGCACGAACTGGCTCACGTCGCGGCGGGCGCGTTCGGCAGCGGGCCGTTTCGGGTCACCTCTCGCTTCTGGGTGCCGGTGATGGGCGTGGTGGAGGGAGTGGCGGTGGCCGCGGACGATCCGGCGGGCGAGCTGAGCCTCCACGTCTGGGCGGCCGGGATGCGCCGGCAGGGCCTGATGCCGGACGCCCGCGGGCTGGTCGGGCCGGCGGGATTCTGGAGCGCCGCGCCCGCTCGCGCATACGTCGCCGCCGGCAGCTTCCTGCGCTTCCTCAGGGACACCCACGGGACCGAGCGCCTCCAGCGACTCCTGGCGCACGGCGACTTCGCCGGCGTCTACGGGCAGAGCCTGGCGACCCTCGTCGGAGAGTGGGAGCGAGTGCTGGACGCGCTGCCTCTCGACGAGAGCGCGGTCAACCGGGCCTTCGCCCGTTTCCGCCAGCCGAGCCTGTTCCGCCGGCCCTGCGCGCGCGAGGTGGCGGTCCTGTCCGAGGAAGCGCGGACGCTCTCGATCACCAACCCCTCCCGGGCGTTGTACCTTCTGAGGACCTGCGCCCGGCTCCAGCCGGCCGAGCCGGACTTCCTCCTCGCCGAGGCCGCCCTTCTCCGCCGGATGAGCCGGCCCGCGGAGGCGTCGGAGGTCCTCGAGCGCGCCGAGCGCCTGGTCACCGGCCGCCCGGCGCTCGAGGCCCAGGTGGCGCTGGCCCGGGCCGATCTCGCCTGGGACGCAGGAGACCTCCAGGCCGCCGGCGCCGGGCTCGAGCAGGCTTCCTCGCTCCGACCCGGCCGGGACCTGGAGCGAGAGGCGGAGGTGAAGCGCGCCGCGCTCGCCCAGCCCCGCATCCGTCCGGCGCTGCACGCCTTCTTCGACGCGGGCAGCGAGGAGCTGCGCCTGTGGGCTCTGGAGCGAGCACGGGAGGCCTCACCGGAGGACGGCGTGGTGAACTACCTCCTCGGTCGGCGTCTCCTCGCGGTGGGGCTCCCGGGCGAGGCGGCCGTGGCGCTCGGCCGCGCGCTCTCCGCCACGCTCCCCGAGCAGGTCAATCGCGAGGCCTGGCGTCTGCTCGTCTCCGCGCACTACCGGGCCGGCGACTGCGCCGCGGTCCGGGCCGACATCGGCCGGATGCCGGATCTGTCCGACGCCGTGCGAACCGAGGTGACAGAATGGCAGGCGCGCTGCGCCTTCGAGGAGCGTGCGTTCAACGGTCCACTGGTGCCCCGCGGTCCTTTCCGCTAAGCCGCACCGCCGCATGCGCTTCGAAAAGCGGCAATTCCTGGAGGGAACGGTCGAGGAGGTGGAGCGGGCGATGCTCGATCCGCGCTACCTGGACTACCTCTTGCAGCACCACGGGGTCCTCCTGGAGGTCCAGGCACTGGAGCGCAAAGAGGAAGGTCCCCTCGTGCGTCGTCGGGTCCGCTACCGGCCGCGTCCCGTCATTCCTTCCGTGGGACCGAAGCAGGTTCCTCCGGAGTGGTTCGCCTTCGTCGAGCAGTCCACCTACGATCGCAATCGCAAGGAGATGACCTTCAGCAATGTGCCGACCAGCCAGTCCATCTCGAAGATGCTGGTGAACACCGGAACCCTTCGGCTCCGCGCCTCCGGCGCGCGCACCGAACGGACGATGGAGGGGGAGATCAAGCTGCTGTTGCCCTTCCTCCTCAAGCCGCTGGCGATGATCGGCGAGCGACTGATTCAGTCCGAAGGCCTGAAGATTCTCGATGCCGAGGCTCCGGTGCTGAATCGCTACGTGGCCGAGCTCCGGGCGGGGCGGGCGTGAAGCGCGCGCTTCTCCCACTCATTCTTCTTGCGGCCGCGCAGGGCTGCGGGCCTCACCGGATCCCCGGGACGGACCTCGAGGACACCGGTGACACCCGGGCGATCATCGAGACCATCGCCCGCTACAACTCGTCGCTGGAGGCCCGGGACGCCAGCGGCATCCTGGGGCTGGTGGACCCCAGCTTTCGCGACAACGCCGGCACCCTGACCCCCGACGACGACATCGACATCCAGAAGCTGCGCACCGTGCTGCCTCAGCGACTGGCGAAGCTGCAGGACGTGGCGGTCCGGATCGAGATCAAGACCATCGACGTCAAGGGAGACCGGGCCAGCGTGGTCTACACCTGGGTCTCGCAGTTCAAGCTCAACGGCAAGAGCATGACCGAGTCGGACATCAAGCGCATGGAGCTCAAGCGCGGCGCCGACGGCTGGAAGATCCTCAGCGGCATCTAGCCCCCCGCACCAGGGGGACGCCTACCGAAGCGCGCAGGGGCGCGCCACCGACCAGGCTCAGCGTATCGGCTCGACGTGCGCGCGCACCACGCGCCACGTCCCTTCCTCGTCGACGAAGGTCGCCTGGACGGCGCGCTGACCGAGGTCCACCCCGCCCGCGGTCCGTCCGAGAAGAAGCCGTCCGGTGAAGAGGACCTCGCTCGGTCCGGTGGACTCGGCCCGTCCCTCCATCATGCGGGCCTCCACCATTCCGCCCCGGAGCAGCTCGGCCACGAGGTAGGCCCGGAGCTCGGGCTTGCCACCGAGCTCCGGGGACTGGAACCTCTCCGAGACGTGGTCCAGCACGCCGGCCACGTCCTTCTCGCGGGCAGCGCGGGTCATGGCGTCCACCGCCGCGCGAACCTTCGCCTCGGGAGTGGCCGGCGCGGGGCGGAGCAACCATGCCGCCGCACCGACCGCGACGAGCGCGGCCAGCACCAGCGCGATGGTGGACACCCTCATGCAACCTCCTCGACCCGGAACCCCGGAGCGGGCAATCTCCCATCCCCGACCCATGCCCGCCACGTCCAGGACCGCCCGCCAGGTTGCACGGAAGCGCAAGGCCCCGCGCCGCAAGAAGACGACGCCCGCCCAGCGCGGCCTCTCGCCCTCCGAGACCGGGGAGAAGCTCCCCGACGAGGTCCGGGGGCTGGCCGCGGAGGTGGAGGCGGACGGCGGACGGGTGCTCGCCACCTATCGCGAGCCCCTCGGCGGGCACGCGGTGCTGTTCGCGGCCCTTCCGGTGGACAAGGTGCAGCCCACTCCCTACCAGCGAGACCTGTCCGAGCCACACGTGAAGCGGCTCGTCTCGGCGATGGAGCGGGTGGACCGATACCTCGATCCGCTGATCGCCGTGCGGCACGAGGGCAGCTACTGGACTCCCAACGGGAATCACCGCCTCGCGGCCACCCGTGCCCTGGGAGGCAAGTCGGTGCTGGCCCTGCTCCTGCCCGAGCCCGAGGTGGCCTTCCAGATCCTCGCCCTCAACACCGAGAAGGCTCACAACCTGAAGGAGCGCTCGCTGGAGGTCATCCGGATGCTCCGCGGGCTCGTGGAGACGCGGAAAGGCACCGAGCTGGACGTGGCGCCACTGCTCGAGGAGCCGGCATTCGCGACCCTCGGCGCCGCCTACGAGAAGCGGCCGCGGCTCTCCGGCGGGGCGTACCACTCCATCGTCAAGCGCATCGACGGCTTTCTGGACGAGCCACTGGCCGAGGCGCTCACGATCCGCGAGGAGCGGGCGGACGTGCTGCTGAAGCTGGACGACGCGGTCAGCCGCGCGGTGGAACGGCTGAAGGCGCGCGGCATGACCAGCCCATACCTGCGCCCGTTCGTCGTGGCGCGGATCAACTACCTGCGCTTCGTGAAGCCCAAGCCCGGCGCGGCGCCGCTGGAGTTCGACGCGACCGTGGAGAAGCTGACCCGCGCCGCGGAGAAGTTCAACGCGGAGAAGGTGAAGGAGGCCGACATCCGCGTGGGCGGCCCGGTCGAGGCCGAGGAGGGCTGAGCCTCATCGCCGGCGCGCTCCTGCGTTGACTCAGGGGCTCTGCGCGCAGTTCACCCCGGCCTCCGCGCAGAGCAGCAGCGAGGGGCGCGGCGTCCCCGTCTGGCCGGGGATCCCGATGACGTAGAGCGTGTACACCCCGGTGTCGGAGACGTTGTTGAACGTCCCTGACGCCCAGAGCGCCTGCGAGCCCGTGTCACGCGAGGTCAGCGCAGCGGTCACGTTCGTCGAGCCAGCGGGGATGCTGAGCGACTGGTAATCGGATGCAGTGCCGTAGCCGACGTTGGTGACGAAGGGCTGGAAGAGCTGGTTGGTGAGCCCCACGTCCTGGGGATTCGACCCCGGAGCCGCATTCAGCGCCCGGAGCAACACACTGCCGCTCGGAGCCGACGCGGTGCGATCCTGGAACACCCTGACGTTCAGTGAGGGGCTGCCGGTCCCGGTGAGCCGTCCAGCCAGCACGAGGGTCTGCGGTAAGTCCGCGGCAATCACGGCGCTCACGTCCCCGAGCCCGTTGAGCGAGCCGGCGCAGCTCGTGCTGCCCCCCTGGACGAACCGGACCGAGTAGGTGCCGGCATCGAACGACGAGCGCGACGAGAGAGAGGGGTACGACAGGCCCGCTCCGCCAATGAGCGGCGTGCCGAACGCCGCCGCGGTGTCGGGCTTCAGGCACACGTCGATCGCCGGCGCATCCGGAATGAGCTGGGCGATGCGGAGCTGCCCCGGTCCGGGCGTCGAGGAATCACAGGCCAGCGCCAGCACGGCGGCGAGGAAGAACGGGATGGGGACGAGGCGCGACATCGATCGGTGCTCCGGTGAGGACGTGGCGGCTCCACTCTCGCAGGGCTTGCCAGGCTCCGGAAAGAAAAGCATCGCCACCTGGCGTCCGGGAATATGGCCGGGCCGCACTGGTTGGCTGACCTCGCGCCGCCGAGTTGCCCTGCGAGCGAGCCGCCATCGGGCTCGCCGCTGACTCTGCGGTACACTCCGAGAACACACGATGTCCGCCGCCACCGTCCTGGTCGTCGACGACGACCGCGCCAACCTCGACTCGGTCGCCCGCATCCTCCAGCACGAGGGCTGGAGTCCCCTCTCCGCCTCCGATGGAAACGCGGCGCTGGAGATGCTTCGCCGTCCCGAGGTGGCGGTCCTCCTCACCGACCTCATGATGCCGGGCATGGACGGCCAGGAGCTGCTGGCCACCGCCCGCGCGCTGCGCCCCGACGTCGAGGTCGTGCTGATGACCGCCTACGGCACGGTGGAGGCGGCGGTCAGCGCGATGAAGGACGGCGCGTACGACTTCCTCACCAAGCCGCTCAAGCGCCACGTCCTGGTGAAGACGGTGGAGAAGGCACTCGAGCGTCACGCGCTCAAGGCGGAGAACCAGGAGCTCAAGGCCCGTCTCGCCGATCTGGGTGCGCAGCGGAGCCTGGTGGGCCAGTCCCCGGCGTTCCGTTCCTTCCTCGACACGCTGAAGCAGGCGGCGCCCTCCACCGCCACCGTGCTGCTCCTCGGTGAGTCGGGCACCGGAAAGGAGCTGGCCGCGCGCGCCCTCCACGAGCTGTCCGGCCGCGGCGCCGGCCCCTTCGTCGCGGTCAACTGCGGCGCGTTCCCCGAGACGCTCCTCGAGGCCGAGCTGTTCGGCGTGGAGAAGGGCGCGTTCACTGGCGCGACCACCCGGCGGGCGGGGCGCTTCGAGCGGGCCACCGGCGGCACGCTGTTCCTCGACGAGGTCGGGGAGATGCCGGTGGGCGCCCAGGTGAAGCTCCTCCGAGCGCTGCAGGAGGGGGAAATCGAGCGGCTGGGCGGGACGCAGACCCTGAAGGTGGATGTTCGCCTCGTGGCCGCCACCTCCAAGGACCTCGGACGGGAGGTGGCCGAGGGTCGCTTCCGCGAGGACCTCTTCTACCGGCTGAACGTGGTGGAGATCCGCTTGCCCCCGCTGTCCTGGCGCCGGGAGGACATCCCGCTCCTCGCCGATCACTTCCTCCGCCGGTTTGCGGCGAAGAACGCCAAGTCCGTTCGGGGCTTCAGCCCCGAGGCGCTCGCCGCGCTCGAGGACTACGCCTGGCCGGGCAACGTGCGCGAGCTGGAGCACGCGGTGGAGCGCGCGGTCGTCCTCGCACGCGGCGAGGTGCTCGACGTGGGAGACCTGCCGGATACCGTGCGCAAGGGACCGCGAGGCGCGGCCGGACACGTGGTCATCCCCATCGGAACACCGCTCGAGGAGGTGGAGCGGAGGGTGCTCCACGAGACGCTGCGCCACACCGGGGGCGACAAGAGCATGGCCGCCCGGCTCCTCGGCATCGCCACCCGCACCATCTACCGGAAGCTCGAGCGCGACGTGAGTCGTCGAGACGACGACGACAGCCCCGACGGCTGATCCGAACCGCCGGTCCCGGCCCTCGCCTGGCCACCGCCCCGGCGTCGAGTCCCCCGAGGGCTGGTGACGTTCCGCCCCAGTCCCGGGGCGGCCCGAGTGACATTTTGTCGCAGCCGCTCCGGGCCCTGCGTCAGCTGCGTCGCGCGCCGGGAATCTTCCGGGCAACCCCGCTGTCCCCGGGGCCTTTCCCCGCTGGCACCGGGCTTGCTGTAGCCCTCCTGGCCCGGCCCGGGCATCACCCATGGAACTGGTCATTCGGAAGTATTTCTGGGCGGTCAACCTCTGCTTCGTGGCGCTGGTGGCGCTCGTCGCGGCGAAGACCGTCAACCTCTTCTTCGAGGCGGCCATCGCTCCGGCTCTCTCGGCTCCCGCGGGCCGCGGCACCACCCGGGTCGCGCAGGCCGAGGCGCCCGCGGCGCTGGACCTTCCCCGGCTGGCCCAGCTGACCAACCTGCCTCTCCCCAAACCCGAGACCGACGAGGAGACGCCGAAGCCGGACATGAGTGCCGAGCCGGTTCGCACCTCGCTCCGGCTCAAGCTGCTCGGCACGCTGGTGAGCACCGCGGCGGGCTGGTCCATCGGCTCCATCCTCGACCTCAACAACCAGAAGTCCTCCACGGTGATGGTGGGCGACCGGGTGCAGAACGCCGAGGTGCTGAGCATCCAGCGCGATCGGGTCATCATCGCCAACAACGGCCGGCGCGAGTACATCGGGGCCGAGCCGGGCGATGCCGCGCCGTCTCCGCCGCCCATCGCCACGACGCGGCCAGTGTCCGAGCCCGCGGGCAACCAGCCCTACGGCGCCGGCATCAAGGCGCTCGACGAGAGCAACTACGAGGTCCCTCGCAACGAGGTGGACCGCGCCCTGGCGAACCTGAACGACCTGGCGATGCAGGCACGCATCGTTCCGGCCTTCAAGGACGGCCAGGCCGAGGGGTTCAAGCTCTTCTCCATTCGCCCGGATTCGCTCTACTCGAAGATCGGCATCGTCAACGGCGACGTCATCAAGCGCATCAACGGCTTCGAGATGAACAGCCCCGAGAAGGCGCTCGAGGTCTACACCAAGCTCAAGGACGCCAACCGCATCGACATCGAGCTCGACCGCAACGGCCAATCGCTTCGCAAGACCTACAACGTCCGCTGACCCATGACCGCTCTCCTGCCCTGCCTCGCGCTCGCCGTGCTGACCCAGGCCGGTCCGCCGCAGCCGCCACAGCCGTCTCCGGGAATCACCCCACGTCCGGTGCGGCCCCCGACGCCGGCTGGGGCCCCGACCGGTGGAGCCGTTCCTCCCGCTGCACGGCCCACGCCCACGCCTACCCAGGCCACGACCCAGCCCGGCTCGGCTCCGCCCCCGGGCCGACAGACCACGCAGCAGCCCCCGCTGCCGCCCGCGGGCGAGGGCACCACCGCCGCCACCACTCCCTCCTGCTCCGAGGTGCGGAAGAAGGCGCGGTACAACATCTACTTCGACAAGGTCGACATCGAGAAGCTGGTCCAGACGGTGTCTGACGCCACCTGTCGCACCTTCATCCTCGGAGACAACGTCAGGGGGAAGATCTCCATCATCGGCCCTGACAGCGGGAAGACCGACGTGAGCGCGGACGAGTTCTACGCCGCCTTCCTCTCCGCGCTCGACGCCAACCAGCTCGCCGTGGTTCCTCAGGGGCGCTTCTCCAAGATCGTGGAGAAGGCCAAGGCCAAGCAGAACGCCATCCCGGTCGTGGGCCCGGACGAGCCGTTCACCACCAACGAGCAGATGCTCACCCGCATGTTCAAGATCCGCTACGCGGACCTCGAGCCTCTGCGGGGCGTCGTTCAGCAGCTGGTCAGCCAGAACGGGGACACCATCCCCTTCCAGCCGGACACGCTGATCGTCAACGACATCGGCTCGAACATGCACCGGCTCGAGCGGATCATCGAGCAGCTGGACAGTCGCTCCAGCTCCGACGAGATGCGGGTCATCCAGGTCAAGTACGCAAACGCGAACGACCTGGCCACCACCATCCAGAAGCTCTTCGACGCCAAGGCCAGCCGGCCCGGGGCACGGCCCGGGCTGTCGGTGACTCCCACGCCGGTCCCGGGTCCGCAGCCGCCGGGCGGTCCTCCGGGTGGGCCAGGCGCGGCTGCTCAGCCCGGCGCGACCGGCGGGCCGGCCACCGTGACCACCCTCATCGCGGACGAGCGCACCAACAAGCTGGTGGTCGTGGCGACGCGGGCGGCCAACGAGCGGATCGATGCGCTGCTCAGCCAGATCGACGTCCCGATCAGCGGCGAGGGACGGATCAACGTCTACTCGCTCCAGAACGCGAATGCCGAGGACATCGCCGCCACCCTCCAGTCCCTGGCGCAGGGCACCGCGAACCGCCCGCGACCTGGCGGCCCCGGTGGTCCGCCGAACATCCCCGGCCAGCCGCCGCCTCCAGGCCGCCCCGCCCAGCCGCAGGGGGTCGTCGCCGCCGAGCTCTTCCAGGGCGAGGTGAAGATCTCCCCGGACAAGGCGACCAACTCGCTGGTGGTGGTGGCCAGCCAGGGCGACTTCCGGAACCTGGTGCGGGTCATCGAGAAGCTGGACCTCGCGCGCCGGCAGGTGTTCGTCGAGGCGGTGATCATGGAGGTCAACCTCGACCGGAACTCCGAGTTCGGCATCAGCCTCCACCAGGGCTACACGGTGAACACCAACCAGGGCACGGCGGTCGGCATCGTGGGGACGAAGTACACGAGCAGCGGCGTCCCGCCCTCCTTCTCGCTCACCAACCTCGCCTCCTTCGGGGGCTTCCTGGCCGGGTTGCAGGGGCCGACCATTCCCGCCTTCAGCCAGCTGGGGCTCAACATCCCCGCCTTCGGCATCGTGCTGCACGCGCTGCAGCAGAGCTCGGACGTGAACGTGCTCAGCACCCCGCACCTCCTCACCAGCGACAACGAGGAGGCGGAGATCACCGTGGGCCAGAACGTGCCCTTTCAGGCCGGCTTCGCGCCGCAGCTGCCGACCGGCACCGGCACGACGCTGCCCACGGGCTCGCTGGCGACCGCTGGCTCGCTGCTGGGCGGCATCGGCTCGTACTACGCGCCCATCAACCGCCAGAACGTCGAGCTGAAGCTGAACATCAAGCCGCAGATCAACGCGAGCGATTACATCCGCATGGTGATCAACGAGAGCACCGAGGAGATCGCCTCCACCGACCCGGTGCTCGGCCCCACCACCAGCAAGCGGACCGCGAAGACCACGGTGGTCGCCAAGGACCAGGAGACGGTGGTCATCGGCGGCATCATGCAGGAGCGGACCATCGAGTCGATCGGCAAGGTGCCGATCCTGGGCGACATCCCGCTCCTCGGCTACCTCTTCCGGGAGACCACCCGCCGCAAGGTGAAGGTCAATCTTCTCCTCTTCCTGACCCCGTACATCATCCGCGACGCCTCGGACTTCCGCCGGATCTTCGAGAAGAAGATGGCCGAGCGGCAGCGCTTCGTGGAGGAGTTTTACGGGCAGGTGCCGGGGTACGACGTGCCCATCGACTTCGGCCGCAAGCAGGGACCGCTGGGGCGGCTGAACCAGATCGTCATGCGGGAGGAGCGGAAGGCGGAGAACGGCGGACCGGGACTGCCTGGCGAGCAGATCTTCCGCCCCGGGCAGCTCGCACCGGGCGCTCCCCGCTCGCGCTCGGGCGAGGCTCCCAGCTCGCCCGAGGACATCGGACGTGAGCTGCTCGAGCAAGGCCCGCCCGCGCCCGCCCCGACACCCCCTCCCCCGGGACCGGCCGGTCCCGGCGGGACCGTCACGCCCGCGCCCCAGACCGCGCCTGGAACTGCCGCCCCGGGCGCTCCGGCTCCGGCCCCGGCGGGTCCGCAGAGCGCGCCCCCGGGCGGCGACCAGCAGTCTCCGCCTCCGACCTCGGCCCCGCCCGGGCCAGCCCAGACCACACCTCCGCCGTCTCCGTACGAGCGGCTCGACGTGCAACCTCGTTAGCCAATCTCCATGCGTGAACCCGTCGAGCTCCGTTCTCCCCCCTCCTCGGCCCAGACGTCGATGGTCGGCCGGCCGCTGGGGGAGATCCTCCGCGCCGTGGCCGGCCTGAGCGAGGCCGCGCTGGAGGAGGCGCTCCGCGCGCAGGCCGACGAGGGCGGCCGCCTGGGCGAGGTGCTGGTGTCCCGGAAGGCGGTCTCGGCGGACGACGTGGCGAAGGCGCTCGCGCTCCAGCTCGACCTCACCTACCACGCCCAGGTGGCGCTGGACGCGGTTGACGCCGAGCTCGTGCGCCAGGTCCCGATCAACTTCGCCAAGCAGGCGCTGATCCTCCCCCTGGGGCTGGAGGGCGAGACGGTCGCGCTGCTGGTGGCCGACCCGCTGGACACCACGGTGCTGGACCACGCGCGGATGCTGCTCCAGCGCAACGTCTCGCCCCACGTGGCGACCGGGGCGGTGATCGTCGATGCGATCAACGGTGTCTACGACCGCGCGGTGAACGAGGCCGAGCAGCTGGTGGGCGAGATGGAGGCCCAGGATCTCCAGAGCCTGGCCCACGAGCTGGAGGAGCCGCAGGACCTCCTCGACACAGATGACGAGGCGCCGATCATCCGGCTGGTGAACTCGCTGCTGTTCCGCGCGGCGAAGGAGAGGGCCAGCGACATCCACATCGAGCCGATGGAGCGCGAGCTGCTGGTGCGCTTCCGGATCGACGGCGTCCTCCAGGAGATCATCAAGCCCCCCAAGCGCTACCAGAACAGCATCGTCAGCCGGGTGAAGGTGATGGGTCAGCTGAACATCGCCGAGAAGCGGCTCCCGCAGGACGGACGCATCCGCATCAAGCTCGCCGGGCGGGACATCGACATCCGTCTGTCGACCATCCCCTGCACGTTCGGGGAGCGCATCGTGATGCGTCTCCTGGACAAGACGACGACCCTGCTCGATTTCCAGGACGTCGGGATGGGGGCGGACACCATGCACGCCATGGATCAGGTGATCCGCCGCTCGCACGGCATCATCCTGGTCACCGGGCCCACTGGCTCGGGCAAGACCACCACGCTCTACGCCGCGCTGAGCCGGATCAACACCCCGGACCTGAACATCCTCACCGTCGAGGACCCGGTCGAGTACCAGATCCGCGGCATCTCCCAGATGGCGATCAACCCCAAGATCGGGCTGACCTTCGCCGCCGGTCTGCGAAGCTTCCTCCGACAGGATCCGGACGTGATCATGGTCGGCGAGATCCGCGACCGGGAGACAGCGGAGATCGCGATCCAGGCCTCCCTCACCGGCCACCTGGTCTTTTCCACGGTGCACACCAACGACGCGGCCAGCGCCATCACCCGTCTGGTGGACATGGGCGTCGAGCCGTTCCTCGTCGCCTCCTCGTTGATGGCGTTGATGGCCCAGCGGCTCGTCCGCCGCGTGTGCCACCAGTGCCGGGAGGCCTACCGTCCCACCGCCGAGGAGCTGAAGGAGGTGGGGCTCACTCCGGAGGGGGTGGCGCGCGCGGGGAACCCCACCATCTACCGGGCGAAGGGATGTGACGCCTGCGCCGGAACCGGCTACCGCGGCCGCACCGGGATCTACGAGCTGCTGATGGTGGACGACGACATCCGCCAGCTGACGCTGAAGAACGTGGACTCGAGCACCATCAAGCGCTCTGGCGTGCAGAAGGGAATGCTCACCCTGCTCGACGACGGGGCCCGGAAGGTGCTGGCCGGGGAGACGACGCTCGCCGAGGTCCTGAGCGTCACCCAGGAAGACATCTGACGTCCGATGCCGGTCTTCGAGTACAGAGGCCTCACTCCCGCGGGGAAGCAGGTCAAGGGGCTGCTGGAGGCGGACAGCAGCCGCGCGCTGCGGCTCCAGCTGAAGCGCTCCGGCGTGTTCCTGACCGACGTGCTGGCCGAGCGCGAGTCGGTCCCGGCCGCCCGGGGAAAGCAGAACGGGACCACCGTCGCGCAGGCGAAGCCTTCGCTCGGCAGCCGCGACGTGCAGCTGGGCAAGCTGGTTCGCGGCCGGATCACCTCGGAGGACGTGGCGATCCTCACCCGCCAGCTCGCGACCCTGCTCCATGCCGGGGTGACCCTGGTGGATGCCCTCACCGCGATGGTGGACCAGACGGAGAAGGAGCGGCTGAAGCGGGTGTTGTCCGACGTGAAGACCCGCGTCAACGAGGGAAGCTCGCTGGCCGACGCCCTCGGCCAGCACGGGAGGATCTTCGGCTCGCTCTACGTGAACATGGTGCGTGCCGGCGAGGCCTCGGGAGCCCTCGACGCCGTGCTGGAGCGGCTTGCCGACTTCACCGAGGGCCAGGCCAAGCTCCGGCAGAAGGTCGTGGGCACCCTCATCTATCCGGTGATCATGACCATCATCGGCACCGGCATCCTCGGCCTGCTGATGACGGTGGTGGTCCCGAAGGTCACCAAGATCTTCGAGAGCATGAAGGTGACGCTCCCCTGGACCACCCGGCTCCTGATCTTCACCAGCAACACCCTGGCCACCTGGTGGTGGATCCTGTTCCCGCTGCTCGGACTGGCCATCTTCGGGTTCATCCGCTGGAAGAGCAGCCCGAAGGGGCGGCCGGTGTGGGACCGCTTCGTTCTCCGCGCTCCGGTCTTCGGGAGTCTCGTCCGGATGCTCTCCATCGCGCGGTTCAGCAGGACGCTCGCGACCCTGCTCCGGAGCGGCGTTCCGCTCCTCACGGCGATGGACATCACCAAGAACGTGATCACGAACGGCGTCCTGTCGTCGGTGGTGGAGAACGCCCGGGACGCGATCCGGGAGGGCGAGAGCATCGCCGGCCCCCTGAAACGCTCGGGCGAGTTTCCGCCGCTGGTGCACCACATGATCGCCATCGGAGAGCGTTCCGGACAGCTGGAGGAGATGCTGGTCAACGTCGCCGACAGCTACGAGAACCAGGTCAGCGTGCGGATCGGCGCGCTGACCGCGCTGATGGAGCCACTGATCATCGTCGCAATGGGAGTCGCGGTGGCGTTCGTGGCCTTCAGCATCCTCATGCCGATCCTCCAGCTCAACACGGCCATCCGATGACCCCTTCCAGCTCCACCTTCGAGCGATGGATCACCGGCGTGACCGCGGCCACGGTCCTCGCGGTCGTCGTCGCTCTGCTCGGGCTGGGCATCGCCCTCTATGGGCCAGGCGCGCAGGCGCGGGCCCTCCATTCTCAGATCCGCCCCGTCGCGGAGGGAGTCACTCCATGAAACGGAAGCTCAAGGGTCGCCGCGCCCCACGCGGCATGACGTTGATCGAGATCATGGTGGTGCTGGTGATCCTCGGCCTGATCGCCTCGGCTGTGGTGATCGCCGTGTTCCCGCAGCTGCAGAAGGCACGCGTGGACCGGACCACCCTGGACATCGGCAACATCGACTCGGCGCTGAAACTCTACAACGCGCGGAAGGGCAAGTTCCCCGACACCACGACCGGCCTCAAGGCGCTGGTGGACATGGAGATCCTCGACAAGATGCCCAAGGACGCCTGGGGCAACGATTACGTCTACACGCTGGAGAACGGCCGGCCGGTGGTGACCTCCTACGGCGCCGATGGTGCTCCCGGCGGCGAGGGATCGAACGCGGACCTCACCAACCGGCCACAGGCCACCGCCACCAACAAGTAGTCACGTGATGAGCAGAAGGGACACCGCCCACCTCTCGCCGAGGGGCTTCACACTGATCGAGCTGATGGTCGCGCTCGCGATCGCGGCGGCGCTCTTCTCGGCGCTCATCCTTGGCCTGGGCGCGCTCACTGGCGCCCGCGCGCGCAAGGCGATGGGTGAGCTCGGGGCGGCGGCGCGCTCTCTCTACGACACCGCGGCGCTCACCGGAAACACCTGCCGCCTCGTTCTCCTGCTCCCGTCGGACGACTCGGCCGAGTTCTCCTATCGCGCCGAGTGTGCCAAGGGCCCGGTGACCTCGGCGATGGACCGGGACCAGGAGATCCGCGACGCGACCAAGGCAGCGGTCGAGGCCTACCGCAAGAACAGCCGCGGTCGCGCCCGGGCGACCGAGCCTGCGCCGGACCCGAGGTCCGCGGCGAGCGGGTCCGGGTCCTACGGTCCCTACGGTTCGTACGGCTCCTCTGGTTCCTCCGGTTCCTCCGGCTCGAGCCTCCTCGACGTCCTCGACGCGGAGAAGGCCCGGGTGGAGAAGGCCGCCGCGTTCTCCGCGTTCACCACCTCCGAGATCCAGCCGCGGAAGATGAGCGGCGTCCGGGTCTCGGTCTGGACCTCGCACCAGAGAGCGAAGATCGACACCGGGCTCGCCTACCTCTACTTCTTCCCCCAGGGCTACACCGAGCGGGCCCAGGTCACCGTCCGCCAGGGCAAGAACGTCTGGACCCTGCTGGTCTCGCCGTTCACCGGGAGAACTTCCATCGTCGACGGCGAGCCGGAGATCCCCAAGTCATGAGGCGCGGCTTCACCCTCCTCGAGGTGGTGGTGGCGCTGGCGATCCTCGGGCTCGCGCTGCTGGCGATCTTCGATCTCAACGCCGGGGCGGTGGCCAGCCACGCCTACGCCAAGCGAATCACCATCGCCACCATGCTCGCCCGCTCGAAGATGACCGACATCGAGCAGGAGCTCTACGACAAGGGCTTCGACAACGACGATCGGGAGATCTCCGGCGACTTCCGCGCCGACGGCTGGGAGGCCTACTCCTGGAAAGCTCAGATCCTCGCCCCGCGCACCACCGAGCTTTCCCCGGACAAGCTACTCGAGGCCCTGTTCAACATCCCTCCCGGTGCGGATGGCGCCTCCGGGCTGGCCGCTCTGCTCGGGGGCGGTCGCGACGGTGGGGTCTCGAGCGCGCTCTCGGGACTCGCCGGCTCGGGCGCCCTGTCCATCCAGCAACAGTACGGGAGCGGATCCACCGCCCTCCCGCCCGGAGCCACCGGTGCGTCGGGGCTCCAGGCCCTCGGGCCGTTCGCGGCACTGGCCCAGACCCAGATGCAGCAGCTGATCCAGCAGATCCAGCGGAGCGTGCGCGAGGTGCACCTCACCGTCAGCTGGAAGGAGGGCCGGCGCACCGAGAGCATCGACGTGGTGAACGACGTGTTCTCGCTCCGCCAGGGCTCGGACCGGAACGGAACACCCGGGGCCGCGCTGTCCGGTGGCCCCCCCGGTGCGCCAGGAGCTCCGGGCGTTCCGCCAGGCCAGGGAGTCCCCGGCCAGAATCCCTTCCCCGGGGGCAGCTCCTTCGGCAACCAATCCATCCCGGGGGTTCTCGGCGGCCCGATCCGCGGCAACACGCCCCCCGGCACCCCGCTCGACCCCCAGGGCCGTCCCATCCGATGAGGCGCGCACGTGGATTCACGCTCCTCGAGGTGGTCATCGCGGTGGGCATCACCGCGATGATGGGCGTGCTCATCGCTGCCGCCTTCCAGAGCGGCTACCGGGCCAAGGAGGTGGTGGAGAGCGAGGCTGACAGGTACCGCAGCCTGCGGACCGGGACCGAGCGGATGGTGCGGGAGATCTCCTCGGCCTTCGTCAGCGACCACTACGACACCCGCCGCTACCGCGACCAGAACGACCGTCCCACCAACTTCATCGGCACCCGTGACCGCCTGCTGTTCAGCACCATGGCCCACCAGCGGCTGTACGCCGACGCCAAGGAGTCCGATCAGATGGTGGTCGAGTACTACACCAAGACCACGCCGGGCCGCGGCGGGCAGTCGCAGATGAACCTGATGCGCCGCGAGGACTCGATCCTCGACGACCGGATGGACCGGGGCGGCATCGAGGATGTCCTGGTGGAGAACGTGAAGCGGATCGACTTCGCCTACTGGGACTCGGACAAGAAGGACTGGGTGGACGAGTGGGACACCCGGCGCATCGAGAAGAAGTCCATCCTTCCGGTCCGGGTGCGGATCTCCATCTTCGCCGTGGACGAGACCGGGCGTGAGGCGCGGTACGTGACCCAGGCCCGCATTGTGCTCAACACGGAGATCCCGAGGTTCTGATGCGCAGGCCCGGACGACACGAGCGCGGGGTCTCCCTGCTGATGGTCACGGTCTCCATCGCCATCCTCACGGCGGTGGCGGCCGAGTTCGCCTTCCAGACCCGGGTGGACCTCGAGCTCGCGACCCATCAGCGCGACGCCCTCCGCGCCGAGTACCTGGCCAAGAGCAGCATCCAGCTGGCCCGGATGCTCCTGCTCTTCCAGAAACAGCTCGACCGGACCACCGGCGCGCTTCCCGGCGGCGCGCAGGGGATCAACCTCCAGCTCTGGCGCATGGCCAAGCTCGACTGTCACCTCCTCCAGACCGTGGTGCCTCAAGCCGGCCAGGGACGACGGGGAAAGTTCTCCATCAGCGGCGCCGGGGGGCTCGACGAGCAGGGACGCGTCCAGTACGGAGGCTTTGCCGGCTGCTTCGACGCCCGCATCGAGGACGAGCAGGAGAAGCTGAACGTGAACGCGCTGGCGGGGCTGCAGACCGGCACTGCCCAGGGCGCGGTGCAGCGGCTCTACAACCTGGTCTCCGACAAGCGCTTTGACTTCGTCTTCGACCGCGAGGACGCCAATCGCATCCGGGCCAACCCCAACGACGTCCTCATCGCCCTGAAGGACTGGGTGGATGACGACGAGACCCAGTCCGCGCTCAACGTCACCGCGCTGGGCCAGGTGGCGCTCCAGCCGGGCTTCTCCGACGAGTCGGCGCTCTACGCGCGCTACACCCCGCGCTATCGCCCGAAGAACGCCTGGTTCGACTCCCTCGGCGAGCTGTACCTGGTCAACGGGGTCACCGACCGGTTCATGGCCGCCTTCGGCGACCGGCTCACCGTCTACCCCGACCCCAACGCTCCCCTGAACGTGAACAGCGACGACCCACTGCTCATCGCGCTCGCCATCCGCAGCATCGCCGACCCCTCGCGGCCGGACCCACGGCTCAACGACCCGGTGTTCCTCGACGGCGTCGTCCAGAAGATCCGCGCCGCGAAGGCGCTGATGCCCATGGGCTTCTCGGTGCAGGACTTCGTCATGGTGGTGCAGGCCACGGGCATCGCGGTCAATTCCCAGGTCCTCCAGCGGCAGGGAACCACCGGGACCACCGCCAACTCCTTCCTCGGCGACAAGAGTGACACCTTCCGCATCGTGGCCACCGGGAACGCCGGGGACGTCGAGCGGCGGGTCACCGCGGTCATCCGCCTGTCGGATCCGACGCGGGACGGCCTGGGACGCGTGCTGTACTGGAGGGCGGACTGATGGCGCGGGTGCTCGGACTCGACCTCGGGAGCTACTCGCTCAAGGGCGTTCTCCTGGAAGCGTCCGGCCGGGGCACGTCCGTGCTCCGCTGGGCGGAGACGCGGCGCGCCGAGGAAGCTCCACTCGACGAGGCGCTGGCGGTGTTCCTGGCCGAGAACCCCTGGGCTCCGGAGCAGGTGGTGGTGGCGCTCCCCGGACCGTCCCTCGCCACGCACGCCTTCACCCTGCCCTTCACCGACGCCAAGCGGATCGCTGCGACGCTCCCCTTCGAGGTCGAGGGCGAGCTTCCCTTCGAGCTCTCGCAGGTCGTCTTCGACCACCAGGTGACCCGGCGGCGGGCCAGCGCCACCGACCTGATCGTCGGGCTGGTGCGCCGCGAGGAGCTGTCCGAGCTCCTCAAGACGCTCGCCGCGCGCGGCCTCGACCCACGGGTGGTGACCCACCCGGCGATCGCCTACCAGAACCTCTTCCTCGCCGCGCCGGAGCGGTTCGAGGTGGCGCCCGGCGCGGCGCTGGCGGTGCTCGATCTCGGCCACCGGCGAACCAGCGTCGCCGTGGGACGTCCAGCCGAGGGCCTTCTCTTCGCCCGCACCTTCCCCGGCGGGGGCCGGGACCTCTCCCGCGCCCTGGCCTCCGAGTTCCAGGTGCCGCTCGCCGAGGCCGAGGCCTGGAAGGAGCGGGACGGCTCCCTCCTTCCCGGCGGCGGACCCGAGCACGAGCGGGCCCGGGCAGCGCTGCTCCGCGCCATCGCCCCGCTGGTCCGGGAGATTCGGGCCACGCTGAAGGCCGCATCCGGGCGGGAGCACCTTCCGGTGGCCAGGCTCCTCCTCGCCGGCGGCACCGCCCGGCTCCCCGGGCTTGTGGAGCATCTTGGGACGGAGCTCGGCCTGCCCGCCGACTCCCTGCTCCTCCCCGCGGCCGCGACGCCGGTCGTGCCGCCCGAGGTCCAGCCGCGAGCCGCCGAGGCCTACGCGCTGGCGCTCCGGGGAACGATGTCCACCGGACGCGCGCCGCGCTTCAATCTGCGCCAGGCCGAGTTCGCCTTCCGCGGCCACGTGGACTACCTGCGTGAGCGGCTCATCCGGGTGGCGGCCTTCGCCGGAGTGCTCGCGCTCCTCCTCTGCGTGTTCAACGTCACCCGGGCCATCCTGCTCGGGCGGCGCGAGGCGGCGGTGGACGCCCGGCTCTGCGCCCTCACCCAGCGCGTGCTGGGCAGCTGCGAGAAGAACTACGACCGGGCGCTGAACCTCCTGCGTGGCCAGCAGAGCCCGGCCGCCGCAGTGCCGAGCGTCTCCACGACGCGGCTCCTCGCGGAGGTGGCGCAGCGGGTGCCGCCGGAGGTGACGGTGACCTTCGGTCAGATGGTGTTCGACCTGGACCGGATCCAGCTCCGGGGAGAGACCGACTCCACCCGCAGCATCGACAAGCTCGCCGCGGCCCTGAAGACGTACCGCTGCTTCCGCGAGGTCAAGGAGGGCAAGGTGGAGCGGGCAAAGGACTCGTCGCGGGTGCAGTTCACGCTCGACGTCCAGGTGGACTGCGGTGACGCGGTCGCCAGCGCGGGGTCCGGGTCATGATCGAGCGACTGCGCCTCTTCTGGGCCGATCTGCAGACCTGGTTCCTCGGCCTCAACCCGCGCGAGCGGGTGATGGTCACCGGCGCGGGCGCCACCACGGTGGTGGTGGTGATCTTCCTGGTGCTCTTCCTTCTCTCCAGCTCGGCCGACGCCACGCGACGGCGGACCCAGACCAAGCTCCAGCGCCTCGCCGAGGCCGAGCAGCTCGCCTCCGGGTACGCCGAGGCCGAGCGGGCCCGGAAGCAGGCCGAGGCCGCGCTCACCTCGAGTGAGGTGAGCCTCCCCACCTACGTGGATGAGAAGGGGCGGCACGTCGGGCTGGACATCCCGTCGCTGAACCCCAAGGGCGACGTGCCGGTGGGCGACGGCCGCATCATCGAGAGCAGCGTCGAGCTCACCCTGACCGACGTCTCGCTGCCCAGGCTGGTGGACTTCCTCGGGTCGCTGGAGCAGGGTCCGGGCGTGGTGCGCGTCACCTTCCTGCGCATCGAGCCCAGGCCCAAGGACGGTGTCCTCACCGCCTGGACCACCGTGACCTCGTACCGGCTGAAGGCGAACCCTTGATGGACCTGGCCGAGCTGCGCGACCGCGTCCGCGCCCTCAAGCTGCCGCCCCTGGTCGGGTGGCAGCGCACCGCGGCCTGGGTCGGCCTGGGAGTGTTCCTCTTCGCACTTTTCCTGGCGCTCACCTTCCCCTACGACGCGGTCCGGGCCCGCATCGCCTCGGAGGCGGACGCCGCGGGACTCTGGGTGCGCATCGATTCGATGGGGCCGGCGTTCCTGGGGGTCAGTGCCCGCGGGCTTCGAGTGGGCGAGCGCTCCGGGAACGACCCTCCGGCGCAAACGGTGCGCGTGGACCGGCTCACCATCCGGCCCTCGCTGATTCCCTGGGGGGTGGGCTTTTCCGCCTCGCTCTTCGGTGGCGCTGCCGGGGGTGCCATCGGCAGCGGCAGCGCGCCGAAGCTTCGCCTGCACTTCGACCACCTCGACCTGGCCCGCGCCGGCCTCGCGACGCTGACCGGGGTGGACGCGGAGGGAACGGTGGAGGGCGAGCTCTCGCTCGACGTTCCCGCCTCGGGTCCGCAGGGAGGTCAGCCGGACCTGTCGCAGGCCTCCGGACGTCTGCGCCTCCGCGGCAGCGGGCTTCAGGTGAAGGGGGGGACGATCACCGTCCCCTTGATGGGGCAGATGACGCCGGTCGACTTGCCCCCGGTGAACTTCGGCAAGCTCGAGGCCGAGCTCCCCATCGAGCGCGGCACCGGAACGGTGAAGGCCTTGCGCATCGAGGGCCCGGAGCTGGACATCCAGGCCACGGGCACGGTGCGGCTCGCCCGGGCGTTGCCCTACTCCGAGCCGGACCTGAGCCTGCGGATCCGGCCCAGCGCCGATTTCCTCCGCCGGATGGGCATGATCGCCGCGGGCTTCACCCAGCTCCCGGTGGATCCCCAGGACTCGGCGTACCGGAACGCCAAGCTGACCGGGTATCTCGGAAAGCCGAGCTTTCGCCCCGGGCGTTAAGGTTGCAGCCTCACTCATCGTTCGACTGCGTTGGACTCCGGTCGACCCCGCTGGTAGCGTCCGGGATCACGTACGGGGGGGCCGTCGGATGCCGGAACTGGTGTTTTTGCGGCGGGGCGAGGAGGTTCTCCGCTTCTCGCTCGATCGTCCGAGAATCGTCCTCGGGCGAGGGGAGCGGTGTGACGTCGTCATTCCCGATCCCGAGGTGAGCAGGCAGCAGGCCGCGGTCGTCCTCTCCGGCGACGCGGCCAGCGTCGAGGATCTCTCGGGAAAGGGCACGGTGGTCGGGGGCATGCGCGCGCCGCGGGCACAGCTCGCCGACGGCACGGAGATCGCGCTCGGGCAGTGGCGGGCCATCTTTCGTGCGCACGCAACGAGCGGCGACGAGGCCGCGGAGACCGAGGTCCGGGGCACGGTGGCCCAGCCCCGCGCCGACGCCGGCTCGGATCGGTGGCAGGCGGCCCAGGTCCGGCTCCGGCACGCAGGGACCGAGTCCGTGCACCGGCTGGTCGGCGAGGGCGCGACGATCGGCAAGGACTCCGGCAACGACCTGGTGCTCGACGACCGGTTCATCTCCGGGAAGCACGTACGCATCACTCGTCGCGGCAACCGGTTCCTCGTGCTCGACCAGACGAGCACCAACGGCACCTGGCTCGGCGCGGTGCGCCTGTTCGAGGCGGAGGTGCCGTTGCACACCCAGCTCCACATCGGCGAGACCGACGTTCTGGTCGAGCCCGCCACCGCGGCACGCAGGGAGGCAGCTGCCTCCTGGCAGGGGCTGGTGGGTGCGGACCCGGCGATGAAGGCGCTGATCGATCTCATCGACCGAGTCGCACCCTCGTCGGCCGCGGTGACCATCCTCGGAGAGTCCGGCACCGGCAAGGAGCTGGTTGCGCGCGCCATTCATGCCCGGAGCTCGCGCGCCGAGCGTCCCTTCGTGCCGGTGAACTGCGCGGCGATCAGCAAGGAGCTCATCGAGAGCGAGCTGTTCGGCCACGAGAAGGGCGCCTTCACCGGGGCCGTCGGTGCGCACAAGGGAGCATTCGAGGAGGCCGACGGAGGAACGCTGTTCCTCGACGAGATCGGCGAGCTTCCTCTCGAGCTGCAGCCGAAGCTCCTGCGGGCTCTCGAGTCGGGGGAGATCAAGCGCGTGGGCTCGAGCCGGCCTGGTCACGTCGACGTCCGGGTGGTGGCGGCGACCAACCGCGACCTGCTCGCGGCGAGCCGCACCGGGCAGTTCCGGGACGACCTCTATTACCGGCTCTACGTGGTGCCGCTGACGCTTCCGCCGCTCCGCACCCGCCGGGGGGACATCCCGGCGCTGGCCGAGTACCTCCTCTCGCAGTTCTCGCCGCGGGGGCAGACGGTGCGCTTCACGCCCGCCGCGCTGGCGCGACTGGAGTCCCACGCCTGGCCGGGGAACGTGCGCGAGCTGCGAAACGTCGTCCATCGAGCGCTGCTGCTCCGGCGGGGGTCGGTCATCGACGAGGCGGACCTCACCTTCGATCCCGATCCCTCCCCCCGCCTGCGGGAGGGGAGCGCTGTTGCCGGTCAGTACATTCCCGGCCGGAAGCTCGAGGAGCTGCTCGAGCTGGCGGAGCGACAGATCGTCGAATCCGCGCTCCGACAGTTCAACAACAATCGGGAGCGGGTCGCGAGGGAGCTGGGCGTCGCTCGCTCGACGCTGTTCAAGAGGCTCAAGGACTGGGGGATGACCCGCCAGGACGAAAGCGAGCAGCCGCAGGAGCAGGCGTAGGGTCCCACGCCAAGCGACTCACCGAGGGCCTCGCGCAACCGTCCAGCGTTCGACCCAGCGCGGCAGATCGGGTTTCGCTTCCGCCGGACAGACATCAGCTTCCGCCGCTCAGGAGGGCATGCACGTCCTCCGTCAACGGGAGCAATTGCGAATGCACACGTGGTGGAAGCGGTTGGCAGTGATCTCGATGCTGGCGGCGGGAGCTGCGTTCGCGCAGACCGGTGGCTCGACCAGTGGTGGCACGACCGGGTCCCCCGGGACGGGCAGCTCGACGTCCAGCGGCTCGTCGGCGTCCCCCTCGACGTCAGGCTCGGCGGGCTCGTCGGGCTCGTCCATGGGCTCAACGGGCTCGTCGGACCAGAGCGGCTCCGGCTACGGAGGCGGCGGCGACGCGGGGACCAAGGGGAAGAAGAGCGCCCCCGGCACTCCCGGGAGCAGCGGCAGCTCGACCGAGCCAACCAAGTAGCGCTGGCTCGCGGTTCCAGGCCGCCCCGGGTCTCCTCCGCAGGAAGGGGAGGGGCCCGGGGCGTTCCCGTGTCCGGACGAAGCCTCCCATCGCAACCGGCCCACCGCCCGAGACCGGCGCCAGCTGATGGGCCATCAACGCCGCCCGTGAAATAGAACGACGCTCCCCGACGTCCCATGGGCGGACACCCGTGGCTACGTCCCTGCGCAGACCCACCGGCATCGACACCGGGCGACTCCTCGTCCTGGCCGCCCTGGTCGTCGCCGGCCTTTGGTTCTGGAGCGCCCCCTGGCTGGCCCCGCTGCGCCTCCTGGTCGTCCTGGTCCACGAGACGGGGCACGCGCTGGCCACGCTCGCCCTCGGCGGGCGGGTCGAGCGAGTCATCGTTGGCGCGGACGAGTCTGGGCAGTGCCTCTCCTCCCTGCCCGCCGGCTGGCTTCCTCAGATTGCCGTTTATTCGGCCGGCTACGTGGGCAGCGCCCTGTCCGGTGCGCTCCAGCTGGTGCTGGCCTTCCGGTTCCGGCTGCACCGGGCGGTGCTCTACGCGATGGGCGCGTGGGTGAGCACGATGGGGGTGATCTACGCGGGGAACGGCTTCACCCTCGGCTACTGCCTGGTGATGGGGGCGGTCCTCCTCGTCGGCGCGCGGTTCCTCCCGGCGGGAGGGGTGAGGGCCCTGGTGACGGTGATGGCCGTGTTCACCGGGCTGTACGCGCTGTTCGACCTCCGGGACGACCTGTGGCGCCCTGGCGGAGGGCTCAGCGACGCGGCGCTGCTCGCCGCGCAGACCCACGTCCCGGCCGTGCTCTGGTCCCTCCTCTGGTCGGCGGTGTCGGTCGCGGTGCTGGTCGTGGCCGGCTCGATCGCGCTCCGCCGCGCGGCTCCGACGCCGAGCGATGCCCTGGAGGCAGTCAGGTCCGCGGCCGCATCCGGTATGCCACGAACGACGCCGCATCCTTGAGCTGGAAGTAGGGATTGCGGGTGGACTCGCGGTCGAGGGACGAGACCGAGACGTCTCCGTAATCGTGCCCCGGGAAGAGGCGGGTGACGCCGGGGAGCTTGCGGAGGGTCTGGTGCAGGGTGCTGTACATCTGCCCGGGATCGCCGCCGCGGAGGTCGCAGCGGCCGCAGCCGTTGACGAACAGGGTGTCCCCCGAGAGCAGCGCATCGGCCGCGTAGAGGCACTGCGAGCCCGGAGTGTGGCCCGGCGTGTGGATGACCCGGGCGGTCACGCCCCCCAGAGGGACCGGGTCACCCGGCCCGAGCGGCCGGAGCGCGTCGCCGAAAGTCTTCAGGTCGTCCGAGAACTCGATCTCCGCCCGGTTGGCGTAGACCGGGAGGTCCCGGCGACCGAGCAGCTCCCCCACCCCGTTGGTGTGGTCCTTGTGGGAATGGGTGAGGAGAATCCCGCACAGGCGCTTGCCGTGGATGACGCAGGTCTTCTCGATCGCGTCCACGTCCCACGCCGGGTCCACCACCACCACGTCTCGCTCCCCCTCGGTCCCCACCAGGTACACGAAGTTCTGCATCGGGCCGAGCTGGAGCTGATGAAGGAAGAGCTGCGCGGGCATGGACCGACCGACGACCTCCGGGGAGACATTGTGCCACCACCCGCGGGGCCTGTGCCTTCTCGGCTAGGCTTTCCGGCAACGTGGCGCTCGACAAGCGGCTGGTGTCGCCGAAGGAACCCCCCCTCTTTGTCCTCGGGGTCGTCGTCTCCGCCGTGTGCTGGGCGGCGCTGACCCTGCTCACCCTGGGGTTCGGCCTCGTCTACGCCGTCCTGGTCCTGGGCTTCCTGGCCATGGCCCATGCGGTCTTCCTGGCCTCGGTGCACGGCAACGGCGTCCGGGTTGGCCCGGACCAGCTGCCGGATCTGCATCGCCGGCTGGAGGCGGCCTCGCGCCGGCTCGGGATGGAGCGCGTGCCCGAGCTGTACCTCCTCCAGGCGGACGGGCTGCTCAATGCCTTCGCCACCAAGCTGCTGTCGCGCCGCTTCGTCATCCTCTCCTCCTCGCTCGCCGACGCCTGCAATGACCCGCGCCAGCTCGACTTCGTGCTCGGTCACGAGCTCGGCCACCTGGCGGCGGGGCACCTCGCCTGGAACGCCTTCCTGCTTCCGTTCCGCCTCGTTCCCTGGCTCGGAGCGGCCTACAGCCGGGCGCGCGAGTACACGGGCGACCGGTGCGGGCTTGCGGTGGTCGAGGAGCTGGAGCCGGCCATGCGAGGCCTGGTGGTGCTCGCCGCGGGCGGGAAGTACGCCGGGGAGGTCAATCTCCGGGCGTTCGCCGAGCAGAGGGCGGAGAGCGGACGGTTCTGGATGGCGACCACCGAGCTGATGTCCTCGCATCCCTTCCTCTGCAAGCGGGTCGCAGAGCTGCAGGCCCTGGTGCATCCCGGGACGGTGGCCCCCGTGCCCCGGACGCCGCTGGCGTACCCGCTGGCGCCGATCCTGGGGATGACCGCGCCCGGGTCGAGCGGGGTGGTGTTCCTCCTCCTGCTCTATCTCGGCGTGGCGTTCGTCTTCGCGGCGAAGGAATTCCGCTCCCGCCTCGCCCAGGCCGGGGCCGCCACGCCGCCGGGCCTGCAGCTCCCCTTCGCTCCCAGGGGAGAGGACGAGTCCGATCCGGACGAGGACGCCACCGCCGACGGCGCGGACGAGCAGGAGATGCAGCCCGTGCCCGGAACCGTCCCCGGAGGGAAGACCTACCGCGAGTGACCGGTGGCGCCGTGCTCAGAGGCCCAGCTGGGTCAGGCCGGGGTGATCCGCAGGCCTCGGCCCCTGCGGCGAGCCTTCCGGTCCTCGGCGCGGTTCCTCCAGCGGCTGTCCGGGGTGTACGCAACGGCCACCCGCTCGGGATCGCGGGTGTTCCAGGCATCCTCGGCGGCACGGACCCTCGCAGTCGCGGTCTCAACGTCGTGGTGCTCGGCGGCACCCCCGGCACACCGGCCGCCTTCGCTCCCGAGCACGCCGGAGCACCGGAACGGCTCGTCCCCGCATCCGTCCGCGGACACTGCGCCACCGGATCGTTGCGTGCTGGGGCAATGACCGTCCTGAAGCGTTCACCACGGTCGCCGCAGGCGGCCCCGGGCCGGGCGCGGCCGCGAGATCGTCGTTAGTTCGTCCACCGAGGAGAACGCGACTCGATGGTGCCACTCAGGATCCTGATGGTGGTGACCTCACACGCGACGATGGGGGACACCGGCAAGTCCACCGGCCTCTGGCTGGAGGAGCTCGCCGTGCCCTATCTGCGGTTCATCGACGCCCGCGCCGACGTGACGGTCACCTCGATCCACGGGGGCAAGGTCCCGGTGGATCCCCGGTCCCTCCCCCCCACCGGGCCGGAGGCCCCAGTCGTGGAGCGCTTCCTCGCGGACCCCGCCGCCGCTCGGATCCTGACCCACTCGCTCCCCCTCGAGTCGGTCGACGCCACTCGCTTCGACGCGGTCTTCCTGCCCGGTGGCCACGGGACGATGTTCGACTTCCCGGTGAGCCTCGCGCTGGCCAGTGCCCTGTCGCGGGCCTGGCAGGCCGGGCGGGTCGTGGCGGCCGTGTGTCACGGGCCCGCCGGGCTGATCGGCGCGCTGGACTCCGACGGCAAGCGGGTGGTGGCCGGCCGGCGGGTGAGCGCCTTCACCAACTCCGAGGAGGAAGCGGTGGGCCTCGCGAAGGCCGTCCCGTTCCTGCTCCAGAGCAAGCTCGAGTCGCTGGGGGCCACGGTGGAAACCGCTCCGAACTTCCAGCCCTTCGCCATCGCCGACGGGCGGCTGGTGACCGGGCAGAACCCGGCCTCGGCCCGGAAGGCGGCCGACCTCACGCTCGAGGCGATCGCCAGCGCGCGGGCTCGCGACCGGGCCTGAGGGTCGGCCAGGGGCGCGCCCCGCCGCCCGCCCTGAGGTCGGGGCAGGCGACGCGGGGCACCGTCGATCAGCGGCGGCGGCGGCGGACGAGGAGACCGAGGGCGGCGAGGGCCAGACCGGCGGCCGGAGCACCCAGGGGCAGCGCGGTGCAGCCACCGCTGGCCTGGCTTCCGGACTGCACCGTCACCTTGAGCGCCGCGATGGACTGCTGCACGCCCGGGTACCGCGCATCCGGGGTGACCATCTTCGCGCTCAGCTGCAGCTCGAACTCACCCTCGGCGTCGGGGGTGAAGATGGGCTTGCCCACGTTGTCGGCATAGGCGTAGCTCCAGTGCCGGCTGACGCTGGCCACGCCGATGGGGTTCTGGACCGCGGCGGAGGAGCCCGAGGGCCGCTTGCTGACAGTCCAGCTGTAGCTGATGCCAACGTTGTTGCGGTTGGCGAAGAGCGGCAGCCGCAGGGCCTCACCGCGCTTGAGGGTGATGCTGCCACCGGCGCTCACCGCAAAGGCCGCGTTCGGGTCGAGGCAGGCGTCGGGGTTGGACGGGTCCACCACCACGCAGTACCGCGAGTCGCAGACGTCACCGACGCCGTCGCCGTCGTCGTCACGCTGGTCGGGGTTCTTGTCCAGCTTGCAGTTGTCCTGACCGTTGAGCACGCCGTCGTCGTCGATGTCCTTGTCGCAGGCATCACCGATGCCGTCGTTGTCGGTGTCCTTCTGGT